>JAWBAI010000005.1:0-81565 GCA_038816475.1 Desulfurococcaceae archaeon
GCCCACCCGCCTCTCACCGTGACTAGCTCTGGTAGCATCCTTGGTGGCTCCTCCTCCGCGGTTACAACCAGTGGTACCATTAATCCAACTGCTACTACGGCTACAGCGATCAAACCCAGGTACTTCATCCTTCTCACCCATGAAAAAGCTACGGTCATCGTTAAAAATAAGGAACAACTCGGAACAGCCGCTGAAACACCCGGCTCAAACCGTTCCAGATCGTTCCAGCACGCGGAACGATCGTGTAAATGCAAACCTCACAGTATTCCCTTATGGAGTCTGGTTGTGGTGGAGGAAGAAAGAGCTGTGAAAAATCAAAAAGCTTTAAGGCTTTATTTCTCTTCTACGTTCAGGGTACACTACTACGCCATCTATTGGTTTGCCCTGTAGGTAGTTTTCAATAGCTTCTACGACAGCGTAGTCCATTCCTGCAAGTGCTTCGTACGTGTAGGCTGCTGTGTGAGGTGTTATTATGATGTTCTGGTACTTCAGGAACCTGTGCTCCGGACCTATTGGTTCTCCTTCAACAACATCCGCAGCGTAAGCACTCACTAACCCTTTTTCTATGGCTTCTACTATAGCATCTTCGTCTACGAGCTCCCCTCTTGCAGTGTTAACTATGATAATACCCTTCTTCGCTTTTTCTAGAACTCTCTTATTCACCATTTTTCTTGTTTCCTCAGTTAGTGGTGTGTGAAGTGTCATTATGTCACACTTCGAGAAAACCTCCTCAAGAGTTTTAACGTACTCGTAGCCTAGTGCTTCCACTTTTTCTCTAGGAACGTAGGGGTCGTACACGACGATCTTGGTGTTAAACCCCTTAGCTAGTATTTCGGCAACGCGTGAACCAATGTTTCCAAACCCGACTACACCAACAACAAGACTGCTGAGTTCTCTTCCAACGAACTTTGCACGCTCATGCCATTTACCTTCTCTAACAGCTATGTATGATTGTGGAACGTACCTCAGCGCTGAGAGCATTAGTGCTATGGTATGCTCGGCAACAGCTTCTCTCTCCCTCCAGCCTGGAACACGTGCAACAACAACGCCGTGCTCCTCTGCTGCTTTAACATCTATGTTGTCGTACCCTATACCGTGTCTAACTATCATTACAACATCGTTGTTTCTCTCGAAGAATTCTCTATCGTACAGTGGGGTTACACTCGCTACGATAAAGTGAAAACCCTGGAGAGCTTCTGCGAGCCTAGAACCTCTGTAATCCTTGGGAACCTCTACTCTAGATACTTCCCCCAGCTTCTTTAACCTCTCAATCGCATCAGTGTACACTCCAAAAGACTTAGAGTTCACCACGGCGATTCTGATCAACGCTTAACCGCCTCAAGAACCTTCTGTAGCGTGTTCCTGGCTTCTTCAACGTGTCTAGGGTCGAACTCGTGCACCATTTGAACAGGTGGATAACCTGGGTTTAGTCCTCTGTACCTGAGTACTTCGCGAATCGCTTCTTGACCCTCACTACTCAGCTTAGACAGTGCTTTTCTTAACTTGTTAGCGAGGTACTGCAGCTCAATGGCTTTCTTGTGATTCCCGTTGATGACGCTTTCGTAGATAGCTACGGCAAGCTCAGGTACTACGTTTGATATTCCGCATATGTGTGCAGAAGCCCCGATAGCGAACGTGTAGTAAAGGAACGAGTCTCCGGCTCCAGCGATAAAGTACTTATCACCGAATCTTGTAGCGTATTCAAGGAGTTGTTCAACATCCCTGCTCGTATCCTTTACTCCAACAACGTTTTTAACTCTATCAACTATTGCCTGGAAGTCGTCTGGAGTTACATTGTAACCTTGTCTTCCAGGATTGTTGTATAGTACTATCTTGGTATCGATCTTTGAAGAGATGTACTCGTAGAACTCCACTAGTCCTCTCCTCGTGGGTTTATGATAGAGAGGTGCTATGATACTCACTTCGCTGTATCCCAGGTCTCTGACCTTCTTACCAAGCTCTATGATCGAGTCAATTCCGGCTGTACCTATATGTGGTAGTAGGTACATACCACTAGGTGCGTACTCAATGGCTTTCTCGAATATCTTGAGCTTTATTTGAACCGGTAGGATTACACCTTCTCCATAAGTACCTGCTAGGTAGAGTCCATGAACACCGCTACCAGCTTGAAACTCTATGAGCTGCCTCAAGCACTCAACGCATAAATCTCCATCTTTGGTAAGAGGTGTTATTAGAGCTGTGATAATCCCATGCTTCATGCATACCCGCCTGCTTTTCCCAGAAGACGGTCAAGCTTATAATACTTACATGGAAACATTTTTATTGTTCAAGGGAAGAGTCAACATCTTCTACATAGCAAATGAAGCAGTAAAGTGCAGTAGTTTCTTGAAAAACCCGTAGTTTCTTCTCAGTTTCTCGCTTAGTTTTAAATTAGGCGTTTTAATTTCCTTGGTGAACTTTTCTAGTAGAAGAGGAAGCTCGTTCCTCTTTATGGCGTTTAAAGCTAGCATAGCCAGCGTGGAGTTACCAAAGTGCGTTGCATCAGGTATCTCGGAAAAATGTACGTTCTTCTCCAGGGCACTTGCAAGCATTTCCCTAACTATCGGTATCTGTGTAACCTTACCTCCAGCAACCACGCTTTCGTAACGAGCACCCGATGCTCCAAGTAGCTCGTCCACGAACCTTAGTAACAGTACTAGTCCTTCAAGCGTCGAGCAGACGAGGAGTGGAACATTTAAACCTTCTCTCATACCGGCAATCCAAACACCCGTGCTTTTTGAGAGTTGTGGGTGTCTCTCGGGGTATAGTAGTGGTATAATCAATGGTGTTTGAGCCTCAGCGTAGTTTTCCGGGGAAACTTCTCTAGCTTTTTCTACAAGCTGTTCAACGGTTAAACCTAGTGTTCCAGCAAGGTACTCCAGTACAATACCGCAGTTGTTTAAACCGAGCCCCGGTATCCACGTGTTCCGGTATAGATAGTAGGACTGTATGCTCATGGAGCTTTTATCTATAACGGGGCTTGGACTATTGACTCTCAGCATGCTACTAGTACCCATGTTTACAACCCCAACGCTCCTCGTTCCGCCCGATAACCCGAATATCATGGATCCACCGTCGAATAGTCCCAGAACTACGCGGGTTTTCTCGGGTATCCCCATTGTACTTGCGATCCCGGGCTTAACCCATGTTACGTAGTCTCCTTCTTCTAATCTGGGTAACTGTGATTCATCCAATCCTACGATCGAGAGCACGTAATCATCCCACTTCAGATTCCAAATGTTCATCAGCTGGTAAGTTCCACTAGCAGTCGAATAATCGGTTACTACCTCTCCCGTAAAGTAGCTCATGATCAATGATTTAGCGTCTGCTATTAAACTACTACGTACAACCTCAGGGTTCACGCGCAGCATGTAGAGTATCTTAGGCAGAGTGTAGATGTAGAGAGGTGGACAACCGGTCCTCATGTATATGTCTTCAGCATTCCTAAGTACGTAGTCAAGAGAACTCTCAGATCGCCTATCTAACCAGGTTATAATGTTGCTCACGAACTTCCCGCTTCTCGTCAATAGAACAGCTGAGAAGAGGTACACAGAGAACACGAGTACATCTGGAACACCTGATGTCCTAACTAGGTGCTTTACGAGCTTTACAACCTCACCTAGTACGTAGCTGGGCATGTGCTCGTGAACAAGCCCGTCTGTTACGGCTTGTTGCCTAACGTTCACAGTGCTCAAAGTGATCAGGGTTTTATCTTGCTCATTGAACTCCGTATATGCAGCCTTAATGTACGATGTACCAACGTCGATCGACACTATTCTCACATAAAACACCAACCTTGGTTTCATCACTTGTGAGTTAAAACAGCATCGTAAAATACGGTTTTAAGTAGTAACCTATACTGCTTCCTCGAAGATCTTCCTGAGCACTTTGCCAACAGCCTTCTTTAGGGTTATGCAAGCAGCTGGCTTAGAGGCTCCAATAGCCTTCGAGAAGGCGTCAAGCCCCCCGCTCTTTCTCGGCTGTACAATGTAGCCCGTTACATAAGCCTTGTAGAGAACGTGTAGTTCTCGTGGTGTTAACTCAGACAACAGTATGTTGCGCGATGCGGTGATCAAGGCTTGCTCGAAGCATTGCTGAGGATCCGTATTCTTTACGTACACGTATTTCTCGCCATAGTATGCTCTAAGGTTATCAAGGTACTTTTCGATGTCGACAGCATACCCGAATACGCAGAATCTTCGAAACCATTTCCCGCTCTAGGTTTTTGTGGGTTTTCCTAGGGCGGGTCATCACGGTTTCCCTGAGCCCCCTCCCCACGGTCTGCCGTGGGTCTCGGAAACCCAGGGTCACCAGGAGCAGTTGTTACTCACCTGGTTTATAAACCTTGCTAAACTTAATCACCTCGAGAACCATAAGCATCCACGAGAAACCCACAAAAACCTAGCACACAAAAACAGTTGTCAACCCTCTGTGAATAGTGTATGGGACAACGAGCTTCACGTTGTACGGGGTAAGTAGCTCAAGGAACTCGCAGGAATCCTTCAAAGCTAAAGCAAAGTAGCTTGTTGAGCTCTTGAACTCCTTCAATGCAATGATCTTTGACTTCTCTTTACCTCTAAGGTTTTTCACAGCTTCACTTAATGCGTCACTTTGGTTTATACGAGAGTGAAATGCTACGAAGTAAAGTTTGCTTTTCTCGTCTCTATCAACATACAGAACTAGAGGTTCGGCAATGCGCTTCGAAATACTAGCAAATAAGCTCTCTGGAGAAGCCTTAGCAGTTACAACGTAGCTTTTAATCTTCAAGTAACCACCGGGTACTCCCATTAAAATTTGAAAAGAACAAGCTCTTAATATGCTTTTAAGTGCTACAATAGTATATCGTGAATTGGTGGGCCCGTCGTCTAGCCTGGTAGGACGCCGCCCTCACACGGCGGAGGTCCGGGGTTCAAATCCCCGCGGGCCCACTTCGGGATAAGCACGCACATGAAGTATAAAATCCGCCTGGAGACCGAATAAAAATCACCGGGGCTCGCGAAGTACTCGTAAACTACTTTCTACGAGTAATTAGGATAACCGCTACTGCTACGATGACTACTGCGATAACCGCTAAAGCGATGTAGAGAAATGGTACTTCGGCGCGTGGAGGTTGAACAGTGGGTGTAGGTGTTTGTTCTACCTCCTCGAGTGGTATGAGTATCGTGATCATGGATAACCCTATACCTCTAAGCCTTAGAATACCCTGCTCTTCGTATACAGCTTCAACAACTGTACCACCAGATAATGATACCTCGAAGTTCACTGGAATACCGAGTCTCAGCTCAAATACTACGTTACTGAAGTTTCGTAGAACGGATGTATCCACGGAGAGTGAATAGGTTCCAAGACTCTGCTCTTCGAGAATGTTCGACACGGAGAACAGTAGTTCTACAGTACCCGGGTAGCAGGCAATAAGATCTACGAGCCCCTGCTCTTCGTCGTAGTTAACACCGAGAACCCTCGTACCAGTGCTAGTGTAGTTCAGGAATTCAACTACGGCTTGCTCATTCAGTATGTTCACAGGAATATAGTAGGCTAGACAGTTAGTCTCAGTTACGTTCACCTCAACTACAAGAAAACCAGTATCATCCACGATACTGTAGGATACAATGTAGCTTACTCCTGCAACTTCACTGTATGCTACTGGAGCAACCATAAGTAGTACTACGAGTAGCACAAAAAGCACAGCAGACATGAACAACTTCACGTGCTCCACCTTTAGTGATCTTACATCGCCATGAGTTTAAAAGGATTTAGTGCTAGAAAGTGTAGCGTAAGCATTCTTCAACGCACTCTTTTTTCCCGCCACTGTTATAACCCGGGCATCTTGTACTGAACCATGGTGAGTGCTTGAAGTGCATTATTCTTGCGCATGGAGATAGTGATGGAGTAGCTTCAGCATCCTTGGTTAAGGCGTACTTCGATAATTTGAATTATAGTGTTGAGGTTGTTTTCACACATCCAGCTGGTCTACTGAGTGATTTGAAGGAGTTCGTGAAAGACCATGAAGTAGTGTTCATTGTCGATGTAGCACTTAATGAACTGCACGCTACGGAAATACTAAATAACCTTAGTACTCTCGCTAATAGAGCTAAAGTAGTGTACGTGGATCATCATCCACTACCAGAGGACCTCAGACTAACCTTGAACGTAGATGTTGTTTACGATACGTGCTGCTCAGCATCTGAACTCACTTACAGGTACTTGCACAAAATGGGTCTCGGATCCGATTACGCGAGAATTGCGTTGTACGGTGCTATTGGTGATTACCTCGATGAAACACCATGGGTTAAGCAAGAGCTTGACAACTGGGATAAAAGGTCAGTGTACCTGGAAGCTGGAATTCTAATACAGGGATTGGAGTGTGCTAGAAGAGATTACGAGTTTAAACGACGCGTTGTAGAGCATCTCTCTAAAAACAACTTGCCGAGCACGATGACTGAACTCGTTGAAAGAAGCCTTAAGCAGGCTGCTGAAGACGAGAAGCTACGTTTATGGGTCAAGGAGAACGTTGTAAGTCGCGGCTTAGTAGCCTATGTTCTAAACCCATCGGGTAGCGTGGGTAGAGCTGCAAACTACGCTAGAGTCTACGGAAGAGCGAAGGTCGGCATTGCCATAGAAGAGCGGAAGGAAATGTACGTTATGAGCTTACGCTCAGAACCCGGCATAGACTTAAACAGAGTACTCAGAATTCTCAGTAGGGAGCTAGGCGTAAACGGAGGCGGACACCCTCGCGCAGCTGGCGCACGCGTGAAAAAAGAGCTGTTTGAGAGGTTCCTGTCGGAACTGGAAAGACTTGTTGCGAGCTCGGGATCATCGTTGTCTTCGAAGGTGCACTCTACCTCTTGATCTTCGATATGAAGTACTGGTATATCTTCTTGTCACCTGTTATTTCGGGGTGAAATGTTAGAGCTAGCATGTTGTTCTGCTCGGCTACAGCACCAACTCTTCCAACTGCTGGATGATCTACGTAGCCCGTTATTCTTGCAGGTGTCCATGCGTCAACTATACCTGGTGCTCTGATGAAAGCGGCTTTCACTATCCCCACGTTCTCCACTTCTACATCAGCTATGAAGGAGTTTCTTTGCCTGCCGAATATGTTCCTAACAATACTAATGTTCATGACCTTGAGCGTGTACTGACCCGTTTCACCGACAACTCTGTCAACGACTTTTCGTGCCAGTAGTATTGCACCAGCGCATGTTCCCATAACGGGCAAACCGTTCTCTATGTGCTTAACCAGGTGATCGCCGAGACCTATAATTGCAAGTAGTGATCCAATAGTTGTTGATTCACCACCTGGTATTATCAGAGCGCTTACTGCGGAGAGGTCTTCGGGTTTCTTCACCGTCTTGGTTTCCACTCCTAGTTCTCTCAGGATCTCCAAGTGCTCCAGGAAATCCCCCTGTAAAGCGAGAACCCCCACTACGACCATTCCTACTCGCCTCTAACCTGCATTAACTGCTCGGGTTTCAGCGTTCTGATGTCAATGCCGAGCATAGAGTACTTCTCGGAGACCATTTTCTGGGCTTCGACAACCGTTTCGGGATCATCGTAGAATGATGTAGCTAGTACTATGGCTCTTGCTCTGCTCTCCGGGTCCTGGCTCTTGAATATGCCGGAGCCGACGAACACACCGTCTGAACCAAGCCACATCATTAGTGCTGCATCAGCGGGTGTTGCAATACCACCAGCAGCGAAGTTAACCACCGGTAGTCTCCCCAGCTTAGCTGTTAGTAGTGCAAGCTCGTAGGGTACCTTGTTCTCCTTTGAGTAGAACCATATAGCTTCGTAGTCACGAGCTAAGAAGTACCCTCTCAGTGTAGCTATGTCTCTGTTGACGAGCTTCATGTGTTTTACAGCTTCAGCAACGTTGCCTGTGCCCGGTTCACCCTTCGTTCTGATCATTGAAGCACCCTCGTAGACTCTCCTGAGGGCCTCCGGCAGGTTTCTAGCACCGTTGACGAAGGGTGTTTTGAAATCCCACTTGTTAATGTGGTTTTTCTCGTCAACGGGGGTTAGAACCTCGCTTTCGTCTATCAGGTCCACGCCTATTTCCTCAAGCAGTTTCGCTTCCTCGGCGTGCCCAATTCTGCACTTAGCTGAGACGGGTATTGTTATTGTGTTCATTACGCTTACTATGACGTTTAGATCGGCTGTCCTGGCAACTCCACCAGCCATTCTTACATCGTAAGGTAGCTTATCCAAAACCATTACACCAACAGCACCAGCATCCTCGGCGATCTCAGCTTGCTTCTCGTTTGTAACATCCATTATAACTCCTCCCTTGAACATGGATATGAAGCCGTAGCGTACCAATGGTGTTGCTTCACGTATGGGTACAATCTCTAACCCGCTCTCCTCGACTCTATCCCTGTACTCTAGAAGCGAATATATGAGGTCTCTGAGCTTTTCAAGATAAACATAGGCGTCTACAAGCTTCAACTTAAAACCCCGAGGTAAGCTCACGCAAGCAGACTCATATAAAACTTATTGAACGTTCAACAGAGACTAGCAGAGCTTGTAGAGTTTAATCTTGCGTACACCCCTTGTTCTAACCTCGAAGCACAATTCCCCGCTGAGCTCCATGCTCTTAACAGCCTTGTACACCGCCCTAAGAGTGTACACAGGTTTCTCCTTCCATATCTCGTACGCTGTTACCAGGGGTTTTCTGGAGACGATGTCTAGTACAAGTTTCTTCACACTGCTTTCTCTACCCGTGGTTCGCGCCTTGTAACCCATGGTAACAACAGCTACCGAGTTTCCTGTGACCTCCGCTACGTAGTAGCTCAAAGCGGCGAGGGGCTTTATCTTGAATCCTTTCCTCAGAAGTTTCACGTAAGCTTCGTAGAGCTCAGCTTCTGAGACCTCGATGACCTTGACTCCTCTCAAGCACCTGAGTATCCTTGGATTAAAACCCTTCGGCGTAGCAGCTGTGACTTGAAAGTCTGTTTCTATTCCAGCTTCGTTCAAATCATCTACTCCCTTGTAGATCGACAGAGCTAGAACACCGCTTTTCGCTGGAACAACCACGTTTTCGGCTTTAACACCCTGTTCGTAGAGCTCGAAGACGATCGTCTTCAGTCCTTCAACGGTTAAAGGGTTTTCATAGTGTATGATCGTTGAACTTTTCGGGAACTCGTGAACGATCTTTAACCCTTTACTAGCAAAGAGCATGATATCCTCTGGGTCTATTTCGAAGACGCTACCTGCTACTACGTGTAGACTTACACCGGTTAGGTAGTGAACAAGGGATTTCGTAAACTCCTCGGAGTACTCAACGTAAACCTCTCCGACTCCGGTATCTCTGAGGAAGGACGAGATCAGTGCTGATGCTCTATCACTGTAAAGCCCTGTGGGATTGAACTTCTCGTTTTTAACTAGTACTCCTTCAACACGACTTACAGGTGTTAAACCCTCACCAAGTGTTACTCTATTCTTGAAGAACGGTAGCAGAGAGTACCTCCACACACCTCGCTCGTTCTTTTTTACCTTGTAAACGGGTTTACGGTACTTGACTAACAAAAGACCTCCGCACCTGGGGCATCTGCCGGTGAGAAGCAAGTTCACCTGGTTTTCATCGTGGACCTCGTACCAGCACTGAGAGCACTTCAGGTAGGTTTCGCTGGCTAAGACCACGTGGCATAGTCACCTCTAGGTGTGCATTTTCGCTAAGCCCATGTTCCGCTCCCCGGGTCCTATGTGTCCTACACTTGTTTGAACAATAACCGTCTTTAAGCCCTGTTCTTCGAGTACTCTTTTAACCTCGAGCATCTCTTTGACCGTGGGTCTCCGGATCCATCTTCTCCTGAAGGTGGGAAAGTAGTCTAGTAATGTAACCTGGATCCTAGGGTCCACAGACGCTATTCTTCTACCAGCTTCAGCGAGCTCGTTCAGAGTAACAAGGTCTTTGTTGTACACCAGGCCAACTCCAAGGTACACTCTATCTCCATAGTGCGTGTGTATGTACTCAACAGCTCTCCAAGCTGTTTCAAGGTACTCGCGAGCCAGCTCCCTGTCCTTAATCCCGGTTATCTCCATGTACGTTTCAACCCTAGCACACTTTGGTTCAACACCTATGTTGTTGCAACCTGCTTCCACGAGCTCGTCCACGTAGTCTGGTGTTAGAACTGTTCCATTGCTGTCCAAGTGCAGTCTTGTTCCAGGTTTTACCAGCCTTGCAGCAGTCTTGAAGAACTCGATAAGCCATCGTCTATTGATGGATGGTTCACCACCGCTAACAGCAATACCTTTCGTTCTGTACCTTTTGTGGCACGCTACTACGAGACGTGCTGCTTCATTTGGTCTTGATGGTGGTGTTGTGTTATCGTATGTTACGTGGTAATTTTGGCACTGAGGACATCTAAGGTTACAACCAGCTGTCCATATGGCTGCTTCAACGTAGCTCACGTAGTCTACTTCCCACCACGGAGTAGCTTTACCACCCACGGTGTGAGGCTCAGGCCCATGGATTATTCTTAAAGGTGCTAAGCCTTCTGTGCTTGTTTCAATGTTCATACCCTCCTTGACCGGGGTTATGCATGAGCGCTCGAGAGAACCATTGATCACCAATGCGCACGCCCAACAACCACCAGTTCTACACGCTAAGCTACTACTCCTTGAACCAGGCTTATCGAACTTGAAACCAAGGTACTCTAGCGCTGTAGCTACACTAACCCCGAGAGGAGCGAGAACCTTACTTCCATCAACGTAGATCTCCACGAGGCGTGGTTGAGCTTCAACCTCGATAATCCTTCTAGCCTCGTAGGGGCATGCCCAGAAGCATGAGAGACAGCCGATGCATATGCTTTTGGAGTAGCACGCGTTAATAAGAGTGCAGAAACCACAGTTTTTGCACTTGTTCCAGTCAACGACAACCCTATGATACTTCAAGGTGCAACCCGGACGCTAGTTCTACTGCAAGGTCCAAAGTACAGTTAGTTGCTCAGAGGTCTATTTACCTTAACCTTATGGTAACTCCATGCGCGAGCTGAACACACTTAGATAAGTTTGCCTGTTACTCTACATTTGAACGGGGTTTGTTTGAAAAAGCGTGCACTCTTCATTGGAAGGTTTCAGCCATTTCACAATGGGCATTTGTACGTTGTAAAGCATATACTGCGAGAGTTCGAAGAGGTTGTTATCGTTGTTGCAGCTGCTCAGTACAGCTTTACCATGGATAATCCCTTCACAGCTGGTGAAAGAATTGAAATGATACGTGAAGGCCTAGGAGACCTCTACGAGAGAACCTACGTTGTTCCCGTTGACAATGTTCCAAGCAACTACGAGTGGCCTCGGCACGTGCTATCCTATACACCTCGGGTTGAAGCTGTTTTTAGTAACAATGAGCTGGTGAGAACATTGTTCGAGAACTACGGTTTAAGAGTTCATAGCACTCCATTGCTGGAGAACGTAAGCGGTACACTTGTGAGAACACTAATGGCTACCGGCGGTGACTGGAAGTCCAAGCTTCCACCTGGAACAGCCAGGGTCGTTGAGGAGATAAACGGTGTTGAAAGAGTTAGAGTACTCTGGAGGTTATCACACAGAGTACCGGGTGAAAGGTTCTAGTGATCAAAGCTGCAATAGTTGTCGTGGGGTCCGAGATACTCCGTGGAGTAGTTCAGGACACAAACTCTCACTGGCTTGCAAGTAGATTAACAGAGCTCGGGTTCGAAGTTATGAGAATTGTGGTTGTACCAGACGACTACGAGAGCGTGGAGTGGGCTGTACGCTCCTCGCTGGAGATCGCCGACGTTGTTGTAACAACGGGTGGTCTAGGCTTCACCGAGGACGATATTACAGTACCTGCGGTTGCACGAGCACTAGGTCTTGAGCTACAACTAAGCCAGGAAGCAGTAGAGTACATCAAGAGAAGAGTAGGAGGAGAACCCACGTACCAGCTGAAAGCAGCCTACTTACCGAAGGGTGGTAAACCACTGTACAACCCCGCTGGTGTATCCCCCGGAGTGTACCTGAGAATAGGTGGAAAACATGTGTTCATGCTACCAGGGGTGCCCCTCGAGCTAAAAGCTGTGTTTGAAAACGAGGTTGTTCAAATACTTGAAACAATACCTGGTAGACGCTATGTAAAGCGTGTCGAAGTGTTAACGCTACATGAGAGGGAAGCCGAGGTTGATCATCTCCTTAAGCCTCTGAGAGAGAAGTTCAGGAATGTGTACTTCAAAACTCACGCATCAAAACCCGTGAAGCTAAGCATTATAGTTGTAGCTTCCACGCAGAGCGAACTGGAGAACCTACTGGGTAAAGTTCTCGAAGATCTTAAGCAAAGCATCAGGGTGCAGAGCGTTGAGCTTTGAACGAGCGTTGATTCGAGCTCGAGTACTCGGGGCTGTGCCAGGAGTTGGCGGTCAGGTTGAAGTAGAGTAGGAGGTCAGCAATGAAGACGCTAGTTCTAGTGCCGTTCCATGAAGATGCATATATGAAGCTCTCCGATTACCTTAGAAGAAGCCCTTACAAAGCCTACTTACCTCTGCCTAGAAGCTTTTGTATGGGCTCGAGTAGAGGGCTAGAAGACCTAGGGTATACGCTATCCTCTCTACTGAGAGTGTGGAAACCTCTGTTAGAGCTAATGGAGAACGGTCTTCTGGTGAACTACGAGTGCTACCTTGAGGATGATACTATTCAACAGATAGTTAATACGGCTACCAAGGTAGCACTACTGGTACTGAAAGCTCGTGCTTACGGAAAAGCAGACCTTGGTGAGTGGCTTACCCTGGTTCCGGAAACCGTTGAACCCTCTATTACGAGTTGGAGTGGTGTATGCGTGGTTGACAGGTTCCTAGACTACTACATCATGATGAAGAAGGGCGTTGAGGTTAACCGAGTTCAGAGAATCGAGGTGTTCGCTCCAACGCCACTTGAACTGTTCACTCTGGTTGCCAAGGGACTAGTCAAATGGAAATGTAGCCTTGAGGAGGTGGTGTGGTGGATTGTAAAGTACCTCGCCGACTTCGTAATACCTAGTCCAAGCTTAACCAGTGCTTACAGAAAGCTTGCGTACTCCGATGACTACATAGCTTTCATAGAGAAGTGCGCTCCCGAAGAGGATTTGCTTCACTACTGGATGTAGGGTTCACAATAGCGGAGAGAGGCGGACGTAAGTTTTCTCAGCTCTGTCAGACTTTTCCATGATCCTCAACGTGTCTTAAAACAATGGTCAACCCGAGGTAGACCATGATGAGTACTAGAGCAATGTTCCTGGCCATGCGAACCACTGCACTGGGCTATCAAGCGTCCAGGGGTTAAACTTAGGCTGTAAACCGAGTAGTCGGCGCACTTCGCTATCCAGGAAAAACAGTGCTATTATAGCGGCATTGAAAACGTCAGCGATCGCGTACAACTTGAGAAGAACGGCATCAAGTACCAGTACTGAAACCGGGGAAAGCATGAGCATCATCTGAGGGGAGAAAACGTAGTTGAAGACTATCAACGAGTACAGCGAGAGAACCCAGTACAGCTTTTCAGCCTCTCGTGTAGCTTTTACTCTTGTTTGTAGCAGGAACAACCAGGTTAAGAGTAAAAAGCCTAAGTAGGCGTACTTGTGCTGTTCACTATGTATGTCTCTAACGAACACTATCGTAATGCAGTTCTCGCAGTACCAGGTAGCGTGGTGCTGTACGAACGCGGTTAACCCCTCCTGAGCGAACAGAGCTAGTGGAGCAAAGAACACTGCGAGCACGAGTCCTGCACTTAGAATGTACCTTGTAGTGCTTCTTCTATTGTCTTCGAGGAGGAGTTCTACGAAAAGCCATGTAGCTAACCCGATTGTTAAGATCTTCGTTGCGATCGATAAGCCCATGAAGAGACCACTCCTAAAGTACCTTTTCTTCAAGTACTCGTACAAACCGATCACAGCGAAACACGAGGCTATAACATCCCAGTTGTAAACAAGGTACATTGCAAGAGACGGTAGAACCAGGAAAAGCAGTAGCCTACGTCTACTAGGTACAAGCCTGCTCAAGTAATGAATGAGCGTAAAGTAGAATATGCCTATAAAAGCTGCTTGAACATGGTAGTGAACGCGTGCAGTGTAGTCGAGAAACTCCTTGTAGTTCGCTTCTCGTAGGCTTATTCTAGCAGTGTGGAACCCGATGCATGTTGAAGCATACCACAAAGCACCAATAACCGGTGGATACTCGAATCTGTAGTTCACGTAGGGCTTAGGACACTCCGCACTCATGTAGTTGAACCTAAACGCGTAGAAATCCTCCGGTTTAAACCATCTCTCACCTCTCTCGTAAACAGGGTAGAAGACTCCGTAGACTACGTCACTGTACTTTAACCCCCAGTTGCCAAGTGGTACTGGTGTTGAGGGATCATGCATGTAAGCTGAAGCAAGGAACACAGCAACAGCTACTACAAGGATTGTAACCTTGTTCTCGGCAAGTTTGCGTACTACGGACCCCCACGTACTTGGTCTAAATCCAACGAGTACAGCACCTTTGATTCTTAGTCACCTTCGTAAGCATCTCCTGTGAAGCCAGGTTTACATGTTAAATTGTACTCGGAGCATAGCTTCAATATCATGCTTTCAACTCTGCGTCTCCATTCAGGTGTTACCTTGTTTGCTCTGTCGTAGAGAGGGTGCAACGGGTTCTTCATGAATGGCTTCACGTGAACAGGGTCGTAGTAGAGCTTCGAGCCTGTTTCAGCGGCCAGTTCTGCGATCTGCTCAGCTGTTTCAGCATCGTCGTTTAAACCGGGGATCACGGGTCCATAGAAAACCCACGTCTTCAGGCCATGAGAGCTTAGTTTCCTCAGTGCATCTGCTCGTGCTTGCGGAGAAGGAGCCTTGGGCTCTATGAAGCTGGAGATCTCCCTGTTCAGACTGGTTATAGTGAAGCCAACGTCCACTCTGTCGTTGTGCTTCAGCAGTAGGTCTAGGTCTCTTAGAACTAGTGGGTTCTTCGTTTGAATGCTCACCGAGAAGCCGTGCTCTAGCAGTATCTCTATGCTTCTCCTCGTGAGCTTGAAGTAGGCTTCAACTGGTTGGTAAGCATCCGTGATTGTTCCAACACCAACTACTCCTCGTTCAAGCACTTTAACCTCCTTCATAAGAACAGTCGGCAGGTTGACCTTGACTACAACCACGCTACCCCAGTTTCTACTAGCTCGTTCATCCCGGGTGTAAAGTCTTGCGTAGCAGTAAATACACCCATGTCCACAGCCAAGATAAGGGTTTAAAGCGTAATCAAGGTCTGGTAAACCACTCTTGGAAAGAGCTGTTTTAACCTGAGCATAGTATACTCTGAGACCTCTGAAGAGCGTTTGAACCACCTGCAAAGGTCACTTTTTCGCGAATTCGCTTATTTTCCTCACGTTGACAAGACGCTTCAGCAACCTGGAGGATTCAAGCCATTTACGGCAACCAAGCTTTGTTACTTTATTCAGGTACTCGCATACCTCCTTGAAGTCGTTTGTCCTGAGAACAGGCCCCCTTGAGAACATTGCTCTGCAGGATTCGCGAACAAACCAAACACCTATTGGAACGTTGAAACCGGGGTATATCTCGCGGAGAAGTACAGCTGTTGCCTGCTTCTTAATGGACATCAGGTGCTCCAGGGTAGCAAGCATGCTAGCGTAGTAGCATCCCCCGATCCCCGGGTACGTTGTTCTCCCGAAGTAATCCTCGTAGTCTCCTTCGACCACGACGTTTAACCCTGCAGGGTTCCAGGTTGAACCAGGCCACCATGCCTCCATCCACTCGTAGCTCCACTTAGCCGGGTATATTATACCAACAAAGAGGTTCTCGTGAACTCTGTAGTCGTACACCATGATCTCGTTCACAGGCGCGTACTCCTTAATGCTCTTGATCAGGGCTCTGCACAGTATGCTGTCAACAGCTGTTATACTCCACCGCGTGGGCACGAGTCTTCTTTGTTCCTTAACGCCTAGCGCTCCCACGCTGAAAACCTTTTGAATGTGCGAAACGGGTACTCCTGATTCATAAAGGTAAACAACAGCTTCAGACGCCTTTAGGTCGGTGTCGTAGTAGGCTTTTTCAAGAGGTTTCGGAATACGTGGGTTCCCCAGAACTCTTATAGATTGAAGTGGTGCACGTGGACCCTGAGGAGGCTCGTGCTCACCAAAGGTTATCATAGGTCTAGGCTTTTTCTCTAGTACCACTCTAACATCAACCGGTGTACTACTCAGAACAAGCAGTCTCACCTCCTCGAGAACACTGTCATACGGTTTTCTAACATCGTACAGCTTGTACCCTGTGATCAAGGTCCACCTGTACTCAAGTATGTCCTCTATACGCAGAGACCTCCACATCTCAGGGTAATCAAATACGCTTGTATCTCCAGTCAACGGTGGTGTTGCAGGTCCCGCGCGAACGTACGGGTACCCGATCCTACCTACGAACACAGACGGAGGTGTTGAACCATCAATAACGTTCGATGAGTAAACAGGTTTAAGACTAGCTATAGCTCTCGCTCTAGCTATAACAGGGCAGTACGCGAGACCGCATAGATCCCTTCCACGGCATAGAACACACAGTTTGGGGTCAATAAGCAAGGCTATTCACGTTGAAACTCCGCTAATCATATAGTTAGTGCTCTAGGTTATTTAACGCAGGGGTAGAAGGACGCCGCTATCGGGGACAACGTACAATCCCGACCTGCGGACCTCCATTCTTGCGTTTTGTATGTAGTAGTCTCCGGGTTCAAGCTCGGAGTAGACTTCTCTCAGAGACTCTAGAACAACGCTTCTGTTGTTGAGCAGAGCTTCATACCTAGCTGGTATTGTGTGCGGGTTGATTGGCTTCAATACCCTGATTTTACCCGTGACAAGCTTGAAGTCTAGAACAGGATCAATGCACTCCGTGTATCCATACTTGTACTGAACTAGCTTCAGGTTAACGTGAACTCCGAGAAGCATGAAGTGTAGAATAGTGCTCTTCTTAAGGTGCAGGTAATCAGCAAGACCCATGCTAGAAGAGTGCTTCCTAGCGTACTCGTTAACAAGCATCGATTCATTCTTCTTGAGCACACCGGTTTCAACCAGTTTCCTAGTCTTAGCAACAACATCCTCTGTTGCACCGTAGATAACGAAGTCCACGTCGTTGTAGTTCTCCAGAACAGATGCTGAACCAGTCAAGTAGAGCTCTACATCTAGTAGAGCTTCAAGGGTGCTCTTAACCTCGCAAACTATGCTCGACGTGCAAGTTGATCTGTAACCGTAGGATCCAGTAATCGGTACCATTGGAACGCGCTGCTTTATGCAATCCCAGTACGCAGGTTTTACCAGGACGCGAGCCTCATGTGGCTCCAGTTTGCATCTGAGCAGAAGGTTGTACCTTGGATACGCTACAGCGTACCCCTCCGGGTGCTGATACCCCTTTACAATGTACACGAAACCCTTGCGAATTAGCATTTCGCCCTCTAGTAGTCTAAGGTTCAAGGTTAAGCCCGTTTAGATCTCCGGTGTTGGAGGTTAAAGCTGAGTTCTCGCAGAGCCTAATGCCAGTCCACGACGTGAACGTGTCTTTCTATCTCGATTGCGCACTTCTTGTAGAACTTGCTTAAAACCTCGTACTTCATCAACTCCGAGGGTTCACCGTAAACGTAGTGGTTGTAGCCGAGTAGTAGCATCTTCTTCGTGTAATCGAGCACTAGGAGGGGGTCGTGATTTGTCATCACGATTAGCTTTCTCTTTGAGAGTTCTCCAAGAAGCTCCGCTATGTCTACTTTCCCCTCGGGGTCAACACCTGTCAAAGGTTCATCTAAAAGTAGAATAGGGGTGTTAGATGCAAGTGTTCTAGCTAAGAGAGCTCTGCGTACCATACCGCCTGATAATCTCGTCAACCTCTCACTCCACAGGCTTCTTGGGACACCGACCATTTCAAGGACCTCTGAGGTTCTCGTGTTCAAATCTACCTTTATCCCGTGCTTTCTTCTCCAGAGGTCGAGGTAGTTTTTAACAAACTCGTACGTTGATATAGGTGCTTCCATGGGTATGTTGAAGTCCTGAGGCATGTAGGATACTCCGCCCTCATCAACACCGGGCTCAACGTGAATGCTTCCAGACTGGGGCTTCAAGGCTCCGAGTGTAGCTAGAATCAGTGTTGTTTTACCTACACTGTTTGGACCTACAACCTGGTACAAGCCTGGTCCAGGCATTTCTGCTGTTAAATCAGTTATAACCTCTCTGCATCCTCTTTTGACTGTTAAACGGTTGTAGTGTATTCTGGTCATGCTCCCTTGTGCACAGTTTATTTAAGGGGGTTATAATATTTGTGCACAACGTGGTGATACGTTGAGCGGAGAATTCAACCTGACATTGCACCGAGCCGCTTCAATGCTCTTCCTGATATTTGTGCTCGCGTGTAGTTCAGCAATTTTACACAGCGAGAACAACCCTTTGATCGTTGTTACGTTCTACTCGTTGAAAGAGGACGTTGAGCAGTTGCTCTGCGGATCCGGAGTGGTTCACTCCTTGGTTAACCCAGGGGTCGATCCCCACGAGTACCAGTTGTCCATGGAGGACATTAGAATCCTTAGCCTAGCAGACCTGATCATTTCAACTGGTCACACACACTTTGAGCTCAGGATCAAGGAGCTCGTCGAGAGGGGTGAAATCAAAGCAAAATACGTCGATATCGTGGATGATGCAACAGTGATTCTACGCGTGAATCCGGTTACCGGTAAACCGAATTACCACATGCCTATCAGAGACCCCTACAACTACGTGGTCTTCGTTTTCAAGGTGGCAGAGGTCCTATCAGAGGTTGACCCCTCGAGAGCGAGTTGCTACTGGAGTAAAGCCTTCACCATTGCGGGAAGCGTCCTGAACACAGCTTCAATGCTAGCTGGAAGGTTCAGGGGGTTGGTCGTTGTTGATAAACCACACGTGCAGTACGCTGTTTCGTGGCTTGGTTTCAATGTTACCTACATACTCAAGTACGAGGAGGAAGCACCACTAACACCTGAGCACGTGGACGTGCTTCTAGAGCTCCTGAATCGAGGAAACGTTATAGCCGTGTTCGTAACAGACCCTCCTGATGCACCTGAATCCAGGGTTCTTCAGGAGGAAGCTCAAAAACGCGGTATACCTGTACTAAGAGTTCCTTCAGCGGTAACGACGGGCACGTACAAGACTATTAGAAGTGTAGCAGAGCAGGTATCTATGCTTGAGTTAGATAGCACTCGTGAGGTACCAGTGCATGGAGCTGAGCGTGGAGCTCTGGATATGTATGGCATAGCACTGGGGTTCACACTGGGTTTTGTAACCGGCTTTGCACTTCTTTACGTCATCTCCGCTAGGAGAAGACCATATACCAACTGAAGAACTCGGGTGAGAACCCTGGTTCATCCCACCATGTACTACCGTTTGATCGCCTACGTAGCCATGGGTGGTGCCATGGCTGCCATCAGCTTCGTAGTCTACTACAGGAGGCTCGAGTTCCTAGCAGCTGGTGCAACACACTCCGCCTTACTCGCTGTCGTCCTCGGAGTCTTGTTGGAGTACTACACAGGTTTGAATCACTATGTTCTAGCACTGCTGATCGGACTCGCTATTATTTACGCAGCCGGTGTCCTAGTGAAGACGGGCTTAACACCGGAGAAGGCTTCTGCACTACTGGTATCTTTCACATCAGCATCAGCTGTTCTATCAGTGCACTACGCTTTGACCATGATGCCAGGTAGAGTATCGTTATCCGCGCTGATTCTCGGAGATCCTCTCCTTTTAACAGTAGACGAAGCAGTTCTTGGAATTACTTTGTCCTTCACTATTATCGCAGCTGTGTACCTGTTGCGCCGAGCTGTTGTAGAAACCAGTGTAGACGAGGTCTCAGCCAAGATTGCAGGATTGAACACGGCTTTCTACGATCTAGTGGTTTACACGCTGATCGGCGCTGTAACTATTGGCATGCTGAGGCTCGCTGGGTACGTGATGGAGCACGTATTCGTACTCCTACCTGCACTCGCTACAGCTGAGTTCTCCGGTAGCACCGATGAGCACTTGGTTCTGACGATCACAGCTGGTGTTCTCTCGGCTCTTCTAGGATTCCTTCTATCGTACTTAGTGAGGTCTATTCCAACCGGTGTAACAGGCTTACTGCTCCTAGCTCTATTTATACTTGGTCGTCTTAAACCACGTAGATAGGGTGGTAACGCTTGGTTTCAAAGAAGAGATTCGGTGTAAGTATTCCCGCAGATGTTGCTGAAGTGCTAGACGAGATCGCTGCCGAAACCAGGCGTAACAGGTCCAGCTTGGTTGCTAAAGCTATAGAGGAGTACATACACGAGGAGCTACACTACAGTAGAGAGCACACCTGCTCAGGAGTACTCATACTGTGGGGTAGTGGAGCACCAAGTGATGGTGACCTCGGAGACCTCAGGACGATCGTCAAAACATCGTGCTCTGTTAGATTTGCAGACTACGTTGTTACCGTATTATTCGTTGAGGGCTCCTACGACAAGATCAGGTTTCTGATGAGCAAAGTAGCTGGTAAAACCGAGTTCTCAAGGTATATACCGCTTTACTGTATCTACCGGAGGAAGAAGCAACGTTGAGTATTGACTCGTACAGAGTATCCTTTAAACCCGTGAACGGCTACTGGTTTACATCCTTCCTGCTGAAAAGCATTGAGGGCAAAACAGGGTGCTTTACGACCACACTGGACCTCGGGGTCTCAACTACCAGGGTTTGCGTAGAGAACGGAGAGCTCGTGGTGAACAAGCTAAGAGTAAACATAGAGTCCGTTAAGCCCAGCGAGGACGATAGAGTAGTGCTACTTGAGGAGAGTGGAGCAATCTACGAGGTTGTTAAGCACACCATTATGGGTTTCTACAAGCTTAAAGCAGTAGCTGTGGATAAAGCACCTACACTCGAAATCAGTGGAATACACATGCACAGGATAACCAACGTAGATCCGTGGACTGATACCCTACTCAAGGTTAAAGCTGCGAGAATCAAGCGTGGCTGCAGGGTGCTTGATACATGCATGGGTCTTGGTTACACCGCAATAGCATCTGTTCTCAGAGGTTCAAATGAGGTTTACACGTTCGAGATCGACGAGAACGTTATTTGGATAGCTGAGAGAAACCCCTGGAGTAGGTTGCTAGCGGAATTCTCGATAAGAGTTCATCTAGGTGATGTAACAAAGCTGGTACACTACCTGCCATCCAGCTACTTTCACAGAATAATACACGATCCCCCTAGGTTCACGAGAACAACAGGTGAACTCTACAGTACTGATTTCTACATGGAACTGTTCAGGGTTTTGAAGCCTAACGGTCTCCTCTTCCACTACACTGGTGAACCCCGAAGACACGGTGCTCCAAGCATACTAAAAGGCATAAAGGAAAGACTAGAGAAAGCTGGTTTCAGGGTACTACGCTACGATGAGAAAGCACAGGGATACGTAGCCTATAAACCGTATTCTTTGTGACGCGCAGAGAGGCTACAGCACGCTCACCCATTCATACTCATCTATTTTAGCAACCATACGCATTCCAGAAACATGTGATGAAAGCATCCTAAGCAGAGCTCGTGAAGAGGGTTAGGGGGCTGATGACCCTAATCCTGAATTCACCTATGTGTGTAAAGACCATGCTAGCTTGTTCAACGCATGAGCGCTTGTCCTACGTATGAGAGAACATGGCTGTAGACGCGGTTTCTAGGACTACTGATTTTCGAACCTTACCGATGCTAAACGTTGTTAACCTTGTAAGACTTCGTTAAACCCCGCAGGTGTTAATGCTTACATAAACAAGTTAATTCTTCATGCTGGCTCGGAACCAAAGGAGATGTACCATCAGGTGGAAATGCCGTATTTAGGTGGTACGTTGACTAGTCGCTGTGATCACTCTTTCTCTCTAGCTTAACGAGTTACGAGCGTCCACAGGTTTAACTTGGGGTTTGTAAATGTAGAAATCATCTACGCAGTTTAGCTTAAAAGAGTATTCCTGGTCGAGATCGCTTGGGAGAACCTTGTATGTTCTGGGATGCCCTGTGATTACAGCAACTCCTTTCTCGTTGATCACGCGCTTGAGTTCGTGAAGAGCTTTTCCTTTCTCTTCTATAGCGCCCCATGTTGAAATCGAGAGTGCATAATCGAAAACACCGCTTCTCAGTGGTAACTTCTCGGCGTACCCGAGGATGATCAGAGCTCTTGGTTCTTTTACTAGCTTTTTTTGAGCTTCGATGAGAATCTCTTCATCGGGGTCCAGGCATATGTACCTCTTGACTCTGTAGTTCTTGATTTTAAAGTACTCGTATAGTAGTGCTGTACCGCAACCAGCATCCAGCAAGTCTCCACGTGGTTCGCCTACAAGCTGAACGAGGCAGTTGTACTTCTCGAACTGCTCATCCTTGTACAGCTCGTCGTACACACTAGGCTTAACGAGGCGTATCAAGGTTACCCCTGCTTTCTAAGGAACTCGTCGAGGGGTTTTGCTCTTTTTACCTGCTTCTTCTTAACCAGCTCCCAGATTTTCCTTAGATCAACGTACCTGTACTCTAGTCCGAGCCTATGGAGCGTTTCTAGTGCTGTTGGTGAAAAGGATGGTGCTACGAGTATACCTCTGGGAGTTACACCGTGTTCTCGGCGGTAAGCTTCTACGTACTTGTAGAGTTGTAGTACGGCTTCGCGTGTGGCCGTTACACGTTTAAGCTCTATTAGCACCCGCCTCTTGTGCTTGTCCATGGCGTATATGTCTACGTAGCCGTCTCCAACTGGTTTCTCAACTTCAAGTACTTCTAAACCTTCCTCGATGATCCAGGGGTTTTCAGCAATCGTATTCCTCATAACATTCTCGTCTACGTACATAACGAACTCAGCTTTGTCCACGAGTTTTCTCGCTATTGCATAGTACACCTTGCTGAATGTGATCGTTAAGTACTCTCGAGGCGAATCGCGAACACCATGCAGTAGAAGACCCACCTCGGGCTTGTAGGTGACTTCGATAACCGAGGTTGATGGTTGCCAGTTAACCGGTGAATAGCCTGTTGGTCTATGCACAAGCATAGCACCATCCTGCTTTATCACTACAATCCTCTCGCCGCGTTCGAGTCTCGAAGAGCCTCTGCCCTCATAGTCAACACTACACTCACCAATGATCACCACTGTGGATTTTTCAAGTAGAGCTCTTCTGATGAACTGCAGTACGTCCTCTAGCTCTGGTTCAACCAGTATTTCGCTTTTCAATGCTGAATCCTCCTACCCAGTGTTAATACTTGAGCATGCTGATAAACGTACAGGAGGGGTTAAACGGTTTGAAGATAAAGCTTGTAGCCTTCGACAGCATGGGAGTTAGAAGCATGGCTACATTCGTGGAGACAAGCGAAGCAACAATATTCATAGACCCTGGTGCAGCCCTCGGTCCACGCAGGTACGGTTTACCACCACACGATGTAGAACTCAAAGCACTGGAGGAGAAGCTGAACGAGATATACAGGCTGATCCCCGAGTCACACGCTCTCGTTATAACCCACTATCACAGAGATCACTACCTCTACAGGCGTGGAGAAGAAGAATACTACAGCGGTAAAGTAATCTACGCTAAAAACCCATACAGCTCTATAAACCCGAGTCAGAGAATCAGAGCTTATGTTCTCTACAGAAAAATGGGTGTTGAAGCAAAAGCCTCCAGGATAATCTACTCAGATGGACTATTGGAATACATTGGTAGAGTTAAACTAGAGTTCTCAAATCCACTGCCACACGGTGAATGCAACTCGAAGCTTGGCTGGGTCATAGGTGTAGCCATTGAGGAAGACGACTACAGAATTGTCTACGCTAGTGATGCTCAAGGACTTCTATGCAAGGACTCATTAGACTTCGTAGTTAAAAAGCCCTGGAACATGCTGATCGTCAGTGGACCAGCAACATACCACATGAAAAACCCCGATCCACAGGTAGTCATGGAGAACCTGCTCAGAGCTACTAGCAATGCGGATGAGAAAGCAGTAGTCGTAGTTGACCATCACCTTCTCAGAGACATCAAATACAAGAAGTACCTGGAGTATCTTAGAAGAATGAGTAGAGCTAGAGTAGTAACAGCGGCTGAGTACATGGGCTCCGAGGTTAAACAACTCGAAGCATACAGGTTCTCATTGTGGGGATTAAGATCACACGAGGAAACAGCAATCGAGGAGGAGTAGAATCACGAGCTTGCACACAGACCTTGCAGATGCATATAAAGTCCCAGTATCCCAGAAGGATTATACGGATGATTTGCGTTGAGCCCCGCGACTGATGCGTGATGAAAGCGACCTCGAATGATAAGGTTTAAAAATCCTTGTTTAAACAACAATAACGTAGTCTACTTTCACGGGTCATGGTGAGAATTGAGTAAAACCATAAAAGTACTGTTCTCAATAAACCTGATCTCAGTTGTTCTCAAAACTCTCAGTGCAACTGGTACAAGCGCTGTTAGCGTGTTTCTCGATCTCCTGAACGACGCGGGCGATACAGTTGGATTAGGGCTTCTCCTCACGGGTCTACACTTCAAGCCTAAGAACCCCATTGCGTATCCCTACGGAACTAGAAGAGCTGTGTACGTTCTCGGTTTGGTCTTCATAATTCTGGTGTCAGTTCTGCTTTTCGTAGTTTCATTGTTCAAGATGATATCGTTGCTACAGGGAGAAGTTTCAGTAGAGTCTAAGCCGTACGCTGTTCTTGCATTTGCAGCTGCTTTTGCTTTAAACCTGTACGGCTTGTACGTTGTCTTGAAAACCAAGAGAACTGGTGCAAGCGATCCAGCATCCACCAGTGGTTTAATAGATGCTCTAAGCGATAGCATGGGCAGCTTTGTGGCATTACTCGCGATGATCACCGGCAGTATACTCGTGGATACCATTGGTAGCTTCCTAATACTAGCTGTAATACTCATCTCGGCTGTTACCATTTCGCACAGGTACTTCCACGTACTAGTAGGTAAGTCTCCGCCTAAGGAAGTGCTCAGAAGAACACTTCAAACCCTGCTTTCGCTACTCGAGGTTAAAGACGTGAACGTTTTCAATGCATCAATGATCACGGAGGACGAGTACATGCTTGTGCTGGAAGTCGAGGTAGACCGTGAAATGGATGTAGAAGACTTGGAGAAGCTCTCGAACATCATTGAGGAGAAAGTGAAGCAGGTTGAACCCAGGTTCAAGCACGTAGTAGTAGAGTTTGTAGCTGAGAGAAAAGACAAAACCTACAGAAGAATCGTCAGCGAAGTTGACAACCTAGAGGAGTGAACTCCACGAGGTAAACCCAGGCTAACCGTACGATCATTGCCTAAGATGGGTTTAAACGTTAAATGGTGTTCTCGCATTTGCTCAATATGAGCTTTTCTCCCTGGTTACCAATTTATTGAGCTCTTGAAAAGCCTTACCTTCTTATCGTCACCTATATCCGCTAATACATTCACAAGATCTCTTATCGTGTAAGCAGAAACTCTTCATACTAGATAAGCTACTAGAAGCAAACAGCTTAACTACGGCAATAGCGTGGCTTAGTGCTGTGTACTACGCTACCCACGTAGCATCATAAAAGGCTGAAACGGAGAGTAAAGCCTACGACTAGTTAAACCTCTCCTACTTTTTAGACCTTTCATTGTCCTCTCACACGAACATTAGCCTAAATGAGCTTGATTGAAGTTGGGAAAGGAGGTTAAAACGTAGAGTTGAGGTTCTACGAACCGCTATCCGAACACTACTCCAGTGACTAGTAGGAGTCCCGGTATAAGTAGAGTTAAAAAGGAGCAGACAAGGCACCAGTACTTAGCTGCTTTACCGTACGTAGGCTTTCCTGTTAGTAACGCGAGGACGAATAGCAGGTACACTATAAAATATGCCCAGCAGAAAGCTGAAAATATCAACAGGCCTACTATTACGAAGTAAATTGCATACATAGCATCAGCTATTCCCAAGTACATGAGAAAGCATGCCAGTGTCTTAGGGCTTAAACCTCTTATACTCCATATACCAGCCATGATGAAGGTGAAAGCAAATACTATTACCAGAGCTTCAGGAAGAGCGAGTCCAAGCCCTATGTACGCGAACAACCCTGTAATCAACCCTATGAAACCTGCTGCAGTAACCAAAAAACCAACAGCCTTAGCTTCAGCTTTTCCAAATAGTTGCCGAGCGAACATGAAAAGTACCAGACCGTAGAACATCATAGCAGTTCCAACGGGTTCCAGGATTAGAAACTGCATACAGATAATCCTTTTCAATTTTCAATTTGTTTTTACTCATACAGGGGTCAGGTATCTTGGTTAATAGTTAGGTTCGATTAAGTTTGGTTCGGTTTTTTAACACCTGCATCGGGATTTTTCAATGAACTTTTTCATACCCTGGTACCGTGCCGATTAGTCCTCTACGTATTCTTTGAAATCTACTTCCTTCCCGTGCTTTACAAACTTTATTCTGAGTTCCGGTTTGATGTCTAGACCGAGACGCCTTATAATTGTGTATACTGTTAAGCCATCGATCTCCTTTATCACCCCGCTGTTCAGCAACTTGTAGAGCTCTGGTATGAGGACTCTATAGATATCCGGGTACATGTTCTTGAGCTTCTCCAGTAGTTCTACGGCTTTCTCATCGGTGGCTTTGCTTAAGACCACCTTCTCGGGGTCTTCACCGGGTTCTTTCTTTGCCTCCTTCTGCTGTTGAGCAATCATCTTCATGTACTTCTTCATCTTCTGCATTACAATAAACTCTGGTAGGTCCTCTGTAAGCATAGTGTTAAACCCTCTCTGCATTCTCTACTTGTTGGTTTTATTTGAGTAGTGGTGTTTAAAGTGTTTGAAGATGTAGTTAGGTATTGTTGCACATCGAACGGCACTGCTCAACGCTGGTTGAACTGCAGGTGAGTTTTGACGTGAAGTGCTACGTTACGTGGAACGAAGGTCTTCAACGTAGAGGTGTTATTAGTGTTGTTGACTGCGTTCCAGGAGAGCTCGTGGAAGTCGCGGATGTTGATACACTGGCTTACACTGTACGTGGAATTGTGGGAAAAGTCTTTACGGGACTAGAGAGCTCCAGTGTAACATTTGATTCGAATGAACCCATAGGATCAACTCACATGATCTACAGGTACCACGTGAACATAACTGGTGATAGATACATTGGTGTTCGCGCTGTAGTCTATGGGAAAACGCTGGTAAGATTGCTCTTCACGGTTCCGAGCGGAGTCGGTGTTGAACTAGGGTTTAAGCCTGAACAGTACACTGCTGAAAAAGAGCTTGAAGCCGGTGGACCACCTCGGGAAATCACGGTTGCTCCTGGTCAAGTCTACGTGGATTACCCCGTAGTCTACAGTATTTTTGGGCTTCCACAGGTTGACGTATCCAAGTGGATGTTGTCAATTGAGGGTGAAGTTGATAAACCTTTGAAGTTAAGCCTTCTAGACCTGTATGAAATGGGTTTAGACGAGATCATCGTGGATTTCCACTGTGTAACTGGATGGAGCGTTAGAGGACTTGTTTTCACGGGTGTAAAACTGAAGAAGATACTTGAAGCATCGAAGATTAAGCCGTCAGCTAAGTGGATTTACGTTGAATCTCTGGATGGCTACACAACGGTTTTGCCGATTGAGGAGGCATTCGACGAGAAAGCACTTATAGCGCTGGAGATGAACAGGAAGCCTCTTAGTATTCATCACGGATACCCAGCTAGGCTACTAATACCGAGGCTATATGGCTGGAAGAGTGCAAAGTGGGTTTACAAGTTGCATCTGATGAGCAAGTACAGAGACGGCTACTGGGAGTCACTTGGTTATCATCCGAGGGGTAGAGTGGACTTAGAGGAGAGGTTTAAGAAAGCGTAGAGAGCGAACACGCATTTATCGTCCACGGTATTTACCATGAGCACGTGGTTTAAGTCGAGAGCTGACAGCGAAATCCTAGAATCGCTGAAAGTTTCACTACCACTTGTTGTTGTTCAACTCATTGAATCCATCTACAGTCTAACAGACACGTACTTCGTAGGTGGACTTGGTAGAGAAGCCTTAGCTGGTGTAGGAGTGGCTGGTTACCTTACATGGCTTATAGGAGTTCTAATAGCTGTTTTTCAAGCTCCAATAAGCATACTTGCAGCTCAGCTCGTGGGTGCTGATAAGCGTCTGGAGGCTTCAGCTACAGCTGGAACAATACTACTGGTTGGTGTAGCGTATTCAGCTCTCATCTCCGCTGTTCTCTACGTGTTTGTTGAAGAACTTGTCTACGTTCAGTCGGGTGCATCCGGATTAATGTTCAAGTACGCTGTAGACTACCTTAGAGTAAGAATCCTAGGTTTCACGGTACTTGCGGTAGCAATGATGCTGGACTCCGTAATAGTGGCTTCAGGGAGAACGAAGTACTCCATGATAGCTCATGCAATTGGTGTACTCCTGAACATAGCGCTAGATCCAATTCTGATCTACGGTTTGTACGGTTTCCCGAAACTAGAAACAGCGGGTGCGGCTCTAGCAACCGTAGTAGCGAGCACGGTTGCAATACCTGTTCAACTGCTTCTCCTCTCAAAGCTCGATCTTCTACCAAGGTTCTGCCTTAAGCTGAGTACTGTAAAGCAGGCTCTCTCTCTGGGTGCACCTGTGTTAGCCGAGAGAGCTGTAATGGCATTCGGGAACAACGCATACGCGGGAGTAATCTCAAGGCTTGGAGAAGCGGCAATGGCTGCTCACAACATTGGTTTAAGAATAGAGAGCGTAGTGTACATGCCTGGCTTTGCTTTCATGATGACTGCATCAACATTGGTTGGTCAAAGAGTTGGCAGAGGAGACCTTGAAGCGGCAAGGAGAATTGGGCTTAAGGTCGTACACCTAGGTTCAACTGTTATGGCTGGTCTCGGTTTAATGATCGCTGCCCTCGGCTACTACCTGGTAGCACCGTTTTCACCGGATCACGATGTGAGAGTACTAGCATCAACGTACCTCCTTCTCGCTGGGTTAAGCGAGCTTGGACTTGGACTAGCCATGGTTTCAAGTGGTGCTATTAGAGGTGGAGGAGAAACGAGACTACCCTTTCTTGTTAACACGGTATCAATGATCCTCGCCAGAGTAGTACCAGCAGTAGTTCTAGCCAGGGTTCTGGGGGTTGTTGGACCCTGGTTAGCCATGTTCGTTGACGTCTACGTGAGGGGTTTCACTCTCTACGCTTTGTTCAGGCTGAGGTTCGAGAAGATTGCGAGAAAACTCGCATAGCTTACTCGGTTAGCTCTCTCCATATGTCATCCCTGATTCTCCTGTACTTCAAGTAGTACTCGAGTCCATCAGCTAGTAGGGGTTTTCCGTTCACGATGGGATATCTGAAGGGTAAATAAACCTCGCCGTGTTCTGCTTGCACTGTTACACCATCGACGTAGATGAAACCTTCTGTCCCCTTATGCTTCAGCACGTAGTTCACGTAGAAGACAGCACCATCAATACTGTACTGACCATCACCAATATTGAACGATCTAACGCAGGCTGGCACCCTGCTCGTTATGTACTCCCAGGTTCTACCTCGTGGAGGATGGTCACCTAGAATACCTCCAACGACGACGTAACCTGCTGAAGCAAGATCCTCGTACGTTAACGACCTCGAAGCCTTTGGGTCCAGAACAATTACCACGCTGGGATCTATGGCTCCAGTTCTAACAAGGTCTATTACACTCTCGGATTTCACAAGACCATACTTTGATAGCAACCTGTGGTATCTTGAGGGGACATTTGTATACCAGACGTAGCTTCTACCGTAGATCAAAGAGACGTGCCTGTACTCCAGTATAAGCCAAGGTGTAATCTCGGGTTCGCAGTGCTCTACGATTAAAATGGGCTTCCATGGTAAGTCAGCTTCACCAGTTAACTGGGCTTTGTTCATTGAAATCACGCACTTGCACCGTTATGTACGAGTAAACCATCCGGTAAACTATTTTTCTTCAGCAATCGAAATCTTAAACAGGGGTTACATGAGTTCTAGTGAGGTGGGTAAACTCGAAGAGTTCATTCTCAAAAAGCTTTCCAAGTACAGAATGCCAAGCCTGGTTATTGCTTTATCTAAGCGGGGAGAGCTTGTTTACCAGCGTTGCTTTGGGTTTAAAGACGTGGAATCCTCGTTGCCTCCTACTCCGAGAACAAACTACGGTATAGGCTCTGTTACCAAAGCTTTCACAGCACTAGCTATTATGCAGTTGCAGGAGAGAGGACTTCTCAGCGTTGATGACCCTGTGAACAAGTACGTGGATATCTTTAAGACTAATGAGGTAAGAATACACCATCTACTAACGCACACGTCCGGTATACCCGCGTTAGGCTACGCTGAAGCCTTAATTGACAGCTACTACGAGCTTGGTGGACCATGGCTACCCGTATCGAATCCAGATGACGTTCTCGTCTACATGAGAAGCTACGAGTCGTGGATAACCTTCAAACCTGGTGAACGATGGTTCTACCTGAACGAGGGCTACGTGGTTCTCGGGAAGATCATCGAAAAGGCTACTGGTTTAAAGTACGAGGACTACGTGAAGAAGAACATCCTTGAGCCGATCGGAATGGACAAGTCTTACTTCACGAGAGAAGAGTATGTAAAGGACCCGGACAAGGCAACACCCTACAAAGTTCAGGACAACAAGCTGGTCAGAGCAGAGCCTGTTTTCGGTATTAGTGCTGATGGAGGGCTATTCAGCAACGTTGTTGATTTGCTGAAGTTCACTGATACCTTGATCAACAGGGGTTCACGCTGCGGAGTAAGCATTGTGGGCAGGGAGAGCGTTGAGCTTATGGAGAAACCGCACGTGAAGCTACCATACGAATCGCCCACGAGCAGGTACTACGGCTACGGACTCATAGTTCACGACGACTTCCACGGTAGAAAGCTCGTTGGTCACAGCGGGTCGGTGTACGTTTACACAGCCTACCTGGGCTACCTCCCCAGCGAAGGAGTAGCTGTCGCTGTACTATCGAACTCCAGCGGTTATCCACTATCGCTGATCGGAGCGTACGCTTTAACCCTTGAGCTCGGCTACAACCCCGATGAGAAGCTGAACTTCGTTAAGGTTGAAAAGGTTCTGGAAAGAATCGAGGGGGCATACGCGGGTTACATGAACTCTGTTCAGCTCAGGGTGAAGGCAACAGGTGGTTCACTCTTAATCGAAGATCCCTACAGGAAAACTCAGATTCCAGCATTCCCCGAGAGGATCGAGGACAACTACGCTCTCTACTACGTGCACGGAGTCACGTACAAACTTCCCGTTGAGTTCTACATAGATGCCAGTGGAGTAACCATGGTTTACGAGAGGTACGTATTGAGAAAGATAGGTTCTTCCTAGTAAGCACAGCCTTTTTTACTCTCTGCTAGGCCTACCCTCGCTCTCCACCATTCTCTTGAGTAGTTCAAGTGCTTCGTACATGTCTTTTACCACCGTTAAACCGGCTACGTTTCTGCAGGCTTCCAATGAACCTTTGCTTCGTGCGAGGAGCATGGGCTTCATGCCGGCTAATACAGCTCCTAGTGCGTCTCTAATGCAACTATCACCTATGTGAACAGCCTCCGAGGGTTCTGCTTGAACAGCTCTCAGTGCTACGTGGAATATGGCGGGGTTAGGCTTCATCAAGCCTAGGTCAGCTGAAGACGCAATGTAGTCAAACATGTTGCATAAACCGGCATTGCAGAGGATTCTTTCAACGGCTTTAGCGGAGAAGGAGGTGTTGGTAACAACGACGATCTTTAAACCAGCTCTTCTCGCGAACGTCAGTAGTTCGCGTGCACCAGGGACGAGAACTGGTGTGTAGACGTATGATGCTTCCTCATACTCCTGAACAGCTTTCTCCACCACCGGGTCATCCGGTCGGTAGCCCACCAGCAGTGCGATCATCTTAGCGAAAACCCTTGGTGGAATAACTCCCTTGTACTCTAAAACTCTCTTGTAGACTTCTAGGATATCGCTGAATGTAACTTCTCCTGATCCACCGAGAGCCCTCTGGAGAGCCTCAAGCTTCATGAGTGTGTATGACTCGAAGGGACCACGTTCTCTGCGTACTATGGTGTCCCAGAGATCGATCGATAGAACCCTGATCAAGTCTTTACACCCAGGTGTGTGAACACCTCGTGTAGTAGTATAGCCGTTAAAAGCCAGGTAGCGTAGAATGTTCCAAGTCCTCTAAGGTACAACTGGAAACGGCTCAGAGGCCTGTACTTTACGGCTACGTATATAACTGTCGAATAGTACACCAGGACTGATGCTAGCCACGAGTTGATGGAAAGGGTAATCGGGTTCACGAAGAACGAGAGTAAAAACACGGATAAACCGAAAACCAGCCCCGTGGTGAACCTTATCAATACGATCTTGTCTTCAACACTGAGACTACTCCATGATAATTTTATCAAGTGCAGGTCCCTTGGTATTAAGAAGCCAGGATATGAAATAAATACTGGGCGCATGCAATGCTCAAAAAGTCCATGGACATAGTAGACGTTTATGCATGGTTTGTTTCAAACGCTGATACGCTCAGAGAGTGCTTTGTGGACAACGCCTACAGGTACAAGTACGCGTGGATGCTTAAGCTAAGGTGCGCTGGCACAATCAGGCTCCTCAAGATCGAACCCGGTCAACGCGTGCACTTCTCCAGCACAGAGCCAGGTGAGAAAGGAGTGGACAGGTTTGCTCAGTTCATCAGAGCGCATTTACGTGATGGTAAAGTAGTAGAGCTCAGCATGCCGTGGTGGGAGAGAATACTAGTTATCAACGTTCTGCGTGGCAAAACCAGGCTCAGAAACTACGTTGAGCTTGTACCAAGGGGGCTCTGGGTTGTAACAAGTACTGATGACAAGGTACTCTACGCTTCGAGGTTCGAGATGTTCAGGGACAGAGCTGTTAAACCCGGTTTGCACTACAAACCACCACCTCCACGTGGAATACCTCCGTGGGATGAAGCAAAGCTTCTCGAGTCTCTGCTGGAGGACAGAGAGATGGTCAGGAACATAGTGTACAACTGGGGATTACCCGGCTACGTAGCGGAGGAACTACTCCTGAGAGCAGGACTCTACGAGTATAAGTCGAAGAGACCAGCAAGTGTAAGTAGAAGCGATCTCGAGAAGATTATTCAGGAGTACAAGGCTCTGCTGAAGGAGTCTGCAGAGGGTAAAGGGTACCTTGTGTACGGTTCCCAGGGGATTGAAGCCTACACACCCTACAAGCCGAGACTATTCACGGAGGTTCATGAACTTGAGGTTAAGGAAGTAGCAAAACTCGACGAAGCACTAGACATATACTTCTCAGAGCTCGAAGCACAGCAGGAATCGCTCGATAGAGCTAAGCAGCTGGAGAAGGAGCTTGAAGCCTGGAGAAAGCGTCTAATCGAACACGAGAAGCTTGTGGAGGGGTACAGAAGGGATCTTGAAGACGTAGTTAGAGTTCTCAACTTGATATACGAGAACTACGTGACCTTGGAGAACACTGTTGAGTGTGCTCGTAAAGCTAGAGCTGAAAGGGGATGGAGTGCTGTGAGAGAATGCGGCGTTGAAAGCTACGATGAAAAAACTGGTTTAATCGTAGTGAGAGTCTCTGGTGTTGAGCTGAAGTTCAGCGTGAGAGCGGGGTTCGCTGAGCAGGTGGTAGAGCTCGAGAGAAAGCGTGGTGAACTCGAGAAGAAGCTCGAGAGAGCACGAATCGCTCTGGAGGAGCTGAAGAAGAAGAGCCTGGAGCTGGAGAAGGAGCTTTCCATAAAAGTCTACACTAAGCCCTCACCAAGGTACTGGTACGAGAAGTACAGGTGGAGCATTACAAGAAACGGGTTCCTCGTGGTAGCCGGTAGAGATGCTTCACAGAACGAGTCTCTCGTGAGGAAGTACCTCAGAGATGACTACTACTTTCTTCACGCAGATATACATGGTGCTCCTGCAACAGTGGTTATCAAGCACTCTGGTGAACCATCGCGTGAAGACCTGGAGGACGCAGCTGTAATAGCTGCATGCTACTCTAGAGCATGGAAAGCCGGGTTCAGCTACGTAGAAGTCTACTGGGTTCACGGGAAACAGGTTTCCAAAACGCCACCTGCAGGCGAATACCTTGGTAAAGGAGCTTTTATGGTGTACGGTGAGAGACACTACATCACAGTCCCACTGAGGCTAGGTGTAGGTCTTAGGGTTTTCTGTGACCCTACTTACGGAGATTACGTAAAGGTTTTCGCGGGAAATCCGAGCGTTGTAAAAGAAACATCACTATCTTACGTGGTTCTTGTACCCGGCGATGAGGAGTCTAGCAGAGTCGCCGAGGAGGTTGCAAGACTTCTCTCAGAGCTCGCATCCAGGAAGTCCAAAGTAAGGTTCAACATCAAGGCAGAGCATGTACTCGAAGTTTTACCAGGCCCCTCTCGGATCGCAGAGTATGGAGAAGGGCTTGGAGAAGCATTCTGCGAGGAAACCGATAACCGGGAGGAAGCCCTAGAGTAACATGGCGCTTCGTAGAGATTGAAGCGTTTACCAGGGTATCTGCACGATTCCTCTCGCCTAGACGAGTTTGCGTAGGATTAACATACAGGGGAACATTTGCAACGTTAACCTCTTTGATTACTTTGATTACATCGTTAAAATAATGGCTGAAGGATGCGTAGAGGCCCCTGATTTAAGTTTAAAAACTTTAAATAAAAATCCCCAATAAGAGAGAACTCGTACAGTTGTGGTGTTTTAGCGGTGGGGGTTTCGAGAAACATAGAAGTTGAGCTTTTGAGAATGCAGAGCGTTAGGCATATGCGAGTTGAACTTGTTGAGAGAAAGGGTCTAGGGCACCCGGACTACATAGCGGACTCTGCTAGCGAAGCTGCTTCTAGAGCGCTCTGCAAGTATTACCTCAAGGAGTTCGGTACAATACTGCATCATAACCTTGATAAAACGCTTCTCGTGGGTGGACAAGCTAGTCCTCGGTTTGGTGGCGGTGAAGTGCTTGAACCCATATACATAGTAGTAGCTGGTAGAGCTGCAACAGAGGTGAGATTAGGGGGAGCAATGTACAGTGTACCCTACGGTAAGCTGATCGTTGAAGCGGTTAAGGACTGGATTAGAAAGAACTTCAGGTACCTGGATCCGGATACCCACGTAATTGTTGACTACAAGGTTAGAAAAGGTAGTGCTGATCTCGTCGCGGTGTTCGAAGCTGGTAAAGAAGCTGTACCATTGGCGAACGACACCAGTATGGGTGTTGGTTACGCTCCACTAACTGTTCTCGAGAAGCTCGTTTACGAAACTGAGAGGTTGCTCAACAGCAAGGAGTTCAAGAAGAAGCATGCAGCTGTAGGAGAAGACGTGAAAGTTATGGGGTTGAGAAGAGACAAGCAAGTAGTACTAACGGTTGCAGCAGCGATCATAGACAGAGAGGTTAGAGACAAGTACGAGTACATGAAGGTAAAGGAGGATATCGTTGAAGAAGTTGAAGCCCTTGCTCACAGCATAGCACCAGAGTACGATGTCAAGATATACGTAAACACTGCAGATATACCGGAGAGAGACAGCTTCTACTTGACCGTTACAGGGACATCGGCTGAGCACGGAGACGATGGTGCAACTGGTAGAGGCAATAGAGCAAACGGTTTAATAACACCTATGAGACCTGTAAGCATCGAGGCAACAGCAGGCAAAAACCCGGTGAACCACGTGGGGAAGATATACAACGTCCTCGCAAAGCTCATTGCCGAGAAGGTGTACGCTGAGCACAGCGATCTCTTCGAGGACGTCTACGTTGAGCTTTTGAGTCAAATAGGTAAACCCATAGATAAGCCACTGATAGCAAGCGTAAAGCTTGTTCCCAGAGACATGAGCATACTCGAAATACCAGGTCACGTGAAGAGCGATATTACAGGTGTTGTCGACGAGTTGCTAGCGAATATTAGGAAAACAACGGAACTTGTAATAAACGAGCAGGTATCTCTCTACTGAGCTCCGAGACGACGAGACTCCTGGTACTCCTTGATCATTTTTAAAATCCTTTCACGTCTTTCACGTGCTTCAACCTCTTCGATAACCCTCCACATATCGCGTGCTTCTCTTAGGACTTTCGATTCAACGATAACGTAGCTACCTGAATCGTAAACAACGGAGACCTCTACTACGGGTACTCTAAGGTTAATCCAGTCTATCTTCGACCCCATCGGTACTAGTATGGCTGTTTTTCTGCTCTTAGCACACTCCACGTAGAGAGAGATGTTCCTGGGGTCATCTACGTATACTGGATACTCGGGGCAGGTGTTGCGGGGATTCTTGATAGCAACAATGAGTTTACCAGATGCTAACTCGAGGATTAGTTCCTCTAGTTTTCTGTTCCTCTCGCTAAGGACCTCCATAGCTTTCAGCTTCTCTTCGAGAACCTTTCTGAGGTGATCTACCATAGATCTCAGTTGGTTTACTCTTCTCTCGCATTCCTCGCTGAGAGCTTTCTTTGATGCCATCTTTAACTCCAGCTCAAGACTCCTGATGACCTCGTCTTTCGACTTGATCTCCTCCTCTAGTCTTCTGATCAGGGCTTCAAGCTCTCGCTGTTTAGCTTGTAGTTTTTCAACGTCAGGACAAGGCTTCTCTCTTATCTCCTCGTAGACCGCCTCTCTAGTCCTCTTACTAGCCAGTATCCTAGCGAAGATCTCTTCGAGAACGTGCGTTAAAGGTTTACCCTTGAGTACTTCAACGACGACAACATCTCGTTCAACTCCAGCTATGTCTCTGATCTTCGATTCAACCTCCTCTATAAGCGGTCTTATGAGCTTGTACGCTTTGAGAGCAGCAGCTAAAGCATCCCCTGCGTGCACGTCCGGTAATACGATGTTGAAAACCGAGATGTACTCGGAGATCATTCTCTGCTTTTCCTCGGTTGAAAGATCCCTGTCCGGTGCGTAGATCTGGGTGTTCGTCATCGCTGAGATCTTCTTTACGTACTCGGGCGGTTTAGCTGTGTCAACAGCGAATAGCACTGGTTTACCCTTAGACATTAAGAGCTCAATCAGCTTCTCACGGTCAGGGCTTCTCAAGCTTGTAATAAGCACGGGTCTTCCATCGAGGTCTAATGCAGCTACTCCAATTGTAGTACCAGGGTCTATGCCAACAATAAGGGGTCTTTTGCTGGATCCGGTGGCGGGTTTTCTCAATGGTGCAGGCTTAACTACTACTCTAATGTTTCTTGATTTCACCGGTGAAACAACATTCTTAACTACCTCTGGCGGTGCGTACACGATGAATACACCTCTCTCCAGTCCACCCTCGCTCTTCTTAACCACCAGGTCGTACTCCAGCTTTGCCTCGTCAAGCTTGCTTTTCACTTCTTTGACTAGCTGCAGTATGGAAGCTCTAATACTTCTCCTAAACCTACTTGCACTAGCTCCACCCTGAACCGGTGTTCGACCCTTGGTTACAACCACGTAGGTGTACTCCGAGTGAAGCGGAACCTCTTTTCCAAACCCTTTTGAAGCAGCATAAGCGTTTACTAGCGCTGTCTTAACGGGGTCTGTGACGTCGAATCCTAGGTTAAGGCTTTTTGCCAGCTCCTGTACGCTAATGAAACCCTCATCAGTTCTGGTAACTTCAACTAGCTTACACCATGAGGGTATTACTTTTGAAAGCTTTATGATATCCCTTCGACTTCTAGCTATCTCCTGAACACTGTCTACGGCGAGTATGTCCACGTGGTATTCAAGTATAAACCTCACGATGATGTGCAGAGGAACATCATCAAGTGCTCGGATAACTTCATCATCTCTAAGAATAACAACAGCGTACCTAGGCTCTCTCGAACTCCTGGGCGAGTACCCTGGTTTTATATCTACACCCATTACTGTAACGATGGATAATTCACCAAGGTTAGAACAAACTGTTACACCTTGGTATGATAGAATACGTGGATTATAAGCGCAGATCCCGTGAACGCGATTTCATCTCTACGTATTCAGCTTGCTCCATTTAACCACGTAATCGAGCGCTTCGTTGATCTTCAGCTCAACTCCGTAGGTTTTAGAGAAAAACTTAACCACGTAACTTACATCCCTTTTCAGCAGGTCCACTGCCTGTGGATCATCTCTGTAAACGTACTGAGGCCAGTCTATTATGAATGGTACTTCATCCTGCTTTCTAACCAGAATGTTGTACTCGCTCAGATCACCGTGAACTATGGAAGCTTTGTGGTACGCTGTGGCTATGGTGTCTAGAACCATGAGTAGAACAGCCTCTGGGTCCTTTAGGGGAGGTTTTCTGTACAGCTCTAATCCGTCTATGTACTCTATTACGACAACGTGCCTGTTGTAACCCAGGGGTGTAGGAACGTATGCTTTATACGTTGATAGCTCCTTGAGGGCTTTGAATTCTCTTTCAGCGGCTATCCTAGACTGCTTATACCAGGGTAAGCTTAGTCCACTTGTCCATGTTCTACGGCGAACCGTTTGTCTAAAGCTCGTTCTTCCTATCCTTAGGAACTTAACAGCAACTTGAACATTGCCTGGTGCTAGGGCAAGGTATATCTCGCTCTCCTTTCCTTCACCAACTTTGTCACCCATAGCCTCGATCACGTTTCGGTTCACGAGTGCTCTGATCGCGAGCATGTCGTATCCCAAGTAGGTCAACCTGTAAGCCTTCTCACCAGAGATAGTTTCACCCTTGATCAACCCCAGCTCGTGAAGCTTGGATAATACCAGGAGAAGCTTTTCCTCATGGAAACCAGAAAGCTTTTCCAGGATTTGAAGTGTAACATACTCCCTTCTAGCGTGAGCTCTTTCAATCGCAGACAGCACTCTGAAGTCGTCACGTAGTAAGCTCTTGTATATTAATGCTATTTTAACCAAGACTTTGTACCACCGTGGTTCTACTTCAAGGTTTTACTTAACAGAGCTAAGTCGTATTATAGCTATACACTTCCTCCCTCAGATAATAGCTACCTGTAGAATGAAAGATTTGTTGAGCACATGGTGAGTGCACTTGAGTACCTTGATCACCGCAAAGCGTGTTAAGTGTGCAAAGTGCGATCTAGACGCAGCTGTAAGAGTGCACTACGCTAGGTTAAACCTCTGCAGAGAACACTTCCTTGAGTACGTTGAGAACAGGGTTGTTAAAACATCACAGTACTACGGCTTGTTCAATGGTGCGAGAAGAATACTAGTAGCTCTCTCCGGTGGAAAGGACAGCTTATCTTTAGCTAGAATACTTAGCAGAAGAAGAGGCGAGCTTGGGATCGAGAAAGTATACGGCTTACACCTGGACCTTGGGCTTGGAGACTACTCTAGAGCTTCGAGAACAGCTGTTGAAAAGCTCTGCAAGGAGCTGAACCTAATGTGCATTTTCCTGGACCTAAGGGATCTCGTAGGATACAGTTTACCCGAGCTAGTGTCGTTAACAAAGAGACCAGCCTGTAGCCTCTGCGGTATGCTTAAAAGGTACATAGTGAACGCTGCTGCCGTTGAACTGAACGTAGACGCAGTAGCTCTTGGTCATCACCTCGATGATCTCCTCGTTTTCGCTCTTAAGAACATTCTCACACAGCAGGACTTAAACCAGCTAAAGTTGTCACCAATTGCCAGAGGGAGTCCAGGGCTTTTAGCAACAAAACTCAAGGTTCTCTACGAGATTTACGAGAGTGACTTAAAGCTCTACGCCGACTTGAGCGGCATAGAGTACGTGAGAATTCCGTGTCCGTTCAAGTACGTAGACACGGTTCAGGAGGCCGTGAGAGAACTACTGGAAAAGCTCGAGAGCAGTAGCCCAGGCTTCAAGGTATCGCTGATCAGGAGACTCTCAAGGTTGCTAAAGTCCGAGGAAGAACTGAACAAGGTAATGCAGTGCAAGTACTGTGGTATGCCAACCTCCACTGGAACATGTGCTCTGTGTAAACTAACAACGCGTGTTCACGGTAAACCCCTTGGAAGCGAAGTGAGATCAAAGGTGAGAGAATCAGTAGTTCTCCTCGAAAAGCATGAAAGCCTGCACACGTGACACGGCTTCTAGATGCAATCACCCTTATAAGCGAGAATACCTTTAACCTTGGCGATCCTCAGGTACTCAAGTACGTCCTGATCATCCAGATCTCTCCACTCCTGATACGCGTCTGCAACTGCGTACAATGGTGTAGATCTCGGGTTTAAGCAGTAAACAGCATCAGCTAACTTCGCGATCCTGACTGCGGACACTGTGTGACATGTTGGTACAGCTACAAGCACTTTGCTCACACCCAGCTTCCTCAGGAACTCAACAGCAGCTCTCATTGTGAAACCAGCTGCAATACCATCATCAACTACAACCGCTCTGTCTCCGTATTTAACGTAGTTCTCGTTGCACCTGTACCTGGTAAGTCTTCTTGCAATTTCCTCGCGTTGCTCTCTAATAGCGTTTACGATGTCCTCGTAGGAAAGCCCTAGGCTTACAGCGTAAGCTACATCGAAGAAGAACGCGCCATCTGGTGCTACTGCTCCGAAGCCAGCCTCTCTATTCCACGGTATAAGTAGCTTTCTGCAGATTAATACATCAAGCTTGCACCTGAGGACCTCTGCAACTCTCAATGCAACCGGTACACCTCCAGCGGGAACACCATAAACTACATCCGCGTCTACGCCTAGATCTCTAAGCCAGTAACCCAGCTTAGAACCAGCATCTTCACGGTTCCTGAAGACGTAGAACTTCTCAGCGAAATCCTCGTTGAAGAAAACAGATTTCAAGTGTGATTCACCTAGGTGATCTCTCTTCTCAGGTGATCAAGGAGAACTCGTGGTAGTGGTCCATGCTTAGCTTCATCGTACCTGGGTAACTTGCTTACCATATCTTTGATCAGCCTTTCCCCGAGCTCTTTGAGTGATTGTGCATTGTAGACCTCTCGAGCTATCCTTACTACAGCTTCTTTAGCGGAAACTCCGCTACTAGTGTACTCTAGTAGCCTCTTCCTATGCTGAAGCCTAATGTGCTTTAATGCTATTTTCTCGGGGCTTCTAACGTACGCTAGGTGAACACCGAGGACTCGGTCTACGAGGATGGATTTGTAGAGTCTTAGTGGTGCTATTAGAGTTTCCATGTAAACACCTCCACCGTAGTCTAGGTACTTGTACTTCAGCTTCTGTGAGTAGGTTACAAGCCAGTGCTCGATGTGGTACGGTTCATCCCCGCATACGTGGTGTACATCACCACACATCAGTAGGTACTTCCAGTAGACAAGGTAGTGCCTCCTGGGGTTCAGGCTCTCAACAACCTCGTGGATTATCTTCGGAGCCCATTCGTAGAGAACCATGTCTCCATCGTGAATAAGTATCCACTTGTAGGATGAGTTCTTTAAACCGGTGAGCCTGGCTTCGGCTATACTACCGGATGGTATTCTTATCAACTTCAGGTTTAACCCGTGCTCCTCTGCAACCTCTCTTACTATAAGCGGTGTTCTATCGCTGGAAGAGTCGACGACAACGTACTCGTCGACTAGCTCTTTCAACGACAGCATAGCAGGTTTAACCCAGTCTTCTTCGTTGTAAAGGCACATTACTGCTGAAATACCGTTTTTCCTACCCACAGAGTCGGCGTACTCGTAGAAAAACCCCATTCGGTAGGTTAATTCCGAAAGAACCGTTCTAAGAAGAAACGTTCCCCTTCTACCAAGAAATCTCCTGGCAAGCACTATGAGTGAAACCAACGCAGTGCACCGTTAGAACCTGGTTCCACCGGCTCGTATATTAAAAGACCCACTTACTCCTATAATATAATCTCAGTAGACAGTAACATCTCAACGTTTTCTGGTGGTGTACCATGAGCGGTGTTCCCATAAGAGTTGAACCGATTGCCAGGAGGAGAATCGGTGTTCACAGCCATATACGTGGACTAGGCTTAGATGAGCGTGGTAAAGCTATATTCAAGGCTGATGGATTAGTTGGACAAGTAGAAGCTCGTGAAGCCGCTGGTATCGTTGTAAGAATGATCAAGGAGGGTAAAATGGCTGGCAGAGGCATTCTCTTGGTTGGTCCACCGGGTACTGGTAAAACAGCTTTAGCTGTGGCTATCGCCAGGGAGCTCGGTGAGGATACACCCTTTGTAATGATGAGTGGTAGCGAAGTTTACAGCACTGAGAGGAAGAAAACAGAGATACTAATGGAGGCTATCAGAAAATCCCTTGGAGTTAGAATAAGAGAAGTTAGAAAAGTCTATGAGGGCGTTGTTAAGGAGGTTAAGATCAGGAGAGCTAGGCACCCGTTGATGCCTTACTACGCTCTACCCGTAGAGGCTAAGATAACTCTGGGTACCAAGGACGAGGAGCTAACACTAACTGTACCAGAAGAGGTTACACAGCAGATCGTTGAAATGGGTATTAGAAAAGGCGATGTTATATGGATTGATGCTGAAACAGGCAGAGTTCACCGTGTTGGTAGAACAAAGGAGATCGAGGGTGCACGAACATACGATATTGAGGTCAAGAAGGTTGTTGAGATACCAAAGGGACCTGTCAAGAAGGAGAAGGAAATAGTAACGGTTGTAACACTTCATGACCTGGATCTACACTACGCTGTGCAGAGAAGCATAATAAGCTTCTTTGGTTTAACCTTCGAGCGTGAAATACCCAGTGAGGTTAGAAGAAGCGTAGATGAGCTTGTTAAGAAGTGGATTGACCATAAGAAAGCAGAGCTTGTTCCCGGTGTACTCTTCATTGATGATGCACACATGCTTGACATCGAATCATTCAGCTTTCTCACCAGAGCCATGGAGATGGAGTTTGCACCAATAGTAATTCTTGCAACCAACAGAGGCTTTGCTCGAATAAGGGGAACAGACCACGAGTCTCCTCACGGTATGCCGTTAGACCTGCTGGATAGGCTTCTCATAATACCAACAAGACCGTACACAGCTGAGGAGATTAGAGAAATACTCAAGATCAGAGCTGAGGAAATGGAAGTAGAACTCAGCGGTAAAGCTCTCGAGAAGCTAGTTGAGCTTGGAGTCAAAAAGAGCCTAAGGTACGCTGTATCACTGCTTGAACCCGCAAGAATAATAGCTGAGGAGAGAGGTTCAAGCACCGTTGACGTTGAAGATGTTGAGAGAGCATCAAAGCTATTCATAGATGTATCAACCAGCGTTGAATACTTAAAGCAGTACGAGCAAATGTTCCTAAAGTAGGATCCGCATTGTTTTCACCTAAACTGAAATACAAAAGAGATACATAGTAAAGTACCAATGATAGATCCGAGCTAGACATCGCAACTTTCTTCTCAAACGAGCTCTTCCTAGTGGTCTATTGATTAGCGTTAAATGGATAGAAGTGAATGTTTTGGAGGCATTTATACGCCTTGCTCTGATCTGATAGAAAAAAGGGGGTCCATGAAAACGGATAGCACTATCCCACTAATATCAATAATTATACTAGTGACATCGTTACTCGATGTTCCATTCATCGTAGCCCATACTCCAGGAACAACGTTTAGCTATGAGGTTACAGCTAAGGTGGATTACGAGAGTACAGTTCAACTCGATCCACTTTAACCTTTCCCCAATTTAACATCCAAGATGCTACTTCAAGGCGAAATCAACTATGGTGTTGTTTCGCTAGAGCGTGATGGCGTCACAGTTCACATTGAAATAGTTGTTAAGGACGTAAGATTCGACGCTAAACCACAAGAATTTAAAGCTTTCATTGAGCAATTAATTAACTTATCCGGCTTGATCGGGCAAAGAACATCGTTTACATTCACGATTCCATACTCAGGTAAGGGGTTTGACGCTTTTAACTTTTCGGGAATTCTGGGGATCGACTTACAGCAGAATCTTCAATACCTTCTTCAAATGTATGGGCTTTACGGTTTACAACCACGTATAATGATAGAAGTGACTACCTGGGAGAATATACCGTGTATTTGCATTAGCTCAAGTGCATTTCAGTCCATGGAGATTTACGAATTTAACGTTACTGAGAGGGTGGAAACTAGAACCTGCTATGATATGACTGGCGTGTTTCCATTGGGCTCGATGGGTATTACCGAATATCGTTTGATGAATAAAAGTGATCCAACGCAGTACGTGAGAGTTTTAACAGAGTATACTTCAAGGTTAAAGGACATAGATGTAATCAAAGGCTTGATCGTTAGAAGCTATGTTGTGAAACTCGAAAAAGGCGGTGTGGATATTCACCTCTCGGGTAGAAACCTCAGTGTTCTAGATATTAGTGCTCAGGGCAACAGACTAGTGCTTAGATTGACTGGAGAGGGTTTAGGATCCGTAGTCCTGCACTCGAGCAGGTATATTGAAATAGAGAAAGTTCTGGTTGACTCTACTCCTGTGGCGTACTATATTGACACAAGTGATGGTGTAGTTGTGATCAGGATACCGGTGATTTTCAGCGAGAGAACTGTTGAAATAATCTTCAAAGAGGAGATCGATGGTATAGAAAGTAAAGAAGCAAAAGATACTGGGATTGGATGGTTGTTCTACGCGTTAATCGTAGTACTTGTCATAGCAGTTGCTGTGGTAGTCGTCTGGAAACTACTGAGAAAAACACCTCAAGCATAGCACTCTTTTTCATTTTATTCAATGTTTTTAACTACTAATAAACTCATTGCATGTACGCAGTTCGTACTGTTCTTCCTCGGGGGTTTACGCTTAAGTATCCATGTTCGTGTTCATGCTTTTTGTGCTGCTCCTACGAGGTCTTCGATTCTCGAATAGCCTACTGCTTTAAGCCACTCTTCTAAGCCTTGCAGGACCTCCCGGACGATGTTCCTGTTTCTTAGAAAAGCGCTTCCGATTTGAACGGCTTTAGCACCAGCAACTATGAACTCAGCTGCATCCTTCCAGTTGGTGATGCCTCCACAACCAATGATCTCGGCTTGATACTCTCTGTAGACATCGTACACTACTCTTACAGCAATTGGCTTTATCGGTGGACCAGAGAGTCCTCCGTACTTGTTCGAGAGTACAGGCTTGAAGGAGTATATATCTATGGCTATTGCTCTAATGGTGTTTATGAGTGTTAATCCACGAGCTCCGGCTTCAAGAGCTTTACCGGCTGATTCTACGACTTTATCGCAAAGCCCTAGTTTTGCCAGAATAGGTACTCTAGTGGTGGATGAAACTTCCTTAACCACTCTATAGACGAGCCCGGGGTTGCTCCCGATCTCTAGTCCATGACCTCTCACGTGAGGGCAACTGAGATTCAGCTCAATAGCATCAGCACCAGCGTTCTCAGCTTTGATCGCAAGCTCCGCGAACTCTTCTTCCGACTTAGCACCAATGCTTACAACAACGGGTTTTCCCAGCCTATGGGCTTTCTCGACAACTAGGTCAACACTGTCTATGCCCGGGTTTGCAAGTCCAACAGCGTTCAGGAATCCACCGTTCTCGAGTTCAACCATAATGGGCATGGGGTAACCTGTGCTTGGCTTCAGAGTAAATGTCTTGGTTACTATAGCTGAGAAGCCTGCTGATGCAAGTATTTCAACGTGCTCCAGCTCTGAGCCCAGTATACCACTAGCGTTCATCACGGGATGCTCTAGGTCTATCCCTACGACCTTAATTTTAAGCTTGCCTGAGGTGTTCATACACATCATCGCACCTGAATAATGGTCCATCTGTGCAGAGTAGTTTACTCGTCGGCTTGAGAGTACAGCTTCCACAAGCTCCATAACCGCATTTAACCATGGCTTCAAGGGAAACCCAGACATCGACTCTGTTACTCCTGAGTAAGCAGATCTCTCTCAGCATCTGAGTAGGTCCAACAGCTATTACAGCATCGTACTTCTTCTTATCGAGTAACCTGGGAAGTACTTGTGAAACCTTACCACAGTACCCTACTGTGCAATCCTCGGTTGCTATGTATACATCTCCGTTGATTTTAGCTATGGTACTCAGCTCGAAGAGGTCATCAAAGGATCTAACACCCCATAAAACATCGACTTGAACTCCTCTAGAAGAAGCGACCTTGCTGAAGAACGGTAAAGGTGCTATTCCAGAACCACCTGCTACGAAGAGGACTTCTCCCGTGAGATCGCATTCTAGACCTCTCCCCAGGGGACCCTTTACTCCGAAGAATCCCTGCAGATCCCTTATACTCCTTGTGCCTTCACCAACGACCTTGAAGAGTATTGAGAGAGCGTTGTCATCCTCGTTGAACTGCGAGATCGACATGGGTACTTCGTCCACACCAGGGATCCATATGTTCACAAATTGGAAAGGCTGAGGTTTTCTCGGTAGGGGTTCAAGAAGCTTGAAGGTTGCGTAGTAATACTTACCACTGAGCTTCTCGGTGGATGTTTTCAAAGCTGGTTTAAACACCGTTGTTCACCTTCTTGAACTTCTCCAGGTACTTTATAACCCTGTCATAGTCTTCTTTACTGATGAGATTGTGCTCGAGTAGGACGTTAAACACGTCACTGGCTTTCATGAGAGCGTAGAAGTCTACACCTTCTTTCTCGAGAACGCGTCTTGCACCCTGCTCTCGGTCTATAATTACGATGGCTTTAACAGGTATAGCATATGCTTCCCTAAGGAACCTCACTGCTTTAACGAGCGATGAACCGGTTGTTGCTACATCATCAACTATAGCAACTCTTTTACCCACCACCTCTCCTTCAACCGCGGAACCTGTTCCGTGCTTCTTCTTCTCCTTTCTAACGTAGGCGAGTGGTTTGCTAACTAGGCATGAAATGTACGATGCTAGTGGTATACCAGCTGATTCTACACCAGCGAGAACTTCGACATCGTGTAGTGGTATCCTTGAAACAATCTCGGTGATCACGCGGCGAGTGAGCTCAGGGTAGCTGTACATTTTCCTAACATCAATGTAGAACGGGCTTGTTAAACCAGAGGAAAGCTTAAACTCACCCAACTGTACTAAGCCAGCTCTGTAGAACTCTACTGCTAAGCGTTTTACTGCATCCATTCAAAGCACCTCATCGTCGACATAGGGTATAAACTTTCACGTGAACCCGCTCAACGCGAAAAGCTGGAGAGTTTTCGAGCTTCCGCGACTGAGCATTATGTAGTGCTCTGGTAGAACTTCGCACGTTGACTGGTGAGTAAATCCGCGGACCTAGGGTGTGAGGTTCTTTGAATCTGTTTAACTCTGGCATTTTCTAACACTCTCCACTTGTTTTTCGAACACTTCTCTTGCTTTCTCTCCGGGTTTAGGAGACCTGGTTATGTACCTACCGATGATTTCGTAATCTGCTCCAGCACAGAGAGCACTACCTACCTCAGCCCCTTGTACACCGATACCTGGTGAGTATATGCGTAGATTGTTTCCAGCGATTTGCCTTGCTCTCCTGATTAAGCCTGGCTTGTTCGCGGGAACGACGACTCCGTGAACTCCTAGATCTAGCGATAGATTAACCAGCTCCTCGAAGTGCTTATCTATGAACTCCTCTGAGCCTCTGTGACTCATGGAAGCAACAAGAATAACGTCAAGCTTGTACCTGCTGGCTGCTTCCACCAGCTTATCAATGGAGTCTCTTAAACCGATAAACCCATGAGCGATCACAGCGTCCGCTCTGTACCTTGAAATCTTCTCGGCAACGTTTACCAGGATGTCTCCGATATCAGCTAGTTTGAAATCAACTATTACTCTTCCTTTACAGGTGCTTTTGATCTCACTTACTACTTTTAAACCTTGTTCGAGAACAAGTGGTAATCCAACCTTGTATCCGTACGCTACTTCACACGTTTCCTCAACAATGTCGTATACCGAGTACTCTCCACTGGGTCCAAAGGGCGGGTCTAGTGCAACTACGAGCACAAGCCCTTTACAGCATATGATGTGGAGAGGAATATAAAGCCTGTTTCAGATGACTTGACCATCGCTGAGCTTGCGTGTTTTGTGTTACCAGTATTGAAAGCTGGTTAATCGGTTACCTCAATGATTACCTCAACGGGTTCGTCATTCTCAAGCATCCAGGCTTTGTGTTCTCCAGAGGTACTGCTCACGATTAACCATACAAGAGAACCACTGTTCCTCATACCTTTAACGTCCTCGAGGCTTGGGTAGGGTGGAGCAGGGTGACTGTGAGCTAGGAGAACCACCTGTTCGCCTCTTTCCTCGGCTTCCCTGTAAACTCTGTAAACACAGAGAGGATCAGCCGTGAACCTTAACGTGGGTTTATCGGATACGTTCGGGCACTCGATAACACTGTTTACGGTTACTCTGTCACCCCTTAGGTAGCCTACCCCTAGGAAAACCCTTTCGTAGGTTGCTCCTTTGCAGGAGCTGATGATGTAGTCGAGAACTCTTCGTGGAATAACCAGTTTAACCATGTGCTTGCACCATGGAATGCTTACTTTGTCTACTAAGCTTTATAGGGATTAACATGGTACATTAAACCTGGTTGAAGGTGTACATGAAGTCGGTTTTAAACACTGTAGTAAATCAACTTGAAAACCTAATCAGAGTTCTCGAGGAGAAGAACTACCCAGATTACTGCAGAAGAGAAGTTGCTAGGTTGAAGACGAAGCTGGAGAACGCGCAAGCACCGTTGATTCCTTCGCGAGTAATATGGGATAAGTACATTGCCTTGATGTCGGCGATAGAAGAGGCTATTGCAACAGCGAGTAGAGAAGTTGATAAGCTCGTGGTTTGCTCAATCATTAATGGTGTCAAGGAGTACAGCGAAGGATTCTACAGTGCTCTCCGAAGAAGCTACTACATTGAGAGGATTCAAATAGCATTACCCGTTATAATAGCATTCTCAGCATTTGCGTATAGAGTTTTAAACGAGATTTCTCCTGAAAACTTGTACTTGCTTGCAACATCACTAGTTTCCCTCGTACTGGTGTTTGCAAAGCCAATTGTAGGCTTAGCACTTCTCGGCCTTCTAGGGGTTCTAGTGCTGTACACGGCAACTACTCCAGTTGACTCAATGTTAGGTGCCCTACTCTTGTTTGCCAGTGTATCGTACACCTATGTACTTTATACCACGAGATCAGCTGGGTTTGAGAAGAAGCTTAGAGAAGTATCGGAGAGTATTCGTAATATAATAGTGCAAGGAATGAAGCCCAGAGGCTTAGACGTAGATGAAGCATTGTCTCAGGCGATAGAGAAGTACAGAGTTCCAAGCAACGGTATCTTCAAGTTCATTGATAAAACCGAGGTTTTAAGATACAAGGCTGTTTTAATGAAAATGGCTGTGCACAACCTTAGTATTATAAAGGGAGTTGAAACTAGGAGTAATGGGATGTGAACATGGGTGGCTTAAAGAAAACCAAAGTTGCTACAACTCAAACTGGTGGTGAAAAGGGTAAAGAAATAAGAATAGTCACAAAGCATGTGGTTACCGTTAGCGATGTAGAGAAGAACCCAAGGCTAGTTAAACTACTGTACGTTCTATCAATACCAAGGGATGGCATCAGTGAAAAGGGGTTAACGTACGTTCTTTACTATATGAGCGAGAAGAACAAGAGCATAGGTTACACGTTCACCACGGTGAGTGGAACGCCGGTGAGCAGAGATCTAATGAACGATCTAACGCTACTCAAGTACACCGGCTTAGTTGAAGTAGATGAGTCAAAGAAGCTCAGAGTTACAGGCATGGGTAAAGAGCTCCTCGACAAGGTCTCCCAGAAGATGCTCAGCGACTTCGAGGAGCTAAGGAAGCTTTTCGAGGAAAACTGGCCTAAGGTTTTACCAATAGATGTAGAAGTCTCGTTGAAGTCGAGGAAACGCTAGATAACTGGTGTTGGTGGCTGTCTTTTCTGCTCTTTCTCCTCTCTTACGAGTCTAATGGTGAACAGTGGGTTTATCATGTTGTTTTCTTCTAGTTTCCTTAGGTACTCGGAGAACTTGGAGGTATGCTCTACGTCCAGGTCTATCAGCAGGTAGAATATTTGTCTTAGTTTCTCCCAGAGATCAACGAGCATTTCTCTGGGCATGTGCGTTGTTATCAAGGGGTCCTTTAGCCAGTTGTCGAACGCTTCAATGGTTCTCTCCATGTGCTGGAATGCTAGTCTTGAGAGTGTTATTAGTGTAAGTCTATCTGCTTCTCTGTAGGCTTCCTCAGCCTTCATGAACAAGCTTTTCACTTCCAGCTGTTTTTTAACCCATGATTCCAGGTTTTCGTAGAATCCGGTCATTTAGATATGCACCCTTGAGTCTTTAAGCTAAAATCTACTTTATACTTTTCGGTAACTCTACTTTATGCTTTTCGGTTCCATAGTACTAGAGGTGCTTTTTAAACAGTTCAGCGGATTTGCTTTAAAGCTGATAAACTGAAAAGTATAGTCTAGACATGGATTTAGACTTCGTTGCATTAGAGCACTAGTGCAGTGTTCTTCATGAAGACCAGTGATAAGGTTCTTATAGGTGTAGATGAAGCTGGTCGTGGTCCATTGATTGGTGACATGGTTATAGTTGCAGTAGCTATTCCTCAATACATGGAGAATACTCTTTTGAACGAGGGTGTAAGAGATAGCAAAACCCTGAATCCAGAGAAAAGGAGGAGACTTTCCTATTTCCTCCTGGGGAGCGATCTCTTGTCTGTTGCAGTATACGTTCCACCGTGGAGAATAGATGAATCTAATCTGAACGATGTTGAAGCTAGGTACATTGGTAAAGCACTAGGAATGCTATCAAGAGTTCTCAACAAGCTACAACCGAGCGAAGTACATGTATACGTGGATGAAGTCAAAGGTCGTAGTGAAATGATAAAGAAACATGTTGCCAGCATGTTCAGAGCGTGTGAAAGGCTCAACGTGAGAGTAGAACCAGATGCGGACGCAAAGTACACAGCTGTATCAGTAGCCAGCATACTGGCAAAGGTGTTTAGAGACTCCTCGTTGACTCCTCTACGCAGAATCTTCGGGGATTTTGGTTCAGGGTATGCTTCGGACAGTAGAACCATAAGCTGGGTATCCAGTTACTACGCTAGCCGCAGAGAACCTCCTGTTTTCATAAGGAGAACCTGGAGAACTCTCAGGAATATAGCTCCGGACTGGTACACTAGCAAGAGGAGAACAAGTGGATACAGAACTCTACTGGATTACGTTAAGAGGTGAACAATCTATGCCAACGAACCTACCAGCTGAAGCCAAAGCAAAGTGGATCAAGGTGATGGAAGCTCGAACAACAGAGGAGAAGATCAGAGCATTAGAGGAGTTCCTATCAAGTGTACCCAAGCACAAGGGTACAGAGAGACTGAGAGAGTGGGCAACAAAAAGGCTTGCTCAGCTCCGCGAGGAGCTAGAGGAGAAGAGGAGGAAGAGAACAGGGGGTAGATCTCTGTACTTCGTTGAGAAGGAGGGTGATGCACAGATAGTGGTCATAGGGTTACCGAACAGTGGAAAAAGCACGCTTGTACACAGGCTTACAGGTGCTAAAACAGTAATCGCGGATTACCCCTTCTCAACAACGTACCCTGTTCCAGGTATGCTTAAGTACAACGACGTGTACTTTCAGCTAGTTGATACAATGCCACTGTACCCAGGATCAGCGCTCTCAAGTAAAACCATTGGCTTGATCAGAAACGCAGACGGTGTAGTTGTAGTGCTGGACGCGACGCAGGACCCGGTTAAACAGCTTGAAACGATCTTGAACATACTGAGAGAAGAGGGAGTTCACCTCGCGAAACCCAAGGGTAGAGTACAGATAGACATTGTGAGAGCAGGTAAAACCGGAATTAGAGTAACTGTACTTGGAAAACTTATAGATGCCACAGTCGACGATGTAAGAAAACTGCTGGAGAGCTACAGAGTGTACAATGCACACGTTAAGTTGTACGGCGAGGTAACCATAGACGATGTAGAGCTAGCACTGTTCGAAGCTACGATGTACAAGCCGGCACTAGTCTTCGTAAACAAATCGGATGCAGCTAAGCCAAGTGAGCCCGTGATCGAGGACTTAAAAAAGCTTCTTCCCGGCTCACACATTGTAATCGGTTCAGCGCTAAAAGGCATTGAAATAGATTGTATTGGAAGAGCCATATACGATATGCTAGAGATCATTAGAGTTTACACGAAAGCACCCAATGCTCCACCAGCTAGGAAACCACTAGTACTAAAACGTGGTGCAACAGTGCGAGATGTAGCTGTAAACGTGCACAGCGAGTTCCTGGAGAACTTTCTCTACGCAAGAGTATGGGGTCGCTCCGTGAACTACCCCGGTGAGAAAGTTGGATTGGATCACGTGCTTGAGGATGGTGATGTGGTTGAAATACACGTTCGTGGTTAACACGTGTACAACTCCACACCCGCTACTGTAAGAAACCTGGTTACAGGATCCAGGGAGCTTTTCTCATCGCATAAGTATACTCTTGATGGCTTCACCAACGTGAAAACTCTGAGAGCAGTTTCTTCGGGGTTTCTACCAGCGTAAACGATTACCTTCTCCACTAGAAGCTCTCTCAGTAGACCCATGGATGCTAGTACTCTCATTGTTGATCTGTCAACGACTAACCAAACGTTCTCGCGTCCAAGCGTGTTCAGAATCTCGCTGAGAAACCTCAAGCCCCTCGGTGTACTGGTCGAGAGTACAACTAGCAACTGTTCGTTTCTTCGACTGCTCCTCAATAGGTTCACCCAACTCTTATAAACCATTAGCAAAATATATCTACAACGAGAGCACTGTGCTTAGTGGTTTAAAGGTGCAAACATTTTGAGCACTGCAGAACTGGCATCGTACCTTGAATCCCTTGGCTACAGGGTTCATCAACTTGAGGATAAGAAACTGGTAATTGTTCACCCCTCGCTTCCTCTTCAACTCTACATCGAGTTCAAGGAACCACTGGTTTACATAGGGATAAGGTTTGATAGAGACGAGCTTGCGGATGTGCTTAGGGATATTCACGAATCGGGTGAAAGCATCGAGGAGGTTGTCGAGGAAGCTTTAAGCTACCTTAGCGTGGCATCTCTGAGAGCGCGTAAATGGCTCGAAGATAAGGGATATACGCCAGTTTTCAGACTCAGGGATAGTAGTGTTGAGGTGTACGAGTTGCTCGAGGATCTCCGGGAAGAGCTTGAGTTGGAGGAGGAGTAGATGACTCAGAGACAGAGGCTCTTTGGAACAGATGGTGTACGAGGAGTTGTTGGAGTAGATTTGAACCCAGTATTCATCTCTAGGCTAGCATCAGCGATTGCCTTCTTCTTTGGAGAAGGCTCACGGATCCTAGTTGGAAGAGATACTCGCGCAGGCGGAGAAGCTGTTCAAGCCATAGTTACCGGTACTCTTCAGCTATCAGGTATAAAAGTCTACGATGCTGGTGTAGTACCAACACCCGCGCTACAGTACGCTGTGAAAACACAGGGTTTCGACGGCGGAATTGTGATCACGGCAAGCCACAACCCACCGGAGTACAACGGAATAAAGGTGATTGGACCAACGGGGATAGAAATAGACAGAGATGAAGAGAGAGTAGTTGAGGAGTACTTCTGGGAGGAGAAGTACAAACCCGTGGACTGGAGAGCTGTTCAAAACGTTGAGAAGTACCCTTGCGTAAACGACATCTACGTTAAGGCTGTTGTTGAGCTTGTTGACAGAGAATCCATAGCTTCAAAAGGCTTCAAAGTTCTCGTAGACCCGGCGAACGGTCCAGGCGCTTTGACAACACCTAGGATTCTTAGAATGCTCGGTGCTAAGCCATTGGTGATCAACGGTGATCTCAGCCCTGTACCAGCTAGACTACCAGAGCCAACTCCTGAAACTCTATCCAAGGCAGCATATGAAACAGTAGCAACTGGGTGCGATCTAGGCGTTGGACACGATGGTGATGCTGATAGAGCAATATTCATAGATGAAGCTGGCCGTGTTCACTGGGGAGATAGATCAGCCGTGTTGCTCATAAAGCACCTATGGGTTAACCGAGGTGAGAGAGGCCGAGTATACACAGGGGTTTCCTCGAGCATCGTTGTCGAAGAAGTTCTCAGACCTCTCGGTGTAGAAGTTGTTTGGCTTAAGGTTGGGAGCGTGGATATAGCACACGCTATGAGGAGAAGTGGTGACGCTCTCTGCGGGTTCGAGGAGAACGGAGGCTTCTTCTACGTTAAGCACCAGTACGTTAGAGACGGAGGAATGACTACAGCGCTCTTCCTCGAGTTCATGGCTAAGGAGAGGAGAAAAGCATCAGAGCTGTTCGATGAGCTACCGAGGTACATTACTGTGAAAACCAAGTACACTATGAGCCGTGATAAAGCACTCATGGTGGTTGAAAAAGTAAAAGAGCTCTTCAAGCACGAGCGACTTGTAACAGTGGATGGTGTTAAGGTAATATCGAGTGACTACTGGTTACTGGTGAGACCAAGTGGTACAGAGCCTCTTCTCAGAATTATGCTTGAAGCTAAAACAGAGGATAAGGTCAAGGAGCTACTCGAATCAGTGGACTCTGTTATAAAGGAGGTGATTAAGCATTGATGAGGTACTGGGGTTTAGATGTTCTCAAGTGTGTTAACTGCAAAAGGTTTCCACTAGAAATGTACGTTATCGAGGAAGAGCGTCAAAACGTAGATACAAGTGGAATCGAGAAACCTCTATGCAAAGAGTTCTGCGGTTTCCTGAAAGCGAAGATTGAACCCGGTTCTGAGTACCCCTGCGATGAGTGCTTGAGAATAGGCATTAAAACAGCTGTACTGTACTGTCCTGACTGCAAGCACTGGTACCCGGTTAGAGATGGAATAGTAATAATGCTAACGGACAACAAGAGGAAGCGAGAAAGGGATCTCGATTTCCTCAGGAAGTACGTGGACAAAATACCAGAGCATATAGTAAGAGAAGGAAAACCATTCAACTTAACCTCAGATGAACCTCGAGAAGCTTAATAGTATAAGATTCTATTAACGAGAAAGCTCTGGGATTCGCATCTTCCAAAGTGTTTATCTTATTGAAGTAAAGGCCAAAAAGTTAGGTTTATAAACTTGAGCAACAAAGATCTTGATCGTACAAGGTGAAGAATATGTCTATTCCCTCAAAGATCCTGGTACCAGCACTAGCAATTCTAATAGTTCTTGCAGCTGTTGGTGGATATCTCGCTGGATACTACACTGGTAGACCTCCTGCTGTTGTTGAGTACAAACCACCGGAGAAGATCAAGGCTGCTTGGATATACGTGGGTCCTGTGGGTGACATGGGTTGGTCATACATGCACGATATTGGTAGAAGATTCGTAGCAGAGCTCTTCAAAGACTGGCTTGAAACAACCTACGTAGAGGCTGTTCCCGAGCCCAGGTTGCTAGAGGTCATAGATGACCTTGTTGCAAAGGGCTATAACGTGATATTCACAACATCATTCGAGTTCATGGATAAGACGATTGAGGCTGGTAAGAAGTACTCCAACGTAATGTTCTTCCACTGCTCTGGCTACAAGAGGTATAGAAACGTGGGAACTTACTTTGCGGACTTATACCAGGTTTACTACTTGAACGGACTGATGGCTGGTGCTTTAACGAGGACGGGTCAAATAGGATACGTAGCAGCGTTCCTAATACCTGAAGTCGTAAGGCATATCAACGCTTTTGCACTAGGAGCAAAGGAGATCGGTGAACAACTAGGAAAGAACATAACAGTTCACGTAATTGAGATTGGAGCGTGGTATGCACCTGAAAAAGCAAGAGAAGCTGCTGAAACTCTTCGCAGGCTTTACAACGTAGATGTCATAGCTTTCACAGAGGATAGCACAGCTATAGTGGAATGGGCTGAAGCCAACGGGGTATACGTGTTCAGCCACTACGGTCCAATGCTGGAGTATGGACCTAGGTACATTGTTAGCGGTCAGCTAGTTAGGTGGGAGGTTATATACGCGGATATCCTCATCAAGGTCAAGACTGGTGTTCTAAGACCAGACAACTTGGAGAACGTAGACTACTGGTACCTCCTAAGTAGTGGAGCAGTTGAAATGGCAGCAGGTATTGATAGGAACGGTAGACCAATCTACATTAATCCAGTATATGAAGATGTGTTCAAGAACATCAGAGTCAAAGATAAGCTAACGGGTGAGGAAATAACCCTCTACGACTTAATATGGAGAAGATACTGGCAAATGAGAGGTGCATTCATGGTACTACCATTGCAGTTCTCAGCTCTTACTCACATGTACGAGCACATAACTCATATAACCTTAGAATGGGGTGGAAAAATAGGTAGATTACCATACCCAATAGCCGCGGAGTTCGACCCGTTCACTGGTCCGCTTAGAGGGTACTGCCTATACGATGCAGCTGCATCGTTCTCAAAGGAGTGCAAAGCTCTGGGTAAAGGAGGAATAGTAACCATACCAACAGGTGTTCGATTAACTCACGAAGACCTCTGGAACATGGACTGGTTCTTGGACTTCGTCATCAAGCGTTAGGTCACCTATTTTTTTCTTGAAGACTTAACCTTCATTTTTTGCTTAAATCATCGTGAAAGGGGTTGGTGTTGGGTCTCAAGCCCATAGTAGAAGCAGTAAACATAACTAAGAGATTTCCCGGGGGAGTAGTAGCGTTAGATAGTGTAAGTCTCGAGCTTTACGAGGGCGAAGCAGTAGCACTTCTCGGTGAGAACGGATCTGGGAAATCTACTCTTGTTAAAGTACTATCTGGAATATATACACCGGATGAAGGACTGGTGAAGATCAGCGGAAAAGAGGTAACTATGAGAAACCCGAGTGATGCGATTAAACATGGAATAATTCTCATATCTCAGACACCTCAACTAGTTGAAAGATTAACTGTAGCTGAAAACCTTGCAGTTTTTCTATCTGCTCTTAAGATGAGTAAACCATTCTCGAGCATTAAGTGGATTGGAAAGTACGTTGAGAAGGAAGCTTTGAAACTCGGTATACGCGTAGATCCGTTCGCAAGGGTCCATACTCTTAGCTATACTCAAAAGCAGCTCGTGGAGATACTTAAGGCTGTGTTAGCGGGAGCACGAGTACTACTGCTCGATGAAGCTCTAACCTACTTACCTGTTGAGGAGCGGAAGAAACTGTACAACTACGTGGTGGAGTATAAGAAGAAAGGAGGCACAGTCGTCGTTATAACACATAAGCTGAGTGAAGCATTAGAAGTAGCTGATAGAATAGTTGTTTTAAAGGATGGTCGAGTAAGAGGTATTCTAAGGAGGGAAGAGGCCACATTAGACAATGTAAGATATTTAATGTTCGGTGAATGTGCTAGAGAAATAACCTACGAGAGACTCGTTAGTCGTAGTACTCCAGATGAGCCAGTTATAGTTGCAAAAGACCTGCGAGTTCTTGATGATTATGGTAGAGAAGCTGTTAGAGGAGTTAACCTGGAGGTTAGAAGTGGTGAAATAGTCGGCATAGCGGGTATTACGGGGAACGGCCAAAAGGAGCTTTTGGAAGCCATAGCTGGTTTACGTAGAGTTAAAAGTGGTCGTATTTATGCTAAAGACCTTTCCTCGGGCAACTTCGTAGAAGTTACAAATAAGGGTGCACGAGTGATCCGAGAACTCGGAATCGGTGTTATACCTGAAAACATACTTCTACATGGTGTATCAATAGAAGACCCAATCGTAGTAAACTTGATTGCTCTATATCAGAGAAACGGTTTTCTTGTAGATTGGCGTAAAGCGTCTAGCTTGGCAAAGGCTTTGATCAACGAGTTGAGGATCTTAACTCGAGATGAGCACACTCCGTGTAAACTGCTTTCCGGGGGTAACTTAATGAAGGTTGTCGTGGGTAGAGAACTGATGTACAGTAGAAGTGCACTCCTCGCGTACAATCCAACGAGAGCTCTAGACGAGGTGACGGCTATTCGTGTTAGAAAGATCATGAGTTATAAGGCGTTAAACGAGAAGCTCGCTGTTCTACTGGTCTCCGAGGACCTCGACGAGGTGCTACAAGTTAGTAGTAAGGTGTACGTTATGAACTCAGGTAAGCTCTACGGTCCATTTGACCCAGAGCAAACTAACCGTAGTGAGATCGAGAGCTACATGGTGATGTAAATGCACGTGGTTGTCTTAAAGAGAAAGCAACCACTTAAATACGGTGTACTCGCTGTAATGCTACCCTCGATAATACTGGGAGTAGCTGTATTCACGTTAATCAACTGGATCTCAGGTGCAGACCCGATCAGCACACTACAACTCATAGCAACATCCTTTGTATCTCCTATTGTGATCAAGGACGTAATACTACTAACCATGCTCGGCTACGCTTTACTAGTCTCGTTCAAAGCAGCTATTTGGAACATAGGTGGAGAGGGGCAATTCTTCATGGGTGCTCTTGCAACCGTAGTTACAATACTGCACTTGCTACCGGAAAACCCGCCAGAAAACCAAGCACCACTCTACATGGTAGCAGGACTCTTTTTCTCCGTTGTTCTCGCATCTCTAGCTGGTGCTGCCTGGGCGTTCATCGCTGGTTTAATCAAAGCCTATGCTAAACTGGATGAAGTTCCAGTTACACTCCTGCTGAACTACATTGCATACTACTTGATAAACTACCTAGTGTACTATCCTCTACGTGGAAGAAGAGTCTACGGTTACGTTAGAACAGATGAAATACCATCAGTGTACCGGGTAAACATACGCTTACTTATACCAACGCCTGAGGACCCGGTTACTAGAGCACTTGTTTTCGCAGTTCAGCAGGTAATCTACTACGCCGTATGGATACTGGGTGCTCTTCTACTAGCTGTCTTGACTTGGTTTATACTGAGAAGAACTAGGATCGGCTTGTACATTCAGATCCACGGTTCAAACCCTGAGTACCTCGCTGCACTAGGTATTGACCCGAGGAAAGTAGCCATATCTGCAATCACTCTATCTGGACTACTCGTGGGCTACGCATCCACGTTCTACACTCTAGGTGATATGTTCAGAATCAGCTACCCTGTTCAAGAGGTTACAGGTGGTTATGGTTTCCTCGCTGTTCTTGTAGCATGGTTATCACTACTGGAGTTCAAGTACATTCCGATCTCAGCGTACATTGTATCATCACTGCGGAGTGCTGGCTATGCTCTTCAAATAGGTGGATTAGGCGCCATGGAGCAAATGCTAATTCTCATTGGAGTAGTACTTCTCTTCTCTTCTACACTCAGATTCTTAACTGAGTACGAGGTGAAGGTGAGATTCAAGTGATCGAGTTGTTGAGCACTGTTTTACTCTCGGCTATTCCAGCTTTTGTTTTCATATACCTTGTATCTCTGGGTCACAGTATTGCAGAGAAGTCTGGTGTACTGAACTTAGCTGTGGATGGCATGTTCTTTCTATCAACAAGCATAGCTGTACTGGTAAGCTACAATGTATACGCTTCAGCGGGGTTCACTGAGGTACCTGCTGCTGTCTGTGGAACACTAGTAGCAGCAACTGTAGTAGCATTGATCGGCGCGTTGATGGCGGTGATTCTCACGGTTTTCCCAGTGAACCATGCAGCGTTCGGTTTATCACTGATGTTCCTTGGATATGGACTCGGTGTAATGGCTGGTTATCCTGTTAGACTCCGGGTGGGTGTTATTGAGCCGTTCACGTACCCCGCTGATCTCACAGTTTACCTTGCACTGCTCTCATTATCGGTGGGAGTATCAATCGCTGCTCACATCCTTATGTCTAGAACATCCCTTGGAGCATCCATTAGAGCTGTTGGTGAAAAACCGCACAGTGTTCTAGCCATGGGAATGAGCGTTGCTAAGATCAGGGTTATAGCGTGTTTAATAGGTTTCTTCATACTGGGCGTAGGAGCCTCCATGTACTCACTACTATGGAGTAGAATGTGGGGTCCAAGAGATTACCTGCTTGGCTACGGATGGATAGCTTTCACAATAGCCTTGGCTGCTGGTAGACACCCACTACTGCTACTGGCTTTATCCCTAGTGTTCGGAGGAATACTGGGTAACAGGTACACAATACAGGTTCTTCTAGGAATACCACCAGACATATCACACATGATACCCTACATCTCAGCACTAGTAGCAATGCTAATATACAGCACCACGAGATTAAGAGAAGTACTAGCACCACCTGGAGCTCTCGGAAAAGTATTCTACAAGGAGGAGAGAACAGTATAGCCGAGTACAATTGCAAGCAAAAACAGGATCCATAAGCAGAGAGACATTTAAGTAAAAAACTCGTTTAAACTACTCGTATAGGGAAACTAGTGCTTTCTTTTCTTCACGATCAGCGAGTAGGTTACGAATGTAGCAGTCGCTGTAGCTACTACTACGGTAATATACCATGGTTCAGGTATTGGTATAGGTTCCTGAAGCTCAGGGTAAGATTCGGATACTAGGTGAACAACGAGATTACCTCCTACATCTCCTTCAAGTGTAACTATTGCAATCCTTCCTGGTTGACCTGGGTTTGCTCGCAGTACAGCTACGTATAGTGGAGTTTCGTGAACACCCTTAACAGTGGATACTGGTAGTACCCATGGTTCAAGAGTATCTGTGCTCGTATCATAGAAAGCAACGTAGAGGTTCCTAGTACCTGTTTCATCCGTAATAGCATACGGTATAATGTATTTACCAGAGCCCTCGTCGAATACTACACGAACATAGCTAGCGTTCCCATCAGCTAGCACAAAGCTTCTAACCACTCCACTCGTATCTAAGAGAGATAAGTTAACCCATCCAACAGCACTCCAAGCAACAAGCCAAGTAGAGTAGTTACTTGCAATCCACGGATAGAAAGTAGTTGGTACACCACGATCAATTAATGCTCCTCTCGATACGATGGGAGACGGTGGCTGTAAATCTATGATCGCGTAGTCAAGGCTCGTAGAACTAGCATTGTACACTGTTAACACGTAACGACCTTGTCCAAGGATTTTACTGTAGATCGATGGATAAAGGTTGAAGTACGAATAGTAATTCCCACCTGATACGTACAGATCCGGTTCTGGACCCTGATCTCCTTCTCTATCATCGACAGAATACTGAGTTATGAAGAATCCTAAGGTTGGATCAGACCTGCCCACGATTACCACAATATCATGACCAGTAGTAGCAGTTACATTTCTTGCTAGTAGCGTGAAGTTTCTTGTTAATGGATCGTAGATTAGACTACCTATGATGTCTACTCCAACGCGTGGCGTAGTATCGGGGGAGGATGTGACACCTCCACCTAATGGAACAAGAAGGTATCTTCCTGTGTACACGGGCGTTTCGTTCAAGAGGTTAATGGTGTACCGAGCCACAGCTGTGGTTTGAGATGAGTGTCCTACTACCCACCACCTGGTTTCATTGGAATGAATAAAGAACGTTACCGTGGGATGATACTGGTAACTCGCACCATAAATGTGCATCGGCGTTGTTGGTTCTCCAACGATTGGTACATAGCTGTACAACACAGTTCTAAAATATGTAGTAGTACCGACCACTCTTGTGAAATTCGTCCATGCAACTAGGAACCCTGTTTCATTAGCTGCAATATCTATCATTCCTCGGAACACGTTTGCGTAGATCAATGAACCCTTATCTGGACTAAACGCGTATTGATTAACGATTTCTCCCTCATTATTCAAGATGTATACTCTCAAAGTATAGTTCGGGGCACCTTCTGAGAATGCTATTCCAAGATACTGCTTGTCGGGTGTTACAGCTACTCGGATACCCCATGATGTAGGGTACTGAATGGTCCCAGTGTATATCGACACTTTTTTTACTGTGGGAAGCTTCTCAGACTCTACTGAGTACTCCAGGTACAAGCTCCACTTACCTGGGTCGAAGTCGTCGTCTTGGAAGTCCTGGATCACAGCGTAGCCGTTATCAACCATCCACTTGTTAACGTTCAATATGTGTGTTCTGTTCACTCTTACGTAGAGTACTGCTACAATTCTTCCGTAGTTATCTACAAGTCCACTACTGCATCCAGCTTGTCTTGAGTAGTTGGCTATATCCAAGTACACTGTGTTGTTGTATGCTGCAAGCAGGTTTATCAGTGCATTCCGCGCTTCCTCTCCCTCTGGTGTATTTAGTTCGGGTGCATCTATGTCTGCTAATCTAACAACTGTTCTGTATTCACCTGCAACACACACAGGTGGTGAAATATGCACTGTGTCTCCGTCGACAACCCTGGTTACTACTACGCGTGCATGTGGAAAATCAGGGTGAAAACCAACTCTGTTGCTGGATGTTAGTAGAATTGCTGGTTGAGCTAGTAGTAGCATGATTAGTGATAGTATTATTAAACCCTTGATCCTCAACCACAACACCTTCAAGTATAAACTTACATCGCGGTGGGTTTATAAGCAGATATGTGTGGAAGCAGAGATCGACTTGTTCATCGTGGTTGTTGAAGCTAGGATTTGTACTTGAACTCTGATACTGTTGCAACGTAGAGTGCTACAAGTATTAATCCACCACCGAGAACCTTGTACAAGGCTAGTTCTTCAAGCTTCATTAAAACCGAGAAAACCAGTGCGAAAACAGGCTCTAGAAGAAACACCAGTGCAGCTGTTTCAGGTGAAACGTACCTCTGTCCTAGAACCTGGAAGAAGGTTGCACCAATTGAGCAAACCAGTGCAAGGTACGCAATGTAGACGAGTGCTTCCGTTGATAACTGTGGATTGTGCAGAATTGATAACGGAGCGTAGAGTAAGCCCACAGCAAAGCAACCAAGGAGAAACTCGTACATTGAGGAACCCTTGAACCTGGCTATTAGGAGGATCTGAGCTGCCCAAGCAAAGGTAGCAGTAAACACCAGTAGTTCACCGACCCCGAATCCACCAGCAGGTGTTGTCAGAGCGTAGAGACCAGTTATTGCTAAAGCAAGGCTCACGAGATCCAGCATCGTATACCTCTTCGCTACGAACCCAGCGTACAGGTGAACGTGGATTGTGCTTAAACCCGTGATGAAGGCACTTGTGGATGGATCTACGTAGGCTGTTCCCGCTGCTTGAAGACAAAGCCCTACAGTGTACGCTAACCCGGTGATGAATCCTCGTTTAAAGCTCAACGAGTCAAAGGACCCGTTTGCTATTCTGCGAGCAACCAGTGGCGTAAGAACCAGTATTGCTAAAGCTGTCCTCGCAAAAGTATAGGTGTAAGGATCTACTTCACCCATGGATAGCTTTATGAAAGCAAAGGATGTTCCCCACAAAATCGTCGTTGTAATTAGAGAAAGCAAACCAAGAAACTTAAGCTTACTACTGGTGCTTCCCATAAGGTACACGGATCACGCTTACTCAACTAGGAAGTACACGTGCTCTCTTCAACCAGTTTGAATGTAGCTTGTTCACCCGGGAATTATTCTTGTTCCAGCTTCTCCTCTGAGAGCTTCAGCTGCTTGCTTAAGATGAGCTATTACTGCTAGTTTACCACCGTTCTGTATGAACCTGACGCCGGCTAGCACCTTTGGACCCATGCTTCCAGGTTTGAAGTGACCTTCCTTGTAGTACTTTAGTGCTTCGCTCACCGTTAGAACTTTGACTGGTTTAGCGTTGGGTGTTCCGTAGTCTAAGTACACGTAGTCAACGTCTGTTAGTATCATGAGAACATCTGCTCCAAGCGAACTAGCCATTCTCTCTGCTCCAAGGTCCTTGTCTATTACAGCTTCCACTCCGCTGAGCCTCCCGTTTTCCTCAACAACTGGTATTCCTCCTCCACCATCCGCTATTACAATGAAGCCTTTTTCAACCAGTGTTCTAATAGCCTCGATCTCCACTTGGATAAGCGGGTCAGGTGATGGTACGACTCTTCTGAATCCACCGCGAGGATCAGGCTTAAAGATCCACTTGTATTCTGCTGCTAGCTTATCAGCCTCCTCCTTCTCGTACCATGGACCAATGTACTTTGAGGGGTCTTTGAAGTCGGGGTCATCTCTTCTAACGAGAGTTTGTGTAACAACGGTGACTACGCCCTTAACCACGCTGGGGATTAGTTCTTTCTCTTTGAGCTTGTTGTAAAGTGCTTGCTGAAGTATGTAGCCAAGCCAACCCTGAGTCATAGCACCAGCTATGTCCAGGCTCATTGGTGGAATGTTCTTGTGCTTAAGTCCAAGCACCATTAGTTCAGCGAGTATACCAACCTGTGGTCCATTACCGTGGGTTACAACAACTCTGTAGCCTTCCTCAACGAGGCTTACAACAGCTTCTGCTGCTCTGTACGCGTTTCGCCAGTAGTCCTCAACAGTACCCTTCTCGCCTTTCGACTGAAAAGCGTTTCCACCAAAGGCTATAACAACTAATCCTTTATTCTTCAACCATTCACACCCCTTGGTTCAAAACGTGTGTTAAATACAGATCGTAGACCTTATAAAGGTAAACCATGAGCGTATAACTAGCGATCTTTGCCCAAATGGGTGTGCAGGGCTTTCTCAAGATCTCTGAGGGTTGGTGATATGGTTGGAGCATCTCCTGCGATGTTCTTCAGGACCTCATGGTCCTTTAAGCCGTGCCCGGTTACTAGTACAACAACTGTTTCATCTCTATCGACTCTACCCTCGTTAACAGCCTTGATGAGTCCTGCTAGTCCAGCAGCACCACTAGGCTCTGCTAGTATCCCCTCGAGGCTAGCCAAGAGCTTCATGGCTTCAACTATTTCACTATCGGATACTACAACTCCGTAGCCGTTGGTATCGTAGAGTGCTCGAAGCCCTGCATCACCGTCCCACGGGTACGTGTCCTCGAGACCCGTAGCAATTGTTTGAGGAGGCTTCTCCCAGGGTCTAATATTCAGAGGGTCTTGCTTTTCGAACCAAGCTCTAACCAGTGGGTGATTACCCTCTGGTTGAACAGCGACCAGTCTTGGATACTCGTTCACAAGACCTATTTCGTTGAGGTCTCTAAACCCCTTGTAAACGCCAGTTAGTAAACTACCAGCACCCACTGGAACGAAAACCTGACTTGGAACACTGTAGTTCAACTGCTCAGCGATCTCCATGGATATGGTCTTAGCACCTTCAACCTGGTAGGGGTTGAAGGGGCCGAAGCTAGGGCTCATGTAGAAGCCGAACTTCTCGTATGCTAGTTGCATGAGCTTTACTGTTGGGTCCTCGGCTGTTGTCCACTCTACTTTAAACACTTTTGCTCCGTAAACTAGTAGCTGTGCTATTTTACCGTAGGCTGCGAAGTGAGGTACAAAAGCGTAAACGGTTAACCCTGCTCTTGCACCGTAGGCTGCTAGCGAAGCAGCTGCATTACCACTACTAGCTGTAACAGCGTGCTTGTACCCGAAGTACTTAGCCATTGATACTGAAACACTCATGCATCTATCCTTGAAACTACCGGTAGGATTACGCGTTTCATCCTTCAAGTAAAGGTTTCTCAAGCCAAGTTTTTCACCCAGCTTCTCAGCTTTGACCAGTGGTGTTCCACCCTCGTAGAGTGTAACAGCGGCTTCGGGATTTGGTAGTGGTAGTAGCTCTCGGTATCTCCACATGTAGAAGAGTCTTTGCCTAAGAGTATCCTTGGACAAGTGCTCTTTTACAGCTTCATAGTCGTAGTGTACGTCTAGTCTACCGAGGTCTCTGTTAGCGCAGATCAAGGGCTTCATGTCTAGCGTGTATACTCTGCCACACCTACTACACACTAGTTTCTCAACAAACAACCGTGATCCCTTGTTACAGCGAACACTGCTCTGGGAATTAAAAATAAACTGTGAAGGTAGAGTTAAAACTAGTGTTTTATCCCGTGCTTCTTTATTATATAGTAGACTCTGTCCGGTGTTGCAGGTATAGTGTTTAGATCTCTGCTTGCTTTTTCAGACTTTAAGGCATGGGCTATTGCATTGACTATGGATGGTGCTATTGCAACTATGGATGGTTCTCCTAGACCCTTAGCACCGAAGGGTCCTCTTGAGTACCCTGCTTCAACGAAGTCCACGTTTATGGTTTCGGGAACATCGGGAAGAGTTGGAATATGGTACTTGGAGAAGTTGGTGTTGTAAACGCTTCCATTGGGTGCGTGAACTATTTCCTCCATTAGTGCATAACCCATTCCCTGTATGTAGCCTCCTATTGCGTGGAACTCTGCTCCAAGTCTGTTTACAACTCTCCCGATGTCGTACACGGTTGTTGCACTGAGAACTCTCACTAAGCCTGTTTCAACGTCAACTTCAACCTCGCTGATCACTGCACCGAAGGTGTATGTGAAGTACGGTTGTCCTGTTCCAGTTTCATCGTGCCACTCGGCTGGTGGAGCACGGAAGAAACCGTACTCCTGCAGTGGAACACCTCTCCAGAATGCTTGCTCAACGAGCTCTCTCCACGTAATGGACCTCCTGGGTTCGTCTCTGCAGTATACTCGTGGAGCCTCGATCACGACCTCGCTTGGTGAACAACCAAGCATTTCTGAAGCCAACTTGTTTAGTCTTTCTCTCAGCTTGTAGGCGGCTACCAGAACGGCGTTACCAGCCATAACCGTGACTCTGGAGGCAACGGTTGGTCCACCGTCTGGAACAGATGATGTGTCTATGGATTCAACCTTAAAGTACCATGGTGGAACACCCAGGACCTCAGATGCTATATTCAGAAGAGACTGTATAGAGCCTTGACCCATGTCAGTTAAACCAGACCTAAGTACAATGCTTCCATCCCTCTGGATGATGATAGAGGCTGATGAGTAGTCTGCTCCCTCAGCGCCGATGCTGTTACCGTGCCACACGATGGCAATACCAATACCCCTCCTGAACCTGCCTTTGCTCTCCATGTAAAGTTTTCTCTTCTCATGCCAGTTACTAAGCTCTACAGCTCTTTTGATAGCATCTTCGAGGCCTACGCCGTGGTCTAAGAACTGTCCGTGGACTGTTCTATCCCCGTTTCTCAGAATGTTCTTTAGTCTTATTTCAACGGGATCTAATCCCAGCTCCTCCGCGATGAGATCCATTTGTCTCTCAACAGCGAAGTGAACTTGTGGGTTTCCAAAGCCTCTGAACGCTCCAGCTGGTACTCTGTTGGTGTAAACAACAAGGGTGTCTATTTTTGCGTTTTTAACCCTGTAAGGACCCGTGCTGTGAACAGTTGCTCTCCAGCCCACGAAGGGACCCAGGCTTGCGTAAGCACCAGTGTCGAGCACTATTTTAGCTTCAACAGCTAGTATTGTTCCATCTCTGCTTGCAGCGTGCTTGTACCATGCGATCATCGGATGCCGCTTGGTGTGTCCTATTATGGATTCCTCTCGCGTGTGTAATACAACGGCTGGTCTACCGGTTGCTAGTGCTGCAAGAGCAGCTTTCGCAGCTATCTCGTTTCCAACATCTTCTGCACCGCCAAACCCTCCTCCAAGAGCTGGTGCGATCACCCTTACCATGCTGAATGGTTGACCGAGAACACTTGAAACAGCGCGACGAGTATCAAAGGGGCACTGTGTTTTTGCGTATATCGTAACTCCACCATCTGGCTCTGGTATGGCTATGGCTGCTTCTGGCTCCAAGTATGCGTGCTCCTGCATGGGAGTACTGTAAACGTTCTCCACGATAACCGTGGCTTCCTCGAAGGCTTTCTTTACGTCTCCAGTTCTGATCCTGTACCGGGATAGTACATCTGAGCCTCTTTCATCGTGTATCAAAACATGTTCCTTCTCTCTGAGTGTTTCAAAGTCCACTATTTCCAGCGGATCAAGGTAAACCGGCAACGGCTCGTAATCAACGTGCACTCTCTCAGCTGCTTCCACAGCGTTTTCAAGAGACTCTGCAACAACGAGTGCTACTGTGTCACCTATGTACCTAACCTTTCTATCTGCTAACAATGGTTGATCGGGTAAAACGTAACCAACATCGTTGATACCCGGTATATCCCTAGCCGTTAGAACCCTCAGAACACCAGGGTACTTTACAGCTTCAGAAACATCAATGCTCTTGATCCTAGCATGAGCGTACCTTGATCTAACGCTGTAGACGAACACTGGGTTCTTGATCAGGTTCAGTAGATCCGCCGTGAATATAGGTTTACCCGTAACTTTGCTAATAGCATCCCATCTAGCAATACGCTTACCTACGTACTTGAACTCTTGCGTTGACTTGCTCCTCGTCTCGGTGAACACTCTCTCAACTATCTCCAGGTAATCCGGTCTACTCATTCTCTCACCTCCAGTGGTTTCATGTAGAGCTTTTCTCTAACCTCCTTCTCGTTGAAGAACACTCTTCCCTCACGCACGTACTTGGAGGCTAGTTGAGCTGCTCTCACGTAGTAATGGTAGCTACCGCATCTGCATAGAACACTACTAAGCCATTCTTTTATTTCATCCACGGAGGGATCGGGGTTTCTATCGATCAAAGCCTTCATCACCATGAGTACACCCGGTACGCAGAAACCACACTGAATTCCACCAGTCTCTAGTAGAGCTACTTGAACAGCGTGAAGCATACCGCTAGGTGCAATACCCTCGAGGGTTACAACCTCAGCTCCATCAAGCGTAGCTGTGAGAAGTAGGCAGGAGTTTCTCGGTTCTCCATTCACTAGAACAATGCAGGTTCCACACTCTCCTCTACCACAACCTTCCTTGACACTCGTAAAGCCAAGTCTATACCTTAGCGTGTTTACCAAACGCTCGTTTGCAGGAACAACAACGGTGTACTCTCTTCCGTTAACAACAAGACGCACGTTGTGCGTCTTCAAGCAGAACACCCCCTTTCAACTCTCTCCTTCACTACACGTAGTCCATCCTTCAACGCAACCTTGGACATTTCTAACCTGTACTCGGCTGTTGTCCACCAGTCGGTAATCCTCTTCATTACTCTTGGAAGAACATCCTCGGAGGCTTTCTCGACGAGCTCCTCTGTGTAGACTTTGCCTTTAAGAAAGTCCTCGATCTCTCTAATTCTCGCGGGAATGCGCTTATCCTTAACCATATCATACGCTACTCTAACATCTCTCATGACTCCATCCACAAAGGTTGCGTAAACAGCGCAGGTTACTACTCCAGCGATGAGCAGGCTTCTTCTGTCGAATTTCACGAAAGCACTGCTTGTTTTATCCGGGGGGTAGTCAAAGGTGATCTCCGTGATGAGCTCGTGTGGTTTTAGAGCTGTTACCCTGTTATCTAGTAGGAACTCTTCAAGGGATAGTTCTCTTTCACCATCAACGCTTGCAAGTTTAACACGGGCATCGTGCACGAGGAGCAGTGGAATGTAATCACTGTACTGAGTCGCGGTTGCGATGTTACCTCCGATCGTAGCGGAGAACCTTATAGCTAGTGTTCCAAACTTTCTCCAGACATCCACGAAACCAGCGAACCTGACGTCTCTGTGAAGTATGCTCTTGCTCAAGTCGTAAACTCTCGTCAAGGCACCAATTCTCACTCTTCCATTCTCTACTTTCACGTAGGATAGCTCTCTTCTGAGAGGTGAAAGATCCAGTAGGAACCTTGGTGTAGGTATCTTCCTGTCTCTGATCAGAAGTAGAAGCTCTGTTCCACCAGCTAGAGGCTTAACATCGGGGGAGTTCTTTGCAAGAAACTCAAGAGCTTCTGCTAAGGATCTAGGGCGGTATATATCAAAGCTATGAATGAACAATCACCCCGGGCCTTGGTTAATAAAATTTAGATTACTCGGGTTTAAAAGTTTTACAGTTCTTGCACTAACGATCTTCATGAATAGAGCTATTGAAATCTGGTTTTAATAGGTACGTGCGATCCTTATAATCCAAGGGGTGTATGAGCTTGAAGGTGTGCAACAGCCTAATTGATTGCATAGGGAAAACACCCGTGATAAGAATCACCAGAGTTCTTCCACCTCGCATCAAAGCCGAGATCTGGGGTAAAATGGAGTTCCTCAACCCCTCCGGTAGCGTGAAAGATAGAATCGCAGTGTACATGATTAAAAGAGCTCTTGAGAAGGGTGAGCTGAAACCAGGTATGACTCTCGTAGTACCCACGACAGGTAACACGGGTATAGCTTTCGCATCGGTTGGTGCATCACTTGGTTTCAAAGTGCTAATAGTTATCCCTGAGGAAATGAGCGCTGAGAGATTCATGCTCATGAAGCTTCTCGGTGCAGACTTCTACTTTACACCCGGTGGTGAAGTAGACGCGGGCGGAGCTCTAGAGGTGGCAAAGAGACTAGTTGCCGAGAACCCTGATAAGTACTACTTGTTTGACCAGTGGAGTGACGAAGCTAACGTTGAAGCGCACTACGAGACCACTGGGAAAGAGATAATTGAACAACTGGGTTGCCCTAAAGCCTTTGTAGCTAACGTTGGAACCGGTGGAACCCTTGTAGGTGTTGCCAAGAGGCTCAAAGAGGAGTGCAGAGACGTGATCGTCGTAGGAGCTGAGCCTGCTGAGTGCGCAGTAGCTACGTCCTGGTTTAAGAAAGGTGTAGTTGAAGCATGTGGTAGACACGAAGTGGAAGGTGTTGGCGATGGCTTTGTACCCGACATTATTGCCAGGTACAAGCATCTTCTCGACGACTTCGTTACAGTCTCAAGCGAAGAAGCTATACTGATGACCAGGGAGTTGGCCAGGAAAGAGGGGTTACCAGTTGGAATAAGTAGCGGTGCAAACGTTTCAGCAGCGATCAAAGTGGCCGAGCAGTACGGACTTAAAGAAGATGACAAAGTTGTCACTATTCTACCGGATTACGCAGCAAGGTACTTCAGTACAAGGCTCTTCAGAAAGAAAAAAGAAGTAGCGAGCAGACGGATAATACTAGAGGAGCTAGACCTATAATCTACTTTTTATACACCTCCTCAACGAGTGGAATAAGTCTACCGCTTTGAACATCTACAAGACCTCTATCAGTGATCCTAACCTCGGGTATTACCGGTAGTGAAACCAAGCTTAGTGTCATGAAGAACGACTCAAAGTGAACATTGTAGTGGCTTCTCATGTACTCGAGCATCCTTGTGTACTTCTCGTATACTACCTCGGGTTCCTCAATGCTCATTAAGCCCGCTAACCTCAGTTCCAACTCTGCTACGATCTTACCGTTGTCCACGATGACTATACCACCCTGTATTCTTTCAACCTCTCTCACAGCAGTATCCATGTCTCTCGGGTTCCAGCCCGCTACTACGAGGTTGTGAGTGTCGTGTGCTATGGTTTGAGCTATTGCACCAGCCTTAAAGCTTAACCCCTTGATGAACCCTGTTGAGAATCTACCACTACCTGTGTGTCTGTCGGCTACAACAACGTACATGATGTCTTTTTCGTAGTTCGTCTTCAAGATGCCGTTTTCAACCTCGAGTTCCTCGACAACCTTCTTGGTTAACGTGGAGCCTGGTTTAACCTCGATAACGTTTACTCTGGCATACCCGTGTTCAACGGACTCCTTTAATCTAGGAGTATATGAGATGACCTCTGGTAGTTTTCCAAGCTTCACGGTTTGAAGTACGCGCGGAGGGTACTCCGGCTTCTTGAACTCTTTCTGCAGTGTGTTCTTGTAGTATATGAGTTCTCCATTTGCTATCACTGTTTCTGGTTGTATTCTCTCGATTCTGCTCGTTAATACTATATCCGCTATGCGACCAGGCGCAATTAAACCGATGTGATCTTCTAGGTGAAGCCTAATTGCCGGGTACAGGGTAGCGTACTTAACCGCTTTCACAGGGTCTACTCCGAGCTCAATAGCACGGTTGATGATCCTATCCATGTGTCCTTTCGTGAAAAGGTCATAAACGTTCAGATCATCACTGACGAAGACGCATAGATCGCAAGCATTTTCCCTCACGATGGAAACTAGAGCTTCAAGATCTCTCCAAGCACTACCCTCTCTGATATAAATCCACATTCCTCTCCTCAGTTTTTCAACAGCTTCATCGATCGCTGTTGTTTCGTGATCGCTAATTATACCCGCTGATATGTACGCGTCAAGATGTGGACCCTTTAACTGCGGTGCATGACCATCTATGATCAAGCCCTTGTTCTTAGCCGCCTCTACTTTCCTTAAAACCTCTTCGGATGCGTGTACAACGCTGATGAAATCCATTACCTCGCCTAATCCACAAACGTTCTCACGTTCCACGAGCTTTGATACAGTTGAGGAGTCGATTACATGTGGTGCTGTTTCAAGCCCTAGGTACGGATCAGTTGCTGGAACGCAGCTCGGGACTTCCACCAGGAACTTTAGTGGAAGATCCTTCGTAAACGATATGAAGATCTCTACGCCTTCGGCTCCAAGAACGTTCGCTATCTCGTGTGGATCCGCTACAACAGTTGTTGTTCCATGCTTAAGTGCTATTTTTGCGAAGCCTACTGGGTTTAGCAATGAGGATTCAACGTGAATGTGGAGATCTATGAAGCCCGGTAATGCGTACTTACCTTCGCAGTCAACTACTCGTGTTCTACTGGAGATGTACCTGGAGATGTCCTTTATTCTACCAATCCTGGCGATCCTCTTGCCCTTAATAACAACACTATAGTTCTCCAGTACCTCCTCGGTGGTTGGAACAACTATGTTTACGTTTGTTAAAACCATGTCAGCAGGAATTGCACCACGAGAGGCAAGAATGAGTTCTCTTCGTTCACTCAAACTGTATTTTTCTATTAGAGTATTCAACGACTTCACCTGTGGGTTTTAACCATAGGTTTAAAATCGCGGGGTTATATATGTAGACGTTGAAACCCGGTGATCTATCCGTGGCTGATATATACGTTAGGGGTGGATGGGTGCTAACGCTGGATCCTCGGAGAAGGATCATCAGGAACGGGGCAGTAGCCATCAGTGATGGTGTCATCGTGGACGTTGGTAAGAAGGATGAGCTTGATGCAAGGTACAGGTACTACTCGGACATTGTAATAAACACAGAGAAGGATATTGTAATGCCGGGATTAATCAACACGCACGTTCACCTTGTTCAAGGCTTACTTAGGCACTGTGCAGACTACTTACCACTAATAAGCTGGCTTAAAAACAGAGTATGGCCACTACAGGGGAACTACAAGCCCGAGGAAGCTCTCGCCTCAGCAAAGCTAGTTCTACTAGAGATGATAAAGACGGGGGCTACAACGTTCCTTGAAACAGGCCTTGTGGGTAGGTACGGTCCTGACAACATAATAGAGTTCGTCTACGAGGCTGGACTGCGAGGAGTCTTCGCTAGGCACGTAATGGACTTAAGGGGGTATGCTCTCGAGGAGGAGGCTATTCACAAGGGTTTAATCGAGTCAGGTGATGCTAGCTTCAACGATACACTTAGACTCTACTACAAGTACCACGGGAAAGGCAACAGAGTGTGGATCTGGTTCGGGCCGAGAACACCCGGTGCTGTGAGCGTAGAGCTGTACAGGAGAATCTCCGAGAAAGCAAGAGAGCTCAACACAGGTATAACAATGCATCTTGCCGAGGTAAAAGAAGACGTAGAGTACACCGTGCGATTGTTCGGTAAGAAACCAGTAGAGTTTGCTAACTGGGTTGGATTAACCGGTAGAAACGTTGTTCTCGTCCATGTTGTCTGGGTTGATGACAACGAGATCAAGCTACTCGCGGAGACGAAGACTAATGTAAGCCACAACCCATCTAGCAACATGAAGCTTGGCAGTGGTGCAGCAAGAGTATCAGACATGATCAGGAGCGGTGTCAACGTTGCGCTGGGAACAGATGGTGGTCCAAGCAACAACACCTACGATCTCATGAGGGAGATGAAGCATGCCGCGCTCTTGCAGTACGTAACGAAGTTGAACCCGAGAGCTGTCAGAGCCGAGGAGGTTGTTGAAATGGCAACAATAAACGGTGCTCGTGCTCTCATGATAGACCACTTGGTTGGTAGCATAGAGGTTGGTAAGAGAGCTGACATCATAGTTCTCGACTACTGGGTTCCACACCTGCATCCACTTGTAAACCCGGTTTCACACCTGGTCTTTGCAGCCTCAGGCTCAGACGTTAAGCACGTGATAGTTGATGGTAAGTTGATAATGTTTAACAGGAGAGTTCTAACGCTAAACGAAGAGGAGATCATAGAGGAAGCTGAGAAGAGAGCCTTTGAGCTCTACAGTAGAACAGGGATCTGCTTGGAGCCTGATACGGTTTGGCCTATCACCTAGCCGCCCATCTCAGGTGTTATAAACGTGACGCGATCACCATCCTTGAGCTTAGTTGACGGATCAATTGTTGGAACACCATTGATGTACGTAACGAAAACGTAATGCCCCTCGATAAACCTTCTGAACAAGTCTGGGTGAATTTCATCACCGAGTTTTTTAAGCAAGTCGAGTACAGTGCTTTCCTCGGGTAGTTCAACTTCAACGAGTGATCTCCTAGCGATTTCACTCGCTCTACCTAGGAAAACAACAGTGACCTTCAATGTTAAACCACCGGGAACACTTGGAACAAGCTTATAACTCGACCCCTGTCTATCTATACTATTAGTCAAGGGGTGAATTAAATGCCCGCTTTGAGAAACCTTGTTCGTGAACTATCAGGTAAAGATCTGATATCTACACTCGAGTGGAGTGACGAAGAAATCGACATTGCTCTCAAGCTATCAGCTGAGTTCAAGAACATAGCACACTACTACGGTACAGAGGCTATTCCCAAGGTTCTAGCAGGAAAAGTATTCTACATGCTGTTCTTCGCTCCATCAACGAGAACTAGAGCGGCTTTCGAAACAGGAATGTATCTACTGGGTGGACACGCGGCATACATAGATGCAACAACAACGAGGTTAGCTGTTGGGAAAGAGGAGAAGGTTGGAGAGGATATTAGAGACGTAGCTGCAATGTACGATGTCTATGGGCATGGACTGGGGATAAGGATCCTCGATAAGGCTATAGACTACTTGTACGGAGTTGGTAACAAGTACATCAGGGAAATGGCTAGGGTTGCAAAGATCCCCGTTATAAACATGGCAGATGACATGTTTCATCCAACCCAGGGATTGGCAGACATATTCACATTCATCGAGAAATTCAAGAACCCGCGTGGCAAGAAGTATGTTATTATGTGGGCTTACAGCCCGGAGATCAGGGGCTGGTGCAGTGTTCAGGAGGACATGGTCCTGTTTCCGAGATTCGGCGTGGATGTGGTAATAGCTAGACCACCGGGTTTTGACCTTGACCCCAAGCTCGTTGAGAAGGCTAGAGAAATCGCCAAGGAGCAGGGCGCTGTTTTCGAAGTTACAGACAACCTGAGGGAAGCACTAGCTGGAGCTCACGCTGTTTTCCCAAGAAACTGGGCTTCACCAACTCTGGTTCAGCTCGGCTACAGCAAGTTCAAGGACGAGGAGCTCAAGATATACGAGAAGTACAAGAACTGGAAGGTTACAAGAGAACTAATGGACCTCATGGACAAGCATGGTGTACTAATGCATGTTCTACCCATATTCAGAGGTTACGAAGCAGACGAAGATGTAATAGACGACCCAAAGAGGTCGATCATATATCAGCAAGCGGAGAACGGTCTTTGGACTAAAATGGCTGTTCTAGCCCTTACAATGTACGGTGTTAAGTAGAAACTCAAAGACCCACTGAGTCTCGGCAAAATAGAACATTTTTTTATCAAATCTCTCCTCTACGAAGCAATTTATGAAGGAGTTAGGTAAAGGGTATACTAGTAAAAACTGATTAGGAATGCGGAGTTACTACGTGAACTTGATGGCTCTTGTTGGACATACTGTTGTGCAGAGACCGCAACCGTAGCACTTGGTAAGGTCTACAACGGCTACTCTTCTACCCTGTTTCCCTGTTTCAAAGTGTATAGCGTTGTAGTTGCAAACCTGTTGGCAGAAGCCGCAGCCTATGCATCTCTTCTCGTCTACTCTGGGGGGTAGAGCCCACGTTCTGAGAGGTTCTAGTTTAAGGTACTTTAGGCTCATACCCTTGATGTCCAGGATGCTACTGTATCCGTGACGTTTAAGCCAATCCTCTAGTTCTCTGAGTATGCGCTTGAAAACACCTGGTCCCTCTATGAGCGCAGCTGTGCATATTTGTACTGCTGACGCGCCAACCATGAAGTACTCAACTACGTCTACACCTCTGAAGATTCCTCCAACACCGATAACCGGTAGTTTCGTGTTCTTAGCGATCTCGGCTACGATTGCTAACGCTAAGGGCTTTAGCGCTGGGCCACTCATCCATCCGTAACCACCGGGTCCTCCGACTATGGGTAATCCTGTTTCAACGTCTATGCTTAAAGCTGGACCAATGGTGTTTGTTGCAACTAGTCCATCTACTCCCACGGATTCAAGCTCTTTAACCAGCTCGGGTATGTTCGGAGTGAACGGACTCAGCTTGGCGAAGATTGGAATGGAAACGGATTCCCTGAGAGCCTTAGCAGCTTCAACTATGGGTTTGTAGTCTCTACCAATGTAGTGTGTGGAAAACTCAATCGCATCTACACCAGCTTTCTCCACCTTGGGGCCCAGTAACGCGAGCTCTTCTGGTTTGTAACCTATGCTTGCGAACAGTGCAACACCGTGTTCTCTGCAGTACTTGACCATAGCAGGGTACTCGCGCTCGAGGTAGTGCTCAGCTGGAATATCACTCCACAACTCGGCGTTCAGAACAGCGTAAATGAACCTTGAGTTACCAGCATCCACGGAAACAACCTGAACTTCACCTGGTTTCACTGTTCTGAGAACGTGGAACCTTCCAAGCCCTCGGTCTACAACACCCATCGTTGGTCTGGGAACAATAGCTGGAACCACGCTAATAGTCTTAGCAACAACTCCACCCACATCGTTATCCACCAGTAGCTTCACGGATTCGAAGTCGCGAGAAATAGGACAAGCAGCGTTCATCAACGGATTCTTCAACCTGAAACCTGCGATTTCGACTGATAGATCAACCACGAGTTACACCTTTGTAGGCGTTGAATACAATTCATCGACAGGGATATAAACTTTGTGTTTATGCTTTCAAATAGTCGATCTGGTATCTACCACTGCTTAGCAGCTTATCCCAGAGCCTCTCAACAACCCTGTGGACGTACTCTACAGCCTTCTCCTCGTCAACCCCCAGAACTCTTCTATCCCTCATGACCACTCTTCCGTTGACGACAACGGTTTTCACATCCTTACCACTAACGGTGTTAACGAGGTGAGCGTAAACAGTTTTCTCGTTCACCGGTGTCGGAGGATGCTCGGGTTTCAACACAACGATATCGGCTTTTTTACCCGGCTCTAAGGAGCCTAGCTCGTTCTCCACGTGGAACATTTTCGCAACGTTGACTGTTGCCATTTCTACAACCTGCATGAGTGTTATAACCCTTGGATCCCTGTTCCAGACCTTGTGTATCAGGTACGCAGCTCTCATGTTCTCGAAGTGGTCAAAAACATAGCCATCGTTTCCTAGTCCAACGTTGATACCCATTCTCAACATCTCTGGAACTCTTGCAACACCAACAGCGTTCAACATGTTGCTCATGGGGTTGTGAGCCACGTGAGATCCTGTTCTCCTGATCAACTCTAGTTCGTCCATGGTTGTGTTCACCGTGTGTACAAGGATCACGTCATCTCCTAGGAAGTTCAGCTTGTACATTCTCTCAACGGGTCTTAAACCGTATCTTTCAATGTTGTGGTATACGTCCACTAATCCCTCCTCGGTGTGAATAGCAAGCAAAGCCTTGTACTTGTTTGCTAGCTCACGAGCCTTGATGAAGAGGTCGTCAGATACGGTAAAGCTAGCGTGGAGGTATATTGCTCCCTTCACGAGCTTAGAGGGATCAAAGTTGTTCTTGAGAATAAACCTCTCGTTTTCTTTTAAACCTCTAACTCCCTCCTCTAAGCTGCGCCTCTGGGTTGCCTCAAAGGATAGGTATCCTCTTATACCAACCTCGTTGACGGCTTTCTCAATGTAGTCCAAAACACCCTCTATGGAGTTTGGAGCACTTATGTTATCGAAGAAGAAGGTGACTCCCGATTTAACGAAGAGGAGACTACCCAGTAGTGCCGATGCATACGCATCTTCGTGCGTTAGTAGTACATCAAGAGCCCACCATATTCTCTGAAGATTCTGCTGAAAATCGGTGGGTGCTTCGATCTTCGAAAACCAGGGACTCCCAGTGATTAAAAGTCCGTAGAAGTGCGTGTGAGCACACATAAATCCCGGTGTTACAATGCTTTTTCTAGCATCAATGTACTCTTCTGCTATGTACTTGTCCTTACCATCACCCACACCAACATCAACTATTCTCTCACCTGAAACAGCAACGTAGCCGTTTCCGATGACCCTTCTCTCGCTGTTCATTGTTACAACAAGTCCATTTGAAACAAGGATGTCGACTCTTTCTCTCAAGAACTCACCCTTAGGTTATGTTTACTCCGAATTGCGTATATATATTGTTTAACTCTGATGCCAGGTGAGGAAGAAGAGTTGAGAGGAATATCTAATGAAAAAGTGATTGCTAGTAGATGTTTTAATCTCCCATTACCATTGCCATCACAGCTTTCTGAACATGTAGTCTGTTCTCTGCTTCCTCGAAGTAGAGGCTCTTCTCGTACTTGTCCAGCACTTCGTCTGTAACTTCTTGACCACGGTCAGCTGGACCACAGTGCATGTAGTATGGTTTCCCGGCTTTCTCCAGCCTTTCGACTGTTACTATCCAGTCCTTGAACTTGTCCTGGTAAGCTTTGGCTCCCTCTTTATCCACGAAGGTGTTGTAAGGTGGGAAGAACCCCTTTGGGCTCCAGGCTTTCGGGTATACTAGGAAAGCTCCTTCGAACGCTTCATCCATGTTGTGTAGTATTTTGAACTCGCTACCCCAGTACTCGGAGTACTTCTTTATCCTCTGCACTACTTCGTCCATTAGCTCGAAGCCGGGTGGATGAGCTAGGTAAACGTCTGCTCCCAGTAATGCAAACATTGAGGCAACATCCTGTGGTACAGCAAGTGGCTTTAATCCTCCACTGTAAGCGTAGCTAACAACAATTTTCTTACCTCTGAGGTCCTTGGGCCAGCCAAGTACCTCCATAGCGGCCATTGCGTCAGCAAGTGCTTGGAAGGGATGCCATATGTCATCCTCCATGTTTAAAACCGGAACCGATGACCACTTGGCGAACTCTTCGATAACCCTGTGACCTCGACCAATTATCCACTTGGCGGCATCTCCGTATATTCTTATAGCTATACCGTTTCCATATCTGCTTAGAACTCTGGCAACATCGCTTATAGCCTCTGTTTGATACGGGATCATGTCCTCGGGTAACGTGGGTGTGTAAACCTGGTCTGGGCTTATGTATATGGCTTGTCCACCAAGCTGGTACATACCTGTTTGAAAACTGTTCCTTGTTCTAAGGCTCTTATTGTAGAATATGAGGTACAGTGTTTTACCATCAAGCCAGTTTACCTTCCTAATACCTCGGTGGTACATCTCCTTGAGTTCTCTAGCAGCCTGCAGAACCTTTAGGATCGTATCAAGATCGTATTCGTAGTTGGAAATCCAGTGCTTACCGTGGAGATAACCCACAAACCAGGGTTTATCTCTGGGCATACACTAACACCAGCTATCACATCATGTTAAGGTACTTTGAGTTTAAAAATGCGATTCTCGGGACCTGCTGCTTGTTCACGTTGACTAGGAAAGGTTTACGACTTCTATACCCATGTTCTCGAGTAACTGCTTGATAAGCGCGTAGTCCAGCTCACTAAGGCATTTATCAAGTTTAATTTCTGCTTGCAATCCACCCTCCTCTACCACGGGTGATCCACTGAAGAAAACAACAGGTTTATACCCCTTCTCCATGAGGAGATCGCTGAGTTCTCTGACCACGTAGGTTACTGCAACACTACTCCATGCTCTCTTCAAAACTATTGAGTTTCTACTAACCTCAGCACGCATAAATACCCACTTGTTTTAAACCTTGTTAGGGAAGATGCAGGTTATATATTATTCGGGAGCTACAATTTCCGCGAACGAACTCAAGAGCGCTGAAGCATGCAAACTCTCTCAGGAATGTGAGTGACTATCTGCGTATCAATGGTACCAAAAAGTAGTTCACCTCTTCTGGTTCTCTTTTTGCCCTGTTTACATCATTTAGCACTCATTGAATCCCATCGCTCGGGAAGTAGCATACAGCATCCCTACTACTAACTTTACCCCGGTAAATAGCTTGAATATTTTAGTTAATTAAGACCTTGAGTTTACTTGCGAAGCAGAATTGAACCAATGTATACTCCTGAGCCGGGTTTACCCACGAGTTCACCCTTCTCAATAACAAGGTTTCCACGAACGATCGCGTACCTAGGATGACCGTAGACCTTCAAACCCTCCCACGGTGTCCAATCCACCTTGTGGTGGTGTGTTCTGTGCGATATTGTTCTCGGGTTTCTAACATCCAGGACAACCAGGTCTGCTTGACTACCGGGTGCTATTGCACCCAACGTAGGGTACAAGCCGAGTAAGCGTGCGGGATTCTCCGAGAAGACCTTGATGAAGGTTTCAAAGCTTATTCTACGCTCCATAACACCGTAGGTATATAGAAACGGGCCCATCACCTCGAGGTTTGGTATACCACTCCAAGCACTCCACACATCCTTTTCCTTCATCTCCCTTGGGCATGGTGCGTTGTCACTAGCGTAGATATCGACAACTCCTCTCGCGATTCCTCTCCACAGGGCTTCTCTATCCTCGCTTGTTTTAAGCGTTGGAGCCATCTTCAGGTACGTTCCGTACTTAACACTATCCTCCCTTGTGAAGTAGAGGTAGTGCGGGCATGTTTCAGCTGTGATCCCAGTACTCAGCCTCTTCAGGTACTCAACAGCTTGAACACCCTCTTTGCTCGAGAGATGTGCTATGTGAACCCTTGCTCCTACATCAGCAGCTGCTAATCCTACTCTCATAATAGCCGATGCTTCAGCGTAACCAGTTCTGCTCATGTGGTAAGCTAGTATGCTGTTGGAGCTTCTATGCTTCTCCTCGTAGTAGTCTACGAGGCCATCGTCTTCGGCGTGAACGATGAGAACAGCGTTGTTGTCCCTTACCTTCTCCATGATCCGGGGTACAGCTGATTCGTCCACTTTGAAGGGTCTGCAGGTGAACATCTTGAAGGTTTTAACACCGTGCTTTGCGAGAAGGTCAATGGACGCAATGTTGTCTCCTCTGAGGAATCCACCGGTTACACCGTAGTTAATGTAGGATTTCCTAGAGGCTTCGTTTATCTTGTGGTAGAGTGCACCGAGGTTGTCAACGTGGACTCTCAGAGGCATATCCACGATGGTTGTTATGCAACCGTAGAGAGCAGCAAGACTACCTGATTCCCAATCCTCGTTAACCGCGTACTCTGGGTCGTAGACATGAGCGTGAACATCTATTCCACCCGGTACAACGGGGAGACCTTCTCCGTCAACCACGACATCCGCAGGCTTCTCTAGCTTAGATACGGACTTGATGTACCCGTCCTCAACCAGGATAGATCCCTCCACGAGCTCTCCATTGATTGGTATCCTAACGTTTCTTAGGAGAAGCGTCATAGGGTGTCAACCCACATGTAAGCTTAGCTCCTTAAGGTAAACCCGGCGTGGTATACTAACTTCGCTCGAGGTTAAAAACGCTCATCTGTGGTTGATCCACCTTTTTCTACTTTAATCCGGGTGGAACGTAGATCACGGGTACTATTGCAAGACCTGCTGCGTGGTCTTGCTCTAGCTCATCTAGAGCGTTGTACTTGACAGCTAGTTCTAGTACGTCAATGTAGTAGAGAAATGGTGTTCCACTCTCGCACAGCACTCTCCAGTACCTTTTTCTATCCTTCTTGATTCTAGCTTTACGTTCACCGACAATCCGCTGTAGTTCACCAATGTTTCTCACTGCGAGGGGTTCAAGTACTTCGTCAACGCACTGAAGGTAAAAGTCGAGTACCGTGTAGTCCGCTATTCTCATGTGTAGCTTCCAGTCGTTAATACTCATCTCCCTGCAGACGTGAACAGTTGATGCAGAGTACTTTTCGAGGTAACCTCTGTACGTGTTACCTACTACAATACCCGGTGATACGTACG
>JAWBAI010000006.1:0-59629 GCA_038816475.1 Desulfurococcaceae archaeon
CCCGTTTTCTCGGCGTAGTCTCTCCAGAACTCCAGCTCTGCTCTCTCATTCTCGCCAGCTGTATCCAGGAGATCATCGAGCCTCGAAAGTGCTGTGTTCATCATTTTTTCTACTCTCTTAGACCACGCTGAAACATCACTGTCGGTAACCGGTTCTACCCCGAAGAATGGGTCGTGAGTGTTCTTGTTGAGTACCACGTGCATTTCACCGATAATAACACCTAGTTTCGACGCGAGACCAATCCTTTCTGAGCTCTTGTCGCCCTGCAAATAGCTGGCTAAAGACGCGTAGAAGGGTAAACCACCATCCGCTTCACCCTGAACCTTATCCATGATCACACCCGTTGGTGAGTTCCCGTAGTAGGTGAAACCCAGTACTGGTGGAATGTTCCTGTACCCGGAGCTTGCCAGCCTTTCCAGCAGTTTCACCTCGATGTTGACCTCGGGGATTTTCCTGTAGCTCTTGATCACGAGAAGTCCCGCGTTGGTTTCATACTCAACAACAGCGTTCGTTGACTCAAGCGTGACGGGTTTAGCTCTGTACACTAGCAGATTCTCCACTCTCGCTTCACCTACAGCCTTGATCGAGGCTTTTTCAATTGCTCTCAGGGCTGTTAAGTAGTTGGGTGTATACTCTGCTTCCACAAAGCACTCGTTATCTACGCAGAAGCCCCTCGTTGAAATGCTCTCGGGAATCTCATTGACCCGGATCAATGGTAGATGGAAAAGCGATCCAGACGACTCGAGAAGGAGTACCACGAGGTTGTCGTAGAATGATGAGGAAACAACCCTGATCCTCTGTTTTACCCCTTTCCAAGGCCACCACCTTACACTCGGCAGGTAGTGCTCTTCAAGGTACGATGCAAGCTTAAACACATCTATACTCACACGAAACCCCACTACAGGGTAAGCTCACAGAGGAAAATAACCACACTGTAGCTGAACCACGGTTTGTTCGTGATACGCTAGATGTAGAGTCCTGGAGTCCTGTAGAGCTTTACCAGAGTTCCCCTTCGTAGTAGTGATACTCCTGGTTCTATTAGCACAAACCCGTATGAGGTGTATATCACTCTCTGCAGCGGTGAAGGAGCCTCCTCGATTACAACCTCGAGGTCCTCGGTGTTCACCAGCTTAGCGAACCTTATCCTCGTGAAGCTGAGGAATCTGCCCTTGTACACGTAGTCCTCAGCCAACTTGTAGTAGCCAACCGGGTAGTGGGCAACGGGTTCTGAACCCTGTAGGCGCTTAATTAGAGGTTGAGCCAAGAATATGGAACCAGACACTGTCGACTGTACAAGCCCTGGTAGGAGAACAACTGGTTTGCCCTTAACGAGTACAAGCGATGTAGTTCTACCCGGTTGAACTCTTAATCCTCTAACCAGCATGGTTGAACCACTGATGCTGAGTAAAGCTGTGAGCGTTACATCGTGTTCCCCAAGTGAGACACCACCTATGGTTACAACAGCGTCGTGCTCGCTGAGAGCGTTTTCAACAGCACTCCTCACAATCTCGATCGAGTCTTCGACGGGCTCCTCCACGTTGACAACTGCTCCCACGGATTCACACATGGCTTTAACTATGGAGCTGGAGGACTCCCTCTTTAGATTACTGGTGAACTCTGAACCCACGGGTAGTACGAGAACTCGCGGTCTCCTGTAGACCTTTACCTCCTCGAATCCAAGGTCTATTAGAAGCTTAGCTAGAGACGGAGTTATGAGGTCACCTCTTCGGCAGATCCGGAAGCCTCTCTGTACATCGGATCCCTTTGCTATGATCTCCTCGTGCTTTTTGTGTTTCCCGTGAACCTCTATGTAGTCGTTGCCAAGAACCCTTACAGCTTCAACGGGTGCAACGAACAATGCTCCCTCGGGCACCGGTTCACCGGTGTCGACGTAAACAGCTTCACACGGGTTCTTCAAATCTCCCTTAACAACTCTGTACACCGTGGAATCGCACTCTGAGACAGCGTAGCCGTCTACGTGTGAAATGCTGAAATTTGGTAGGTCCACTGGTGCTGTGATGTCCTCCGCGATGTACCTGCCTACAGCTCTCTTCACATGCAAAACTTCAACTCCTAGAGGTTCAAAGCTGTCGGCTATGATCTTCTTAGCAAGCGATAGCTCAGCGTACTTGAACAGGGGTTGTCTACCGGTAAACCCAGGTTTGCTCATCCAGGTTAACACCTCTTGTACTTTAAGAACTTTACGTGAGTATAAATCCGCTGAATCTTATAAACTTTGTTTTCCAAGCTTACACTGTTCTTCCAGCTGCATTGGTGTCTTTGCCGTGACCTCCACCAAGTTGAGTGTGGTTACTGATCGGTGATCTCGATCACCACTTTTCCTGCTCTGCTTGGAACACCCTTGAGCGCTTTAAGCATACCCAGAACTGTGGAGCGAATTATGTTCTTAACAAAGGGGTTCAAGGGTACCTGTGCTCCGTTGACCCTGACTAGCACATCAGACGCAACGGGGCACCATTGCGCTTTACCCTTAAGGTAGGCTACTACTAGACTTCTACAGCTTGGGTATCCACATGCTTGGCAGTCAAGTTTACCTGTTCTCTCCACGAGTTGCTCAACAGCTCTGCTCTCTATAAAGTTGGAGAGGGACACTACATCGCTTGGTTTAAACACAGGTAAGTTGCCAACAGGTGAAACGTTCCTCCCCGTGCTTACGATTGCTACTGGGTTTTTCACCGATTTCATCAACTCACGTGCTTCCTCATCAGACTCTACGACTAGAACAGCATCACCTACACTACTCTCCTTGTACCCTTCGACCACTACCACAGGTGTTTTAAGCAAAGCTAGAGCGTTTTCGACTAGATCACTAAAATCGCTGATGTAGAGCACGGCTAACCCAGGTGAGCTTGCTACCACGGCTACAGCTCCGTTCTCAAGGTACACCTTTGAATCCTTCTCCTCGAGTACTACTCCGCTACTACAGTGCTTAACAACACCAACGACAATGCCTCTACTCCTCAGGTGTCTTACAACTTCTGATGCAACAGTTGTTTTACCAGCACCGGACCTCAGGGAAACGAACCTAGCAACGTACTGAGCCATGCACACCAGCTTCACATGTAGTAAATCACAACAGTAAATCTGAAAGAAAACCTATATGCACTTCTCGGTTGCCTCAAGCATTAAGCTTGTTCACCGCGTACTGGTATATAAGGGCTACTTACACTGTAATAAGTTTAGACGTGTCTAAATTCATGGTTGTGAACAAGAAGACAAGGTGCTTTAGCTCATGGGCAAGAGGATAAGGGTTGCAGTAATCGGTCAACCAAACGTTGGTAAGTCAACGCTGTTCAACGTGATCACCCGTGGAAACGCTATCGTAACAAACTGGCCTGGTACCACCGTTGAGAAGCACGAGGGGGTTGTACATTATGGAGACCACGAGATCGTCTTTGTGGATTTACCCGGTGTCTACGGTTTATCGGGTTTAACGGTTGAGGAGAAGATAAGCAGGAACTTCATACTGAAGGAGAACCCGGACCTCGTTGTTGTACTCGTGGATTCACTACTGCTCTCGAGAACCTTGTACTTAGCCGTGGAGATCCTCGAGTTAACCAGCAGAGTAGTTGTAGCTGTAACAAAGACCGATGAAGCACACAGAAGAGGTATTCACATCAACAGTGAGGTTCTCGAGAAGAACCTCGGAGTACCCGTTGTACCAGTTGCAGCTGTTAAAGGGATAGGGGTAAGCAACCTCTTGAAAACAATCGTTGAGAAAACAGAAGCTAAACCCAAGCCTTTGACGGTCAACTACGGAGAGCTTGAATCCTTCATCCAAGAGATCCATGAGCTATTCGAGAAAACACCCGCTACAGTTCCGTACCCCAAGCGGTGGTTAGCTGTTAAGCTTCTCGAAGGAGATCAGGACCTGCTCGAGGAGGTTAGAGCCGTAAGCAAAGAGATAGCTGATAAGATACTTGAAATCAGAGCTGAGGCTGCTCGCAGGCTTGGCTCTGACCTGGCTAGCTTCATTTCGAGGAAGAGGTTTGAGTTGGCTGAGCAAGTCACGAGAGGTGCTGTTGCTAAAGCTCGAGTTGATGTAGGAGAGGAGAAGCTCGTAAGGATCTTCTATAACCCCGTTGTAGCACCCCTAGTGTCAGTGCTAATACTCCTCGGGGTGTTCACAGCTGTGTTCACAGTCAACACGGGGTATCCTTTGAACCTCCTGTTCGAGCACATTGGTTTACACGAGGTCTCCGAAGTGCTGGAGGAGTTCAATCTGAGCAGTCTTCTTGAGAAGCTGGTTGAAGAGTCTAAATCCGCGTTGTACAGTGTTCTCGGTGAAACAGCCTTAGCTAGGTTCATAGCTGAGGGTGTTCTCGGAGGATTGTTCGCACTAGTGCTCTTCATTCCACTGGTGGCGGTGGTTCTCGTTGTACTAGCGATCTTCGAGGATGCAGGGTTGTTGACTCGCATGGCCATTGGCTTCCATATGCTACTCCATTGGCTTGGCATGTCTGGTCACAGTCTCTTCCCTATTACGCTGAGCTTCGGTTGCAACGTTCCGGGTATTGTAGCTACGCGGTCGAACCCGAACACTCTGGAGAGAGCTAGAATGGTGCTTCTACTACCCTTTGTACCCTGTCAAGCTAGACTAGTGGTGCTCCTCGCGATTGCTAGTGCTATTGGTGGTTTAACGGGTGTTCTAGTGGTGCCTCTCGCGTACATTCTCGCTCTAGCTGTAGTACTACTTCTCAACGCTGTCATGGTTGAACTCTCGAAGAGAAAGAATCAGCAGGAGTCAACAGAGCTTCTCCTAGAGCTTCCCGCTGTGCATAGACCCATACCAAGGGTTGTATGGTGGTTTACATGGTACTACTTGAAGCACTTCGTGGTTAAGGTTGGAACAATCGTGCTCGTTGTCAACGTATTCGTCTGGTTGCTCTCGAACGTTGGTTTAAACCTTCAGCTCGTGGACGACGCCAGCGAAAGCATTGGAGCACATGTTTCAAGGCTTTTTGCACCGCTTCTCTCTCCACTGGGTGTATCCGGGGATTCAGCGTGGATTGTAGCCTACGCGCTCATGATCGGCTTCCTGGCTAAGGAGCTATTCCTCACGTCTATTCTAACGGTAACCGGTGCTAACTCCTACGTCGAGGCCTTCAGTACTCTCGGCTTGAGCAGAGCTTCCCTTGCAACCATAGCGGTCTTCGTAGCACTCTACGTTCCCTGCATAGCTACACTAGCAACGGTCTACCTTGAAACCAAGCGAGTAAAACAAGCCCTAATTGTAGTACTACTAATGCTTGCAACAGCGTATGTTGTATCACTAGCTGTTTACCTCATACTAAGCATACTCACTCCATACTTTTAATTCCTTCTATTGTATTCCTTGACGATTCAGCTCTCGGTAAATACACTAATGAGAGTACTTTCAACTCTTTCTATTGTATTCACAAGCATCTTCGCGACCGCGTGAGGCAATACATTCGGAGTAGATACCTTTCAACTCTTTCTATTGTATTCACTAGCCCCCGTCTTCTCGTATTTGCTATCAAGCCCCCAGAGCTTGCTTTCAACTCTTTCTATTGTATTCTGTGCGTGAGCTTTGATTTGTTTTCTTCAACCTTATCTATGCTGGAGGGGTTTTTAAGCTTTTGCTCTGATCATGTGCGTGGTAAACTTCATGGTGTTCATGGGCGTTCGATCAAAAGCACACCACGGCACATCACCACGGCAAATCCCCTGGTGATCAGGGATGTTCAAGGGGCTTGAACAGGAGCAGTTCAATAACTCTTAACAGCATTACATGAGCCTGTTCGATCAGTTCATGAGATCTGTTCCACGCGTTGAACGAACATCCCTGATCCGAACGGGATGTTCTACTAGTGTGGGTAGCAGCTTCTTCATTCACTCTACCATATAATGAAATGCTGGTTACTGCTCTGTTCTTAAACATTTACTACTTACAATGTGAGGGAATACGGGAGAGAATGAGGGAGAGAAGCTGGGAAGCGGAGTGCTTCAAGCCACCCTGCACACACAAAAGCACAAGCTCGTGCAAACCGGGGATCAATGATTCTGTCACATCTCATATGAAAGATCACGTGAATGGAATCCAAACTTGGATACAATTCTGAGGCTTCCATCTCGCACCCAGCATCCTCGCCTGCCAGATATAGGGGCATTGCAGATGTTTCTAAAGGAGTAATTCACCCAGTAGCGCATATCCACACTTGTTTTCGCTCTTGACACTATGTCCAGCACTTCATAGGTTGGTAAATGCCCCTTTACGTACCCGAATCGCGCACAGAGGTCTACGAGCACCCTCTTCAGCGGCTCCAGGCACTCTCTCTCGATGTCGTCAAAGCGCTTTAGCATGGCATCGTACTTTCTCCTCTTTGACTCGAGAAACCAGCCGACTAAGCCTTCTATTAATCCCCGAGAACCGTGTAAACAGCGTTGAAAACATGCTCCAAGAGCCCCACCAGCAGTTTTACTGCTGAGTAGATTAACTGATGCTGCTAACTTTTCAACCGCTTTGAAGCTACTAACGTAAGTTAAGTAATGCTGTGAGTAAAGAAAAAAGTTTAAAAGCTAAGGCGCTTCAAACCCCAGCTCGCATAAAACGCGGGCCGATTACATGTAGTGATCACGGGCTCTGGTTCTCACAGCTCTGGAGACTTTCCAGGCTCGTGGGATTCCGGTAACAGAAGTTCGGCGAGAACCGGGTGCGCTTTCAGGTCTCTCAGAGCTAGCGACAGTGTTGAGAACGCTATTCTCCCAAGCACATCTCTCGATATGTCCTCGGGAACCCCGCTGTCCTTTGCTTTTAAAAGTAGCTCATCACTCACATATTTGTTTATGAACGTGGCTGTTTTCGTGCTGAGACCGTCAGCGGAGAGTATAAAAACGCTTCTACCAATTTCTTGCATAGGCACCACTCTGTATACATGGCGGTCATACTTTCTCGAAGGAATTATCACAACAAGATATCTTCCCTCAGACGCCTTAGGAATGCCCAGACTCACCATTTCTTTCAGCCTATTCAGCGAAGCTGTTCTTATGTATCCGCGTTTATCTTGGGTTAGGTAGGTGAAGACCACGAAGTAGTCAACGGGCTTCCCTGTAGCTGGATCTGTTCTGGACACGTGGATCAGTGTGAACACGGGTCCGCGTCTTCCTCGTTTGGATTCTTGCTGAGTTTCCAACCCCAGCATGTCTGGGGTTGCTTCATCTATTATGTTGCTTAAGCTCTTGTTGTACTCAAGCTCCTGAACTGTTCTGGAGGCCTTAACGATCGCGGTTATAACATCGTTTGGTGAGAGGTTCGATACTTCGGTCTCTGCTAAGTTGTCGTAAAGCTCGCTTAGTTTTTTAGCGACATTTTTGCTCACTTGATCCACTATAACCTTTAGCAGGATCTTCAAGATCGACATAGCATTCAGACCCCACTCGGCAAGCTCGACTATAACCTTGGAAGGATGCCTTGACAGTGAGGGTAGTCTAGCGAGAGCAAGCATCGCTAGCCCCTTGCTCATGTTCTTCAGCTCGCTACACAGGCTGGCACATTCATTCTCTAATCCTGCGTTTTTAACGTAGAAGTTGAGAATGGATAATATTACATTGCTGAGGTCCGGAACTTTGCTTATGTCCCTGTATCGAGCCCAAAACGCATCTAAGTTCACAAGTGACGCGCCGCGGAAGGTCTTCACGAACGATCTTTCAGTATAGCTTCTTAGGATCGCTGATCTTAGCGCCGTTTGGGGGTTTTCACCAAGTAGCATCTCTGATCCTGTGGCTGAGGCCACAGCTGTATTGAGCCAATCCGCTATATTGACTCCTCCCTTCACACTCTCGCTCTGCAGAGCAAGTACGAGCTTTATGATACCCTCATGTTCAAGTAAGACCTTTAAGATGCCGGTCTTAATAAACTCCGTGAAAATAGGCACGGCTTCTATCACATCGTCAAAAGCCAGCACTATCTTTCTTCCCTCTTTAGTAGACTCTTCTATTTTTGGGAGGAGCTCCGCCTCAAGTTTCTTGACACGCGCATCATTCTCTAGCTCTCTTCCATTATAGTACGAGAACTCCCAGTTTTCTTTTAACAAAAGCTTCTTCAAGTAAACCAATGTGGCTGTTTTCCCAGAGCCTCGGGCCCCTACTAGAATAACAAGGTTCTTCGCGTGGGCTTGTTCCTTGAAGAACTCTCTGAAGACAGGGTTATCCTCGAACCCCTTCGTGAACATTTTTTCAAGCATGTTAAAGGAAAGTCTCTGAAGTGAATGGCTTATAAAGCTAACTAGCTTCTCCGTGCAGGAATCGTTCATGCTAGCCACCCAGCGCCTTCCTCACGAACTCTGATAGCTCACGAGGCTTAAGGTACACTGCATCGTATGGTATCTTTCTCGGCGGTAGCTTAAATATTTCCTTTTTGGTTAGTATTGTCCCGATGCCAGGCACTCCTGTGATCACCAGTGATGCTATGGCCCAGTTAAGGCTTTCTGACCACGCTAGCTTGTCTAAGTCTAGCTGCCTGAGGCGCGCTCTCATGTTGTCCGCTAAACCGGTGTCTTCGTAGAACTTCTTGAGCTCTTCAGTTAGCTCAGCTAGACCTACAGGTCTCTCCTCCCGCGCTCTTCTCGAGATCCTCAGCAGTGATATGACTACGTCCATCGGCGTCACCTTGGGCTCGCCTGTCTCGACTCCATGCAGATGTATTATTGGCGAGAACATGAGCAACGTCAAGAAAGACAGCTCCCTGGGGTCCTTGGCAGTCATGAGCCTTTCTAGTGGAAGCTTAATTGGTATCCTCATGTCCAAGAGCAACTGCGGCTCCACAAGATATACAGCGAGGGAATACATTAAGGGCTCACCTGACAAGAACCAAGACCACGACTGGAGCTTTTCTGGTTTCTCACTTTTTCTCCACAGCTTGATGAAGAGAATGGCGTTCTGAAGCTTATTTATGTACTGGCCTTTAAGTCCTGCGGCCCAGCTTAGGAGAGCTTTACGTAACTCGAACTCAAGCCACTTATCTGGAGGAGCCTTGAGCCTTCCCTCTGTGGCACTGCTCAGATTCCACATGAAGTTCTCCACCAGCTTGTGTTTTCTGTCAACGTAGACTATGTACTTGTAGTCTGCAACAGCATCGATGACCTCCGCTTCCATAATTATATTTATCCACCAGAGGAATACACTGAAGTCCCTCGGGTTTAGGCCCATATCCTCTATGCGTTTCATGGCACGCTTGATAGCCATGGTAGTAGCTTTTTTCCCTTCTGCAACCTTGGTCTCGATGATCACTGAGATCACTTTCAGCATTTTCTCGGGGTCTTCTAGTACTCTTGGAATTAATTTTTTCTCAGAAGGGAGATCCTCTGCTTCTGGATAAATTGCGCTGAGCAATCTAGTTAGAGCCCTGAAGAGCACCAGTGCTGTCCACGCACGCTTCGCCTTGGACTCAGCTTCCCGCTTTAAGGTTTTCAATGAGCTTGTCCCGTAGATGCTCCTGAGCATGCTTACAACCTCAGCTAGGGCTTCTTTCTCGTATCTTTTGAATGCCAGCGCATCGTAGCCGAGATCACCTGTCTCGATGAAGGCTTCGGCCTGCTTCTCGATAACTCCTAGTCTGCCCGGATTCTTCAGTAACGTTGCAACGAACGCTAAATCAACGACAGAGTCTGTTACTATGTGCTCAACGAGTCTTCCCCTCCTTCTCATGCCATATCACCTTGTGCGAACATTTTTCTTATGCAGGCATGAATGACGATCTGCTTGTGGATGTCACATCCGCTCGTGAACTCTGCTTTAAACCGATTTCCGAAGCTTCGGCAGACCTCAGAGAGATCCAGACCACTCTTAATCTCTAACTTGGCGGCATAGACAATGTCGGCTGTTGCTAGAGGATTTTCGCGGGATCCACCAAGCAAAATGCCAATTCCACGGGTCATGGCAAGTTCTTTTAGTGCCAAGAACTCATGAGGGTCTTTTTTCTCCTCGAGGTGGAGGAACAGAGCATCGTATTTTTCAGCGTAGCTAATTAATTGATTAACGCTCTCCTCAGCCTGTTTAACCGTTCTCTTAGTCTCGACAGCCACCAGCACTGGAACGAACAGTATGTACTCTAGGTCAGGTCCCCACGAACCTCTTGTTCTCCACACTATTTTCACTGATTTGCATAGATCCATCATTAATTTCACCCAATTTCATTTATTTGTAAAAGGGGTTTATAAATCCTCCGACCTGAAGTGTTGACATATGCTGGTCAGCGGGCACTCTCTGCACAGGGGGTCTCTTGCTCTGCAGATGTTCCTGGCGAGGTCCAGGACCCCGTAGTTGAAGTCGCGCGCCTCCTGCGGGTTCTTCGGTGTAAGCATTCTTGCGAATCTCCAGAGAGCGGGATCCGTGTGCGGCCGGGGCTTCGATGACTTAACCCCGAAGACTCTCTCGAGCACTCTTATCATGTTCCTGTCGAGGAGAGGCTCGGGCTGACCGCAGGCTACTAGGAGGACCTCTGATGCTATGTAGTCGCCGACGCCGGGTAGCTCCTTCAGCTTCTCCCTGGAGCAGGGGATCGCTCCTCTGAACCTCTTGACTACGTGCTCTGCGAGCTCGATGAGGTGCCTCGCTCTTTTGTGCTCTATTCCCAGCGGTCTGATGAGCTCTTCGAGCTCCTCAGTGCTCGCTTCCAGGAGCGATTGAGGTGTAGGGTACCTCTTGATGAACTCTTCGTAGATTTTCAGAACCTGCTTCGTCGTGGTTTTCCTGAGCATGAACGCTGCAACAAGCACAGCCCAGGGGTTGCTCGTAGCTCTCCACGGAAGACTTCTCTCGCCGAAGAGCCTGTACCACTCTATGATTCTCCGCTTGAAGACCTCTGCTTTCTCTGCAGAGTCCGCCATGCGGAGAACTCCTCTTTCCGCCTTCAAGACGGCGCGGTGACGGCTAACCTGTTTGACACATAGTTTTCTACGAAGACAGCCCATTTATACTGCTGTTGCAGTAAACTAGTACTAGTTAGAGCGCGCAGAGCTCGAGCTGGGGGCGCAGGCGTGCTCAGGATTAACTCTAAGACGTGTGTGGAGCTCGCTAAGCGCCTTGTGGGCGAGTAGCGTCTTCCCGGGGAGCTTCTGGAGGTGAACAGCGGTGCAGGGAGAGCCGGCAAGAGCTTTCTCGAGAGGCTGTGCGAGGGTATTGTAAGGGGCCGCGATGCTGAGGATTTCGAATCCGTCGAGGAGTGGCTGGAGAATCTCGCGTTCAGCTCTGTTCTGCTGACTAGAGATGAGTACCTCGAGGCAACTGTTCACGCGCTACGATTAGCTCCCAAGATCGCCGCTACTGACTACGGGACATCGAGGCAGAGAGACCTGGCTCAGATCTGGACAGACGCGATAAGAGGCTTCCTCGGCGAAAGAGCCTTCAGGAAGTGGCTGAGGGAGAGGTTTGGAATCGAAGCTGAGCTCGACTTCAGGAGAGGACCCCTCGAGGAGTTTCTGCCCTCCGACCTAGCAAGGATCAGAAAGCTCGGTGAGAGCTGGAGAAAGCCCAGGCTCAAGGTGAGCATAAAAACCACCAAGCTTCAGGGAATGTGGCTTGACATCCCCTATGCCCAGCTCGAGCACAGCGATGTTTTCGTGCTCGTACGAGTGGGAGTTTCAAGGGGGCACTTCCTGGCGTTCCTGAAAGACATAAGCGTAATAATGGACAAGATACTCGCGCTCGCGCGGAACAAGGGAATAGAGTTCGACATAAAGGAGATCCGGGACTCCATCCCGGAGTTCAAGAGCATTCCCGCGTTCGTAGCCGGCTTCTTCGATAAGAGTGAGCTGGCCGATAAGCTGGTGGACAGAAGGGCTGTTCTGGTGGCTGACGGAAAGCTCAAGCAAAAGAAGAGCGGCGGCTACAGGCTCGTGCTGAACAGGTTCGCGGGCTGGTGGAACCCCAGGGACTCCGAGTGCAGAAGAAGAATAGCCGACTGCTTCATGAAGATGCACCCTGAGATCCGCCTGGACCCTAACAGGCTGAGCATCGAGTTTGAGGGCCTCGGCGAGACTTCAGAAACCCTGCATTTCCTAGTCAGCTCCGGCGTGCTCAAGCGGAGGAGGAAGGACTGGGAGGAGCTTGTCAGCAGGCTTTAGCAGAAGCCGGTTGCTCTGGAGAGCTACGAGCTGAAGCACCACCGCCCGCTGATGTTCCGCTACTCCACGAGCTTGAGGATCTGTAGCACGGCTTCCGCGATCCGCTTCGACGCCAGCGGTGGCACTGCTTCTCCTATCTGCGCTCGCACCTCGGTTCTCGACCCGCAGAACAGGAATGAGTCTGGGAAGGTCTGAAGCCTTGCTCTCTCCCTCAGGCTGAGGGTTGCTCTGTCCCTGTCGTAGTGGTAGCCGTGCGTTCCCCCTCCGCCGTAGGCTACTATCGTGTAGCTCGGCTTCAGCGGGTGAATCCTCCTGTACACGAGGCTTATGCCCTTCCCCTCCACCTCCCACCGCGTTCCCCTCACGAACTCGTGGTTCTCCCCGGGAGGTATCCTCCTCATCCTCTCCCTCACCTCCGCTGTGTCCTCGGGGAGAGAGCAGGTGCCGTCGGGGAGCGGCTTAGTGCAGACTCTGACCCCGAGGTAGCCGAGCTCTCCGAGGACCCTCTCGTGAGCTCTCCACGCTTCCTCGAGCTCGTGCTCGAACGCTTCCCCAGCACCGCTGACCGCTAGGTAGTCCTTGACGATGTCGAAGGTCAGCTTGTCCCACACATCCCTCTTCCACTCCCAGGCTCTCGGGGTGCTCACCTCGAGCCACACACCATCCCACTTCCTCATGACCTCCGCGTACTCGTCCTGAAGCTCAGGTAGCACCCTGCCCTCGAAGACCTCGATTGGAGTCAAAGGAAATTTACTGAAAATACCATCTGACAGCAGAGCCTTCTTCACTGTTGCAAATGCTTCTCTGTCCACGGCTAGATCCCTCCTAACTCCAACGATGATCAGCCTCTCCCTCCTCTGCGGTGCTCCGAGCTTCGAGAAGTCCACGATGCCCGAGAAGACCACCTCGTAGCCCTGCACGCTCCCGCTGTTGCTACTGCTGATCCCAGCGCTCCTTCTGACCTCGTCCCACCTGAGGTTCAGGTTCTCAAGGTCCTCGAGTATCGCTCTGTACGCCAGCCCCCTGTTCGAGCTTACGAGGCCCGGGACGTTCTCGAAGACGAAGACCCTCGGCTGGAGCTGAGCAAGAGCTCTGACGAAGTGAGCGTACAGCCTCCCCCGCTTAACCTCTATGCCTCTCCCGTCCCACTCAGGTCCCCGGACAACGGAGAAGTCCTGGCAGGGCGGTCCGCCCACCACGACGTCAGCGTGTAGCTCCCTGAGCTCTGAGAAGTCCACGAGCGATACATCGCAGACCAGCGCCTCGCCGGGCGAAGCGGTGTGTTGCTTGCTCCCGGAGCAGTAGCTCAGCCTCAGCCCGAAGTTCCTCGAGTACGTTCTCATCGGCGCCTCCAGCACATCGTTGGCGAAGACTATCTCGAAGCCAGACTCCCTGAACCCCCAGTCGAGCCCGCCGGCACCGGAGAACAGCGATACCACTCTAAGGCGGGTCAAAGCCTTCGCCTCACTACTTCTTGGCGCTGGAGGAGATCAGGGACTTCTCCGAGAGCCATGCCAGCACAATGTTCCTCACTATCTCAGCATCCGTACCCCCAGGACTCCCCGCAATCTCTCTATCAGCTCCCACTGCTCACGGGTGAAAGTGACCTGAACCCTCTTAATGCGTTGCCCGCTGACAGCACGCTCCCTCAACACACACCCTGCATACACATATGACACACGCAGTATATAAACCGCGGCTCCCGGTCCCAGCCTGCACGCCTAACAAACACGCAGACCCCGAGAGCACGCTGAGCAACAGGCCAGCCCTGCAAAAAGCAGAGCAAAACACACTCTGGGAAACCAAGCAAGGAGAATCAAGCGCAAAAACAATTGGGTGAAGTGCGGGAAGTTATTGTGTTATGCATGGTGTTGTCCTACGTGCATTGCCATGATGTATCCTCGGCGTTGTCACGGCGTTGTACATGCATTACAATGGCGTGTCATTTGCACCGTCTCGGTAAAGTATAAACAACGCGCGCGTTTTATAACATGGAGCACACTGAGGGGTGGGTCTCTGTGAGCGATGTAGCGGACGTGATAATTGGGAGGAAGCCCGGAAACTATTGTCGTATTTAGATAGTAGTGGGCTTATGCTAAGACTTTATTACCGTACTAGATCTGGAAACTATTACTACGAATTCGTTTTCCCTGCACCATGTCACACCGACGAGGTAATAAGCCTTCTGAAGCCAACGAAGCCTCTTCTGCTTCCACCTCCGCCGCCAGCACCTGAGGTAGTTAGGACTTCGAGACCGACGAAGGAGATTCTTGAGAGAATTGTTGGTTCAGTACTAGAAGACCTCGGTTTCAAGGTCTACACCAATGTTAAGAGGGCTGCTAGAACCGGGGGTCCAATAGAGGTTGACGTGTGGGCTGAAAAAGACGTAGGGCCAATGAGGTTCTCAGTCTACGTATCATGTAAGAACTGGGATAGGGAAATTGACAGATCCGTGATTGATGAAGAATTCGGAAGAACATTGAACTTAAGGGACCAACCGCAGCTCAAAGTCATAGTAGCTAAAAGACTAACGGAGCCGGCTAAGGAAGTTGCTATATCCGATGGCTTCCTGGTAATAGAGCTAGGGAGAAAAGCTGAGGCTGAAACAGCTGCTGAAGCCTACGAGCTAGTGTACGAAACCCTAAATAGACTGTTCATGGCCACTGCACCTCCGAGGCTTTTGGAGATCGCCTCGAGAGTAGGGGAGATAGCTGAAGAACTAGGAAGAATTAAAGACGAGTTAACTGAGTTGATGAAAAGACCAGGAGTCAAGTGAAGTGCATTGTTACTGGATGGTTATCCACGTGTCATACATACAACAGGATACCCTAGTGATGTTCAACAGCTAAGACGATATCTCAGAAAGCTCTTAATATGAGTCTAGAAAGCCAGCGCTAAATAGATACAATAAAGGGTAGTAAAACCCTATAGAAGGTAAGTTTACATCAAGATGATGAATAAAGGGGTTGTAAACTCTCAGTGCTAAGGACTTTAAGAAGATGCGCCGTTGTGCAGTATTTAGCGTGGTCTTGAAACATGTTTTGTGTGTTAACTATCAGCTAGATGCTCTCAGCGGTTTTATAAACGTAGCTTACCTATGGCATTCGTGGTGCTGTGAAATGAGCGGTTTTCTGCTGTGTGGTGAAGTGCACTACTTTCGTGTACCCAGGTCTCTATGGTACGATAGACTGCTGAAGCTTAAACGTGCTGGTGCTAACTGTGTTTCAACCTACATACCGTGGAACTGGCACATGCCCAGAAAGGGTGTCGTTGACTTCGAGGACTCCTACAGGGACCCCCTGGTACCCGGTTACTTCAGCAGGAGGTTGAGGGACTACCTTGAGCTAGCCGAGAAGCTGGGGTTGAAGGTCGTTGCTAGACCTGGACCCTACATATGCTCGGAGTGGGATAGCGGTGGACACCCGAACTGGCTGTACGCTGAGAAGTGTCGTCTCAGAAGCCTTGACCCCTGCTACCTGAGGTTCGCCTCGGAGTGGTACCGCGCTGTAATGCCTATCGTAGCCGAGTTCGCCGAGAGAGGCGTTGTAACAGTTGTTCAGGTTGAAAACGAGTACTTCTGGGGTAATGAGCCTTTCATAGAGAAGCTGCAAGAGGAAGCTGCAAAGCACCTGAGAGACACGCTCACAGTTACCAACGAGAACTACTACTTGAGCAGAGTACCAAACACCATTGACGACTACCCCTCTCCCTGGAGCATCAGAAGCTTCGATGAGAAAGTTGAAAAGTACGTTAGGTCTCAGCCGGGCTTGTTCAAGATGTTCATGGAGCTTCAGGGCGGATGGTTCTCCTCGATCAAGCACGGGGCTTCACCCACCGATAGGCTGAGTATCCCAGCTGAGTGGACTGAGCTCCTGGTTAAAACAGCGTATATGATGGGTGTTGACAACATCAACGTGTACATGTTCCACGGGGGAACAAACCCTGGTTACTACACGGCAAAGTACATTACAACCTCCTACGACTACGAAGCACCGGTAAGAGAGTGGGGTTATCTATCCCAAAGGTACTTCAACGTGAAGAGAGTTTACACGTTCTTATCCACGTTCGGGGAGATCCTGGGGAAAACCAAGCCCACTGGGAATACTGTGAAAGCTAGCCTAGGGTGCTGCGTGGTTTTCGCGCGATCCGGGGAAAACGCTACACTTGTTCTACTGAGGAACACCGGTGATACCGTGTGCTACGAGAGGCTGATCCACGGAAACAACGTTTTACCCGGCTCGCGCTCGATCAGGGTTCCTCCTAGGTACGGTAAGCTTGTTCTACTTGAAGCAGAAATCCCTGGTTCACCCTTCAAGCTGATCTACTCCACTCTGGAACCTCTTCTCTACCTTAGGTTCGGGAGCAGCTGGGTGATGGTTTTCTACGGTGACCGAGAGGAAGCAGAGCTGGAGATCACCACTAGCAAGGCTGTTCAAAGAATGCTTGTTATCGGCGATGTGAGAGTATCATCGGTGAACGGGGTGATCAGGGCTGAAGCAACCGTCGACGTGGACGACAAAGTAGTAGCGCTGGAAACCGTTGACCACGAAAAGCTGATAGTTGTATTGACCTCTAGGAAGCGAGCGGAGAGAACGTGGATCCTAGACATCAACGGTAAACCGCTCGTTCTCGTTTCGAACATCTACTACGTTGGAAACGTGGAAGACCGGAGCAAAGGGTTCTCCTTGGAGGTGGAGCTGGATTCTGGGAGCTGTGGTAGAGTTCTCGCGGTAACTCCTCTGAAGCTTGAGGAGGTCTACGTTAACGGGTCCAAGCTCGAGGTGTCCAGGTTGCATGAAGATGTTTACGAGTTCACGCTGAGCCCTGAGCTCTGCGTTCTGGACAACCCCCGCGAAGTCGTACTGAGCAGTTTCACAGCGAGCTGGGACCCCGTTGACCACGGTTACGTAAGGATAGAACCTTATACTCCTCTTGAAACAGCTGGTTTCTACGACAACGGCTTCTACGTGTACAGAATCAAGTTCAACGTGGACACCGAGGTTCTAAGCAGGCTAAAGGATAGAACAATCGCGGTCGTTGGTGTCTTCGACTACGCTGTTGTCAAACTCAACGACGTGTTCCTGGCATCAGGGTACCACATGCTGGAAGCAAACGCCTCCGTTGCCCTGAGAGAAGGGTTGAACGAGCTGAGAGTGATCGTTGAAGCCACTGGTCACCCGAACGATGGATTAATCTACGTTCCAAACGGTATTGCAACCGGTGTGTACCTGAGCCGTGTTGAAGTTAAACCTCTCACCGGCTGGAGGAAAATCGAGCTTAAACCAGACTACGGTGCAGCCTTCGACATGGCCGAGTTCATGGAGAACCCAGCGAAGGTTCTCAGCGCTCTCAAGAACTGGAGAAGCACGCCGAGCCTGGAGGTTGCTGACATAGGTTCACAAGGGCTCTACGTCAAGGAGATCCACGTTGAGAACCCAGGATTGTACTACGTTTTCGATCCTGGTTCATCGTTCTACACAAACCACTACTATAGAGCACTGCTCTTCGTGAACGGATTTTACGTTGGCCCCATCACAGGTCCTCTCGATGTATCGAAGTACCTTAAGCCAGGTGTAAACGAGGTTGCAGTCTACGTTGAGTACGGCTTTCTGACACCGGTTTTAAGGGTTTACGAGCAAAGGATCGAGGGTGAATGGCTCGTACAGAAGAGCACTAGGGGTCTCATCGAGGAGTGGTTTAAACCAGAGCACGTGCTACACAGCGATCTGAGAACCCCTGTTCGAATCCTCGGGCGTGGAGGAGACGTGGTCTGGCTGAAAGCGAACTTCAGGCTCAACGAACAGCCCGATCCCTCCAGGCCATTGAAGCTCATTGTTGACTCAAATGGTATGAGAGTGCTTGTGTTCGTGAACGAGTTTCTCGTTGGTAGAGTATACGATGATTCTCCGAGCAGAGAGCTCTACGTACCGGAAGCAGCGCTGAAACCCGGTGAAAACACTGTTACGTTGATGTGTCTTCTCTGCTCCAACACGGCATCTCTGAACGCTGTTAAACTGTCCGAGTACCACGTGCACAGAAGAACCAGGATTGATTGCACTGTGAAACACTAGGGCTCCTCACACAAGGATGATAGGGTAGAAAAATCCAGGGTTTCAGGTTAACCCTTTGCTATTCCAAGTCTGTAGGCTTCTCCAATGTACTTCTGAGCTAGCGCGAACAAAGCTACGATGGGTACAGCGAAGAGTATTGATGCAGCTGCAAAGGTCCCCGGTTCCATTAAACCAGCTTGTCCAGCTACGGCTTTTCTGTATATGTACATACCTAGAGTTCTCAAGCCCATGGTGTTTGCTATGATGAACTCCCCCCAGGCGCTCATGAACGCGAATAGCGTTATGATTATGAATGCTGCCTTTGAAGCTGGAAATATCACTCTGAAAATTATGTGGAACCAGCTTGCTCCATCAATGAAGGAAGCTTCATCGAGCTCCTTTGGGAGTTGATCAAAGTAGCTTTTCATGAGCCATGTTTGAAATGGTACAAGACCTGAGACGTAGATGAAGGGCAGTATGTATATGTTGATGAGGTTAACACCATACGCTGTAAGCCTCAGTAGGAATATGTAGAGGGCTACAATGGCTATGATTCCAAGTCCACCGCCAGCCTGGCTCACTATAAGGTAGTAGTAGAGCAGTGTGTCTTTACCTCTGAAATCGAACCTGGAGAATGCGTATGCAGCTGGAATCACGATGGCTATGGCTAGTACTACTGTTATTGAGGCTACTGTAAGAGTGTTCACAAGTGCTTCGTAGAACTCCGGGTCTTCTAGGGTTTTATAGAAGTTACGAATTGTTACACCGTAAGTTAGCAGGTCTCTGAGGTCTGAAAGTATCAACGTTGGTCTTCCAACCAGTGCTTGTGCAACTATGTAAACCAGTGGATACGCCATCGCGGATGCAACAAACACTCCGAAAACCGTGGCAACAACTTTGAGAAATGTAATGGTAACCGTGACCACGCCTCATCGAGCCCTCTTCATTATTTTAAACCACGCGAAAACGTACACAAGGACCAAGGCTAAGACCACGATGTATATTGATGCAGCGTACCCGTAGTATCCCTCATCAGCGTTCATCACTCTGTTGTAGCCGAACACTATTAGCATCTCGTTCTTCAACCCCGGTGTACAACCAACGTGCTGAACGCATACTTCTCCGCTAGGCCCAGCTCCGTTGATCACCAGTGGAACAAGAAACGCTTGAAGTGAAGCACCCGTTGTCAATACAGCAGCGACGAGCACAGGCCTAGCTATTTGTGGAAACACGACCTTCCTAAGCCTCATCCACAGGCTTGCTCCATCGATGTACGCTGCTTCTATGATATCCTTTGAAACCCCTCTCAGAGCCCCCTGAGTAATGGTCATTATGAACGGGTACGCTAGCCATGTCTCAAAGAGGTTGTACACGAGGAATGCATCCCACTCGTTAACGTTCACGTTGAGCTTCATGAGTTGTCCCAGTTGACCGTTGGGTAGGAAGAGGAACCTCCATGTGAGAGCTGACAGCAGGAAGGGTATTGCCCAGGGAACCAGAAGGAGTGTTCTCATGATCTTCCTACCGTAGAGTAGTGTAGACGAGTAGAACAATGCTAGTAGAACTCCGAACGATACCTTTAGTGGTACACTGGTAGCTACGAATAGCAGTGTTTTGAAGATCGAGTTGTAGAACCTTGGATCACTAAAGAGCTTTACGAAGTTTTCAAAACCAATGAATCTCAGCTCGAGGAATTCCAGGTTTCTACGTGTATCCAGTATGAAGTCGTCTAAAAAGCCCTCGTAGTCAGACTCCAGCTTAAACAAGTAGTCTCTAAGCTCGGACGCTATGCGAACACCCGTGGATACCCTCTCGTAGAGATCATCCCTGCTCATCGTTTGGTAGACCTGTACTAGTGTAGCTGTAAGCGTGATCAACGAATCTATGCTTCTCAGCACGGTGCCTGGCACGATCTCCTGTCTCGTCAAGTAGCCGTATGTGGTGCAGTCGAAGAACAATGCGAAATCCTCTCGTAGCCTAGCGAGTCCTCTGGCAGACCTGTAGGCGCTTTCGAAGTACAATGAAGGTATGTTCTGTGGTTCAGCTCCCTCCTCGAGCATTGCTTTGATCTGCTCGAGGTCTCTTGCAACTCTGTCTAGTCGTGCAACAGCTGGATCAAGGAGTTCTACAACTCTTTGCTTCAAAGTCTCGTTGGCTTTGAGCGATTCAGCACACGAGATAGCGTTTCTCAAGTCCTCGATCCTCTGCGGATCGGGCGATATGTTTAAACGATCCGCATTCGTAAAAGCTATACCGATCGAAAAAATCATGGGCCACGTGTTGAAGAAGAGGTAGAGGATCAAGCTGGGAACGAACAGGAGAAGAGCTATTCTCGTTGGAAAAAGAACTTTTCTTCCAAGATACCGCTTCATCGAACTTCCCATTCTACTGTTTACTTCTCAATTCTAGGTGCAATCTCGTCATAAGCTCCTCTAAGAGCTTCGTCCACTTTTCCAACGGCTATTTCAACGGCTTCGTCAACCGTTTTGCCCTCTGCTAGGGCTTTCGTGTATGCTTCCCATATTAATCCTATGTACTTGTCAGCGCCCCAGACAACCTGCATGTTCTTGTCCTTGGGCATGGGTACTGATCTCTCGATCTGCCTGTAGAAACCTAGTACTACTCTGAACAGGGGGTGCTCATCGGGGTTTCGAGCAATGTATTCTGCAACTGTGAGCTTTACAGGTACGTAGCCTAGCTCACGTACAAGGGTTAGCACAGATTCATTATATAGGGCAAAGTAGAGTATGAAGAGTACTGCTGCATATGTTCTCTCCAATCCACCGTGACCAGCCATCACGCTGAGGTAGAGGTTTCTAAAGCCACTGAAGGGTCTTGGTATTCGACCATCTATAGGTGGAAGTGGAACAACTGTAAAGTTATCTATTCCCAGTGATTCAATAGCGTATCTTACATCCCATGGTCCCGAGACGTAGAATGGTGTTTTGCCCCTACCGAAGAGCTCACGCTGGTAGTAGTGACCAAGATCTGCTACATCCATGTACCTCAGAATGTTGCGTATGAAGAACTTTAATCCCTCACTAGTACCTGGTAGTAGTAAGCCGAGCTCTTTTGTTACCTCGTCGTAGTAGAATCCTCCAAAGGCTGTAACCCATGCTGTTGTGTGATAAACACCTGCGACGATCATGGCAACTCCGTATGTTCCCGCATCTGGGTTGTAGTATCTCCTCATGGTTTCCAGCATTTCGCTGAAAGACTCCGGTGGTTTATCCACCATTCTTAGGTTTACGAAGAGTGCTAGTGCTTCACCAGCGTACGGTAGACCGTAGGTTTTACCCTTGTACGTTACAGCTGCCATTGCTATCGAAAGCAGATGTTCTGATATGTCTTCAACCGCGTCGTAGCCTATGTAGTCCTCGAGTGGTAGTATGTAGCCTGGTTCAGCGAACCATCCTATCCAGTCGTGAGCCCATGAGAAGACGTCGGGTGCTTGACCAATCATAGCTTCCCTTTGAGCTGGAGGTAGCGATGCAATAGCTATGATCTTGGACTGCATTTCACCCATACCAGCGTACTCCAAGACGCGAACATCTATACCCGGGTACTCCCTCTTGAACATCTCGATTACTTTATCAAATCCCACTTTTTCCTCTGGTGCATGTGGAAAACCAAAGTATATTGTAACACTGATTTCACCTCTTCTAGCTTTCTCTACGAATTCCGCGAACTCCTTTGGAACTCTGATCGTTACGTCCCCGATTGTTACTAGTGATACCTCGGGTGGTGGTGTTGGAGTAGGTGTAGGTGTGGGTGTAGGAGTTGGTGTTGGTGTTGGAGCTGGGGCTGGCTGCTGCATTGTAATTAGTAGTAGACCTAGCCCGACCGCGGCTATTGCTACTGCTACAACGAGGACTATGGCTGTTGTTTTAGTAACAGCCTGTTTATACATCCCCCACACCTACATGGATTTTAGGACACAGATAGTTTTATATGCTTTTTACATAGCATGCATACTCGTAAACACGCTCATACCTGTCTCCATACAATACGTAGGTATCCTTGTTCAAATCATCACATCTCTCAACGCTAACCACTGGTTTTATCAACCTCGGATGGATTGCCTCAGAGTTCTGCGATACCGGTCTTCACTAGTTCAGGATTAAGGAGCCATGCATTTACCTGTGGATCTCTCCGCTGTTTCAACGTTTCTAGTGTGATTATGTGTTTGCATATAAGTCCCAAAGATCTTGTAAACACATGAATGGCTCCTGGTTTCCTAGGACTCAGGTAGATAGTTGAGCTCAGGCGAACCGCGATGACATGGTTTGAGGAGACCGGTAGTAGTCTGAGGTGGAGAACTGTCGTGTTTAACGTCTTCACCACAACTATACGATCTAAAAGAGTGGGAGGTCACTCTACTGGGCCGTCGAGGGAGTACGTGTACGCAGAGGAAGAGTTCACGAGGAGCTTTGTTAACTTGGAGAACGCTGCTGGCTGAGAAGAGTGCTTGTTGATGTTAAGCTGAAGCACGTTCTCTACAGAAGCAACAGAGTATCCGAACAAGAAGCCGAGAGAGCTATCAGAGCGATCATGATCAGCAAGCTGTACAATGGAAAGCGGTTCTCGTACTGCGGAGGTAGTACGAGTGTGGTTACGTACTTCAGGTACTTTGACCGCGTTCTACTCCACGCTGCACCGACTACTGGGGAAGCTGTTAAGGAGAGAACGTTCAGAGAGCCTGGGTTTGAGTGCAAGTACGTTCCGCTTCTCATGCTACCTCGAGAGCTCCGGGTTCAGTACAGCATAGGAGGAGAGCTGGTGTTCGACGCGATCGTCGAGGTTAAGCTCTGTAGGTTGCTTGAGCTTGTCGACAAGCTGTGGAAGAGCACTAATCCATCCCTGCGGGAGTCAGACAGACTGGTAGCTGTTTACGTTAAGCTGAGAAACCGTGGAGTACCTCTACCGGTTAGACTGATCGGTGAGCTCGTGGGTGCATGGTATACGAGCGTGCACGAGGCTGAAGAGCTCATCAAAACCTTTAAGCTCTTCACCACTAAACCCAATCCGGAGCTCGTGAAGAAAGCGCTGGTTGAGCTAGGTGTACCCGTCGAAGTAGCCGAGAAGGTGAACGCGTGCTTGAATGCTTCCCAGGGTGAGTGGACGATTTACCACTTATCAGGATGCCTCAGAGCACTCGGAGTAACAGCTGAGAGAGTTGAGGAGTTGATCGGTGTTACAGAAGTAACGTCGAGACGACACATGAGAGCGTTCAAGGGAGTTCTCTAACCCGGGTCAACGTACTAGTAGAAGTGAACTCCACGAAGCCCTCCGCGCGTTCAACACGTGCTGTGAACTAGTACCACAGCTTCACGGATGAGCAAGCTCAAGTTGGTCCTTGAATGCTCTGAACGTAGAAGAGCAGAGAGATTAGTAGTGATGATGCAAGCAGCATGACTGTGTACTTCGTGGATCTGTCGATGTGTATTGGTGTCTTGGGCTTCGCGCGGAGTCTCCAGTAGGAGTACTCCTCCACGAACCAACCCATCTCTATTACGCTTGCAACAGCCGCTGGTACTCTGCTAGTAGCTGGTTCCTTCTTCAGTACTCCAACGGATATGGAGTCGAGGAAGTTTCTTAGGCTCTGGGGCATGAGCCTCCAGACGAGCAGAGGGTAGTTCGATGCTCTGCTAAGCCCTAGGATTAACAGTAGATTGTAGAGCTCGATCGGGGTTATTGTGGTGAAAACGAATACACCGGTCAACGAAATAGAGTACGTTCTGAGAGCAATGACTAGCACGTCGTGAAGGTGCATTTGGTAGAGCCCCAGCATGGACAGTAGGTAAGCGGAGATCCCCATGTAAAATCCCACGAGTCCTGCGAGCAGCGAGGTTGCTAGAAGCCACTCTAAACCCGGGTGAATAAGCCCGAGTGCGGTTACTATCAGTGCCACTAGGTGCGTGCTGCGCGGTAGTCGAACCACGTACAGTACGATGGATAGCGTGAACAGTAGTTTCGAAAGCAAGTGCGAAGTTCTGTATCCGTGGTCACCTGTGATGAACAGTGCTTTGTAAACAATGTAAACCAGAGAGCCGAGAACAGTCAACTCTAACCACCCAGCTCTATAACCACGTCAGCGTACTCGAACACTCTGCTGTCATGGCTAGCTACAACTACAGCCTTCTTCTCTTCAGCGAGCATGCTGAGAACTTCGAGAACACTTAGAGCACTGGACCAGTCTAAGCCACCTGTTGGTTCATCAACGAAGTAGGCGTCGAAACCAGCTAAGTAGGCTGATGCTATTGCAACTCTTCTTCTCTCACCTGTACTTATCTTCGCCAGGGGTTTATCGAGAACGTGCTTTATGCTGAGAACCTCGGAGACCTCGAGAATCCTGTTCTCATCTCCGCCGGAGGCTTTCAGCAGCTCTTCTCTGGGAGTAGGCATTGTGAAGAAGAGCAAGGGGTTTTCGGGGATGTAGATGCATCTTCCACGACGCTCGACACGTCCCCTTGTGGGTTTCAGTATACCCGATGCTATTTTCAGAACAGTTGTTTTACCAGATCCGTTGGGTCCTTTCACCAGGGTGAACACTCCTCTGCTCACACTCATGCTGAAGTCTCTCAGCACGTATTGGTTTTGACCAGGATACTTGAACCAGACATTGCTTAAAACCACGATTTCTCCGCCTCGTTCACGAGGCTTACGCACCGGGGTACTCGGCTTCTCCAGCATATCAGGGTTCCATCTACCACTGTACTTGCACTTGCCGTTCTCGAGAACGAGGATCGATGGTTGAAGAGAGCTCCAGAACTCCGGGTTGTGATCAACCAAGACTACGCTGAAGTTTTCTTCAAGCGCGTTTTCAACTATGTGCTTAACTGTTCTCCTGGATTCCTCGTCGATGTACACCATGGGTTCATCGAGCAACAGGATACTTGACCCTTTGACAACAGCATCTGCCCAGAGAACCCTCTGAACTTCACCAGCGCTCAGGGTGTGCACGGGTCTATGTAGTAACTTCGCTAATCCGAGAACTAAGAAGTCAACATCGCTGCATGTAGTACCCTTCAAGGAGAGAACGTGGCATACCTCAGCGTAGACGCTGTACCCTAGAACACCGTACCAGGGTTCCTGGGGAATGTAGGTAACCATGTTGAACACTTCATCCGGAGTCAGCTCGCGGAGGCTTCTCCCGTATACGACAACATCACCTTCGAGAAATCCACCGGCGACCTCGATCGTGCCCGTTAAAGCCCTGATCAACGTTGTTTTACCACTGCCAGATCTACCGGTAACTAGAAGCATTTCACCTTCATCGAGATCTATCGATACATCCCTGAGCTCGAAGCCGCTTGGATAACCACACCGATGTATCCTCGCTCTGAGAGCTTTCAATAAGCACACCAATGGATTCAAGGAAATAGGGGGTTTATGAATCGAGGCGGAGGAAAAAGAGCTACTCTTTGACATAGCCTGCTTTTCTCAGCCAAGCTACTAGTGGTACAGAGACCGATATTCCCACGATCACCTGTCCTATGTTGACTGGGACTTCGAGTATTGCTGCTATGGGTTCTCGCCCTGTTAGTGGATTACTCACGAAGAACTCGTATAGGAAGTAGCCTAGAACCATCAGTGAACCAGCTACTGTGAGAGCAGCTACTTCACCAGTGCTGATGCGTCTTCTCTGAAGTACTATGAAGAACAGTGATGCGAGTAGAACTCCTAGAGCTATCCACACAGCTAGTGATACCTCTACGTACGGTGGTTCAAAGGTGAACTCAAGCCACTTCTCAGGTCCAACGTATACACCACCGCTCCAGAGTACAGCTGATATGACCATGAAGGCGGCTGTGTACACGACCACGGATAGCACTACCTGCAGAAAGCTGTGTACTTTTCTTAGTTTTCTCACGAGAACCCCCGCTGCGTAACCCTCCACGAACTTTATCACAAGTGTCCCGGGAGCGAATACCGCGTAGCCCGTGGAGAGATCCGCGAGTGCAGCTCCCACACCTCCGGCTAAACCAGCTACCAGTGGTGTTGAGACGAAGGCAGCTAGATATATCATTGATTCACCAATGTTGAAGTAACCTCCAGTAGCAGGCTGGTATATCTGAAGTGCAATAGTTGCAGCGTAGACTAGAACCGTGAACACGGCTGCTTCAACAACTCTAAATCTGCGCACATCTTCACGCATAGTCACGAAAACACCACCAGTGCTCGCCTAGGGAGAAGTACCTAATAGGTTTAACCCGCGTACACAGAGACCACCTGCTAGTGGCTCGAATTATTAGCTTGAGTAGCATAGCTGAACAAGGGTTTCAATTGAAAGCCGTAGTACTGTGGGGTCCTCGTAGAATCGATGTAGCAGAGGTATCTAAGCCTACTTCACCTAAAGGCTGGGTTCTAGTTGAGGTTGAACTCACCGGTATATGCGGTACGGACAAAGCGTTCTACACTGGTACCTACCCGTTGTTCAAAACACCGCTTATACCCGGTCACGAGGTTGTCGGCAGAGTCGTGGAGGGCCCAGAAGAGCTCGTTGGTCTCAGAGTAGTATCCGAAATAAACTTCCCCTGCTGGTCCTGCGATTACTGCAGAAGCGGGGCGTACACTCATTGTCCCCGCAAGAAAACACTCGGTATAGACTTCGATGGTGGTATGGCTGAGTTCTTCGTAGCACCCGTTGAAGCTCTCCACGTGTTTAAAGGGCAACCGGAGAACGGTGTATTCGTTGAACCACTGGCAGCTGTTCTGAGGTCTTTAAGCCTGGAGCCTCCGAAACCAGGGTACAGGGTAGCCGTGATTGGAACGGGTAGCTTAGCGTGGCTCATAGTTCAGGTTCTGAGGAAGCTCTACGGTGCAAGAGTAGACCTAATCGCGAGGCGAGGTAGCTTGAAAGCTGAGTTCTTCAAGGGTGTCGTGAACAGGGTTGTTTACGCGGATGAAGCCGAGAGTTCAGCGTATGACATGGTGTTTGAAGCATCGGGTAACCCGGATGCATTGAACTTAGCTGTGGATATCTGCAAACCACTAGGAGTAATCCACTTGAAGTCTACACCTGGATCACCAGTTACCTTTTACTCGACAAGAGCCGTAGTCAAGGAGTGCAGAGTACTGGGGTCGAGATGTGGAACCTTCAGAGAGTTCAGAGAAGCCATTAGACTAGTAGAAGCCGGTATCGTGGAAACCAGGTTGGACAAGGTCTACAGCATAGACAGAGCACCAGAAGCCTTCGAAGAATCCCTCAGCGGCAAGTACTTCAAAATCGCATTGAAACCGTGAAACAGCTCTTCGCCTCAGATCTACTTGGGTTTTCCCTGGTAAACAGCTTATTCTCCATGTTTTGCAACTATCAGAGCAACCGTGCTTGAACAGGGCCGGTGGAATCCGGGCGTGATGAAGCGTCCGTTAACAACTTATATAAGCTTAGTGCTGGGTTGTCTCGAGGTCTACTCCTTCTAGTGGTATTACGCATGTGCTTCCTCTGGTGAGCCTTTCGGTGAGCTTTTTGACTGTTCTTGAGACGTCTGGTCTCTGCTGTATTTCGGGTATGCTCATCCATGCTGCATCTTCAACGTCTCCTCCGGGTTTTAACTCGCCTCGAATGCTGCTTGAGTCGAAGAGAACGTCGAGGATCACGTAGTGGTAGAGAACTCTCCGCTCTCTATCGTATACGATGTTGTTGAGAACCCAGAGTATACCCACGGGTTCAGCTTCAAGCCCTGTTTCCTCCTTGAGCTCTCTCCTAGCAGCTTCTGCTATTCTCTCACCAGGTTCTACAACGCCTCCGGGAATAGACCACTTGCCAACTCCTGGTGGATACTTTCTCTTAACGAGGAGAACACTGTTTTCCTTCAGGAGAACAGCTCCTACGGCTGCTATCGCGTAGCTTGGGTAGGCTCGAGACTGCATGGTTCTAAAGCCTCTGTTGCTTATTCACGTGGTTGTTTATATAGGTGGTTTCACTATTATCTCCTAATCTTCGGTGGGTGAAATGCTTATGAGCGCGAAGCCCCTGGTACTTGTGGTGAACGGTTCGCCGAGGAAGTATGGTTCTTCAATGCAGCTTTCATACGTTGCAGCTAAGGGTGTTGAGGATGCTGGTGGTGTAGCTGAGCTGGTGCACCTCTACGACTACGATGTTAAACCCTGCATTGGCTGTGTATCGGACGGTGTAAAGTACTGCAGGTTCCCCTGCGTGTTGAACGACGACTTCAACAAGCTGGGGAAAAAGGTGCTGCAAGCTGATGGACTGATAATCTCAACGCCTGTCTACTGGTACGCTCCCAGTGGTGTATTGAAGAACTTCATTGACAGGTTGACGAGCATGGAGAACATGATATTCCATGAAGCGAGGCACAGTCTTCTGGAGGGCAAAGTCGTGGGCTTCATAGCAACAGGGCTTGATGCCGGGGTGTTCATGACGATATCCTACCTTATGTCGGTGCTGAACAGCATGGGTGCTGTGGTAGCACCGTGGAGCATGGCTTACACTCACAGCGATGATGTAACCAAAGACTCAAGTGCTCTGATGGATGCTTACAACGTTGGATACCTCGTTGTAGAGACCATTAAAGCTCTCAAAGCCTACGGTAAGCACATAGGCTACAACCCCAGCGTTAACGTAGCTGAGCTAGCCGAGGTCGCTAGAAGAGCCGTGAACAACGATGAAAGGAACACCAGGATCAGGATGCTGGAGGAGCTATTGTCAGCTACGCTCTCCATCTAGCGGTGTGCGCAGAGCTTCTCGTGTATACTACTCGAGCTCCAGGAGCCAACTCGCTCAGGGTACTTAACAATTTTCACATTGCTTAATCCTCTCTCCTCGAGTTTTCTCCTCAGCTCCTCCGGTGCAATCCACTGGTCTGGTCCAAGTAGAATGATGTCTGGTTTTGTTTCTTCGATGGGTTTAAGGAAGTCCTCTTTGTCACCGAGTCTAGCTGAAGCCACGTACTTTAAACTACTAACAATTCTGAGTCTCTCCTGCTCTCCGAGAGCTGGTTTTCTACCCTTGAACTTCTCGAAGTTAACATCTCTGGATACTACAACGTGGACTTCTCCGAGGAACCAGGCGTACTCCAGCAGTGCTATGTGCCCGGGGTGAAGAAACTCGAAGCTACCTGCAACAAGCACTCTTGGTCTCTTGTAGAGCTGGCTTAAGGGCTTCCAATCAGCTTTCTTCACGAACCCCTGGTACCGTAAAGCATCGAGTAAGCCTTCAGCGTACGCTATGCAGGATAAGCTCGTGGCGTAGTCTCCTTTCTCGAGGTAGTACCTTGAGTCAGCCAGGTAGGATTTAGCTACCTCCACTACGACCCTTGCTTTCTCAGGTAGCTCCTCCTTCTCCAACGTTTCTAGAAACTGCTCTACGTTTAGAATGTAGGCTTTAACTCTCTCAGCGATGTCCAAGGTCAAATGAGTACACCGCTATACCTATTCTAATACCACCGTATTTATCATGTTGGAGTTCTCCACTGGTACGTGGTGAACTGCTGGTATTACTTTTAACCCCGTGAATGTATCCTAATTCTCTAAGAGCACGAAGAGGTGCGAGGACTCTTGATCACAGCAACTGGAGACTCCTACAGAAAGCCAACGGCTACTGTGCTTATCCTTGGAGAAGTCAATGAGCGTGTTGTAGAGAAGCTGAGGAGTCTGCTTAGATTACACGGTGCTAAAGGCCTAAGGATAGTGGTTACTTCCAGCAACGTGGAGAAAAACATTGAAGCTCTCAGAGACTTCTTCCTCAGCAACATCACTTTCACCCTGGAAGCATACTTCGTGAACCCAGTTGACCTGGAGAAGGTTACGTCTGCCTCCTCAGTTGTATCAGTTCTCGTTTCCAACCCAGACTACACTGGTCATCTTCCTGAAAACTTGAGAAGCCTAGTTGAGGTGGTGTAGACTTGGTCTTCGAGGTGCTTATAACCAGCGATAGAACAATGATGAGCAATCATAGAGGTAAAGAGTTCCTAGGATTCGTGGCTACAGGACCACCGCTGGGGATGCCGGAGTGGCTTTGGATGACACTGTGTGCACCGAGACCCAAGGTGGATAAGCTAGGTAGACCCGTTGAAGCACCCTATGGTCTTAGGAAGGTCGAGGCTGTTCTACAGAACGCTGGTTTCAACGCTGCCGTGGTAGACCCGGACTACATCCACAAGCACCTGGACACTGCTAAGGTTATACTAATAGGACACCACGACTACTTCGCCTACAATCCACCCAGTAGCGAGTGGTGGAGCATAACTGGTAGAGAACCGGTTAACAGGAGAAGCTTCATGAGGTTCATGAACAGTCCAGCTGTGAGAGAAGCGAAGGAGAAGGGTGCAAAGATCATAGTGGGTGGTCCAGCAGCTTGGCAGTGGCTCTACGAGCCGGAGCTCATGAAGAAGTGGGGTGTAGACACAGTGGTGGACGGTGAGGGTGAAAAGGTTGTTGTTGAACTCGTGAGTAGAGCGCTGAAGGGTGAACCACTTCCGAGGTACGTGTACGTAGGTGTTGATAATGCTCCCCGTGTTGAGGAAATCCCGGTTATAAAGGCTGCGAGCGTTAATGGCCTCGTGGAGATAATGAGGGGGTGTCCAAGGGGCTGCAAGTTCTGCAGTGTAACACTGAGACCTCTCAGGTTCATACCCCTCGAGAAGATACTCGAAGAGGTGGAAGTCAATGTTAGAGCTGGATTGAAGGGCATTGTACTTCACAGCGAGGACGTTCTCCTGTACCACGCTGATGGGCTCAAGCCTAGGCCGGAGCCTATTCTCAAGCTTCACAGAGAGGTTTTGAGTAGAATGGGTGAGAAGAGGCACTTAGCGTGGTCTCACGCGAGCTTAGCAGCCATTGTATACGCTGAAGAGAGCTACGGCTTGATCTCGAAGCTTATGAACGAAGTTGTTCTCAACGAGCACAGAAGGTACCTTGGAGTTGAGGTTGGCATAGAAACAGGTAGTCCTGCTCTCGCAAGGAAGATCATGGTTGCAAAGTCTCTACCTTACCCACCCGAGAAGTGGCCGGATGTCGTGGAGGAATCGTTCAAGATCATGCACGAGAACAAGATCATACCTGCCGCTACGGTGATACTCGGAATACCCGGTGAAACGCCTGATGACGTCGTAAAAACGATAGAGCTCATCGAGAGGCTTAGACCCTACAGGAGCATCATAGTACCAATGTTCTTTGTACCCATGGGTGCACTCAAGAAGAACAACTGGTTTCTCAGGGATCACCTGAGGCCAGAGCACATAGAAGCTCTGGCGAAGATGTACGAGCACACAAGGTACTGGGCTCTCGACATACTCAGGTTTTACATGTCATCACCCGTGTACCTGCCGTTCAGGCTCCTGCTTAGGTACTTCATATGGTTTGTTGACAGACACGTTAAGAAGTACATGGGTAAACTTGAGGAAATGGTTAAAAAGTAGCTTCATATAGTATACCATCAAAGACTCAGGCTTGAACACTGTTGAAAAGCGCTCGCGGTGTAAGAGAGGTGGAAACGTTTTACATTACAACTCCAATATACTATCCGAACGCGCCGCCGCACATAGGTCATGCCTATACGACCGTGTTCGCTGATGCAGTAGCCAGGTACAAGAGGTTAATGGGCTACAGGGTTTTCTTTCTCACTGGCAACGATGAGCATGGATTAAAGCTTCAGAAAGCAGCTGAATCGGCTGGTAAGCATCCAAAGGAGTTCGTTGATGAAATGGCTGAGGTTTTCAAGAAGTACTGGAGAAGCCTGGACATATCGTACGATCACTTCATAAGGACAACAGACAGCTACCACGAGGAAACTGTGAAGAAGGCTTTCGAGTACATATACGGAAAGGGCTTGATATACAAGGCTAAGTACAGTGGACTCTACTGCGTTGAGTGCGAAAAGTACTACTCACCGGGCGAGTACGTGGAGGTAAACGGTAAACCCCATTGCCCACTGCACAGTAAACCACTCGAGTACATGGAGGAGGAAACGTACTACTTTAAGCTCAGCGATTTCAAGGACTACCTACTGAGTGTTCTAAGGGACAGAGACATAGTAGTTCCCAGAAGCTACGCTGACGAGGTTATTGCAAAGATCGAGCACGAGGGTCTTCGAGACATATCTGTTGCTAGACCAAAGGAGAGAGTTTGGTGGGGTATCCCGGTACCATTCGACGAGAACTACGTGGTATACGTGTGGTTTGACGCACTGCTGAACTACGTTAGCGCGATAGAAGCGTTGAGAAACGAGGAGAAGTTCAAGGCTTACTGGAGCAATGTTCACCACGTCATAGGGAAGGACATACTGTGGTTCCACACGGCTGTCTGGTTCTCGATACTTAAAGCGCTCGACCTTGAACCACCGAAGAAGCTGATAGTTCATGCCTTCTTAACAATGAAGGGTGCTAAGATGAGTAAGAGCGTGGGTAACGTGGTAACAATAGAAGAGATGCTCGAGAGGTACGGTGGCTCCGATGCCACCAGGTACCTGCTAATGAGGATATTCAACATGGACAAGGACAGCGATTTCTCCTTTGAGCTACTAGACTCCATTTACTTGAGTGAACTAGCTGATACCTACGGAAACCTTGTTAGAAGAGCTGGTGTTCTCGCCCAGAAGAAGTCCGGTGGAAGAATCTACAGGAGGAGCATGGACGAGAATCTGTTGAACACCATTAACGAGAAGCTCAACGCGTACGTGGATGCAATGGAGAACTTCGAGGTTTCAAGAGCAACTACAGTAGCAATGGATGTTGCGAGAGCGGCGAACCAGTACTTGAACGAGACAAAGCCCTGGGAGAAGAGTGATCCAAGCAAGGAGCTCTACGGTGTTCTGGAGGCTATTAGGGTTGCTACACTAATGCTTTACCCGTTCACGCCGAGAGCTTCAAGCACCGTGGCTAGAGCGTTTGGATTCGAGCTTTTGAACCCGGTTAAAGCAGGACTTGAGAGCGTTGAAAGGTACAGCATTACTAGTGCACCGATACTCTACCGCAAGGAGCTCGTGAAGAAGAGGGAAGGATAAGCTTGAAGTACTACGTTGCAGTTGACGTTGGTGCTACCAAGACAAGGATAGCGTTGTGCACCGCGGAAAACGTACTGGACAAGGTTGTTGAGCAAACTCCGAGAGAGGGTAACGAGTACACGGTAGCCGAGTTCATAGCAAGCACTGTTCGCACGAGGTGGAAGAGCTTCCTGGACCAGGTGGAATCCGTTGGCGTTGGCACCATTGGACCCATAGACATCAGAAGAGGACGTGTTGTATACGCTCCGAACCTTCCGCTGCACACCTTTCACCTGCTTGAGCCGCTTGTTGAAGAACTCAGAAAACCTGTTTACGTAGCCAACGACGCTGTTGTAGCTGTGTGGGGTGAGAAACACTACGGTTTAGCAAGGAACCATGACAACGTGGTCTACGTAACCATGAGCACTGGTATTGGCGTAGGAGTGATCGTGGACGGGCATCTGCTCATAGGGAAAGCGGGTAATGCTCACGAAGCAGGACACATAGTAGTAGACTACAGCTCGGATCTCCCGTGTGGATGCGGTGGTAGAGGTCACTGGGAGGCTTACGCGGGTGGAGCAAACATCCCCAGGCTGGCAAGGTACGTTTACGAGAAAACACGAGTGAAGTCTCGTCTCGGGGAGCTTCTGGAGAGAGGGGAGGATGTTACAGCGAAAACAGTGTTCGACCACTACAGAGCTGGTGATAAGCTGGCTGAGCTCGTCGTGGAGACGATCGTAAAAGCCACTGCAGCCGGGCTTGCCTCCGTGATAAACGTCTACGACCCTGAGCTCGTGATTCTAGGTGGAAGCGTTTTCCTCAACAACGTTGATGTGCTCTACGAGCCTGTGGTTGAACTCGTGAAAAACAACATAGTTACGGAAGCACCCGAGTTTAAACCAACATCACTGGGAGACGACGTAGGTTTGTACGGTGCACTAGCAGTAGCAGCGTACACGCCTGAAACGCTGAAGAGGATTCAGTACCCTTTGATAATGGAGATCCTATCTAAGTAGTTCAATGGTGATGGTTTCAACGAGTGCTGCAAGTAGCAGTACTAGTGCTCCCATCGCGAAGAAACCCGCGTACTTTCTCGGCTCCCCGTAGAACACCGATGCTGATACCATAATGGAGTACGCTAGGATCTCGAGCACCGAGTGTGGTAGTACCAGGACGACTAAGCTGAACAAGCTCGCCTGGTGAGTAGTCAATACTCCAAGTACTAAGCCCGCGTTGAAAACCCCGGTTGCCAGTGTTAATCCTCCAAGAAGAGGTATTACAGATGGAGCTGAGATAGCGAGGTTGTTGAGGAATATGATGAAACTCCTCGTTAGTGCATCAACCTCTAGAAAGTAGCGCGATTGCTCAGTGAACTCTCTGTAGAGGTTAACGTAGATTGTGTAACCCAGTAAACCGCTGAGAACTCCTCCAGCTATTACCATGTACATCACAGCGAAGACCACTAGAACGGTTCTCGCGAAGCCTTTACTCCTCGTGGTCGCGGGTACAAGGCTGATCAGTAGACCCGTGCACGCGTAAACGTAGTAGCTTGCCATTACACCGAGGTATGAGAGAACAGCGGCTAACCCGAGAACGATCAGGCATAACCCCGTCAGCAGCTTGAGCTGTGGTTCAACGGTGTTCTCCAGCGGCTTCTGCGGAGGACTCGATGGTGGTGCGGGATGAGAGCTGTGAACTTCCTCAACATGCTTGTTGAATGCTCTTGCTGTTCTGTAGGACATGTACACCATGTAGAGCCCTAGGGTTGCAATGAACAGCACTAAGTCCACTGCTGCGTGGAGTGCTCCGTAGCTACTCGTGTACTCCTTGTCGAAGAGCACTTTCTCCTCTAGTCTACGGTGTTTTCTAATTGTCATTTCAGCTGTGACCAGTAACACTGGGTAGAATAGACCACTGGTGAGAAGCGCTAGTATAAGCCCTGTTAGAGGCGATGGAAGAGCTGTCCTCTCAACCGTGTTCTCCAGTTGCTGGAGGAGGCTTAGGTAGTTCTGTTCACCCTTGAAGTAGTACACTGCAACTCCGCTACTGTACAGGTGCTTCCTAAGCGTTCTTAGTAGAACGTAGGATGAAACCATGGAGGAGAGCGTGAACCCGGCTGAGAACAGTAGACCTGCTGTGAGGTGCAAACCCGGAAAAAGTGCATAGCTCTCGGCTAGGTCCATGGGTCTCTCTGTTAAAGCTCTGAGCAGCGTTGTGAAACCTAGGAGTAGGAGCAGCATCGATGGAAAAGCAAAGAACGATGGTAAAACCACTAGTGCTGTGTTCAGCTTCTCGAACTTCAGTTTTTCAACGAGCTCACCTAGAGGGCTGGCAACGCTTTGGTCCTTCACACCGACACCCGGGGTATATTTATCCACGAGGGTGTTTTAATAAAGTGGTGATCAGCTGTGACGAGAGCTCTCATTCTTCACGGAGGAGCCGGAGCCTGGAGAATTAGACCAGGCGTGGAGAAGTCCATTGAAGCAGTCAAGGTTTGCACAGAGCGTGCTTGGAGGGTTCTAGAGAAGACAAGCAACGCTGTTGACACCGTTGTAGAGGCTGTTAAGTGCATGGAGGACTCGGGATTCCTGAACGCTGGTTACGGCTCCGCTCTGAACATTCTTGGTGAAAGAGAACTGGACGCTGGTTTGATGTCTTCAACGGGTTTAATGGGCGCTGTAGCAGCTGTCAGAGCCACCAGGAACCCTGTTCTCCTAGCTAAGCTCGTAGCCGAGAAAACACCCCATGTTCTCCTCGCTGGTGAAAACGCTGATAGACTAGCAATAGCCTACGGACTACCCCCGCTTCCACCACCTCCACCTCACGTGGTTGAAAGGTACAGGGATGCTCTGAGAAAGGTGTTCAGGGAGGAGCCCGGAGACCCGTACTACAGGCTTCTCAGAAGCTTTGTTGAGAACAGTGGTGTTTTCCACAGGCTTGTTCAAGATCTGATAAACGTCTTCGATACGGTTGGTGCTGTGGCGCTGGACGATAGAGGAGTACTTGCAGCTGCCACCAGCACTGGTGGTATACTGCTGAAGCTACCGGGTAGAGTAGGTGATACACCGATACCCGGAGCAGGCTTTTACGCAGGGTCCGATACAGCCTGTAGTTCAACGGGCATTGGTGAGCAGATAGTTAGAGCTATGCCTTGCCTAAGGCTAGACCAGGAGTACATGCTCACCGGGAGCCTTGAGAAAGCTGTGAGCAGGGTCATGGAGCACGTGGAGAAGAGTGTTGGAAGCAACACCATGGGCTTCATAGCCGTTGACAAGGAGGGCAACGTGGGGTACGCCTACAACACAGAGGCTATGCTGATAGGCTACGTGCACAAGGGGGAGATCATTGCTGAGCTTAAGCCTGAGCCGAGGATCAGAGTCATAGAGCCTGGTTAACCCCTATGAGCTTGAACTGCGTTGTGGTTCTCGACGTGGACGGTACACTCATACCCATTCTCGTTGACTTCGAGAAACTTCGAAGTGATGTGAGAAGACTACTTGGAGTAGACCACCCTCTTAGACCGCTTGGAGAAAGCCTTGCTCGTCTTCAGGTCAGCGATGAAGCTAAGAGGAGAGCATGGGAGCTGATCGAAAGAGAGGAGGAGCTGTCTCTGAGTAGGCTAAACCCGTCTGATCTAGGCGAAAACCTACTGTTCTTAGAGCTTCTTCGATCCATGGGTGCTGACGTGTACTTTGTAACTATGCGTAGCTGGAAAACAGCGAGAATGCTCTTCTCGAAGCTTGGTGTGAACATTGATGAGTCCAAGGTTGTAACCCGTGATTTGAGCTCCTTCAGAGTTGAGCAGTTGAGGGTTATTGTGGAAAGAGCTGGAGGGAGAAGAGTTGTGTTCTTGGGTGATACCATATACGACGAGGAAGCAGCAAGAGCGATAGGCGTAGACTTCATAATGGTCAGGAGTTTCCGCGAGCTTCCGGGAAAGCTTGAAAGCATTGTAGAGCTCTGCAGGTTTTAAGCAGGGTTTCAGCGGGGACCCTGAGCCGAATTCAATACCATCTTGAGCTCTGCTTCCTTGCACTTATTTCACTCAATTCACGTTCTCATAGCCTTGGGCTTGGTTCCTCTGTGTAGTAGTCTTCTCCACCAGCAACAACTCTCTGTACAGCAGCGTAGAGGTCGTCGAAGCCTTCTCCGCTCAGGTTCGATACGGGTACTGTTTCGAAGACGGTTAGTTTCTCGGCAATGGTTTCGATCTCGTACTCGTCCCAGATCAGCCTGGCTGGTCTCTCACTCATGATGCTGCCGGCTAGTTCCTCGGGGTTTTCGAGCATCTCCAGTGTCTTCTCCAGTTGTCCTGGCTCCAGGAGGTCTATTTTCGTGAGTACGTTGATCTGCGGGTAGCCTATTCTCGCGTAGGTTGATGCTGAGAGTAGTAGTGCTGAGAGAAGGTTGAGTGGTGACGATGCGAACGTTGAGTCTACCAGGAACAGTGTTACAGCCTTAGCGTCTCCCACGAGAGCTCTGAGCACCATGGGGCCCGTTGGTCTGAAGGCGAATATCTCCATTTGACCAGGTGTGTCTATCACGATGTAGTTCGACCTAAGGCTCCAAACCTCCTCTTTTATGTCCTCGATGTTCAGGAGGAGCATGTCAACGGAGGCTAATAGTGCACCGTTGGGTCCAAGCCCTGTTTTCCTCATGATGTCCCTGGCGTCAACGTAGTCTCTCACGTCTACGTCGGGCTTGTAGGGTAGATCCTCAACGGCTGGATCAAGGTTTACCATGGCTGCATCGAGCTGATGACTTGTCAAGTACGTGTAGAGTACGCTTGTAAGCGATGATTTACCACTACCGGCTGTTCCAAGCACAATGATGAAGTAGGGCATGAGGGGTTCACCCTGGTTCGGGTTTAGCGTGAACGGGTTATAACTTGGTGCACTAGTGCTCTAAAACCATATGAAGCCTCTATAGCTCACCCCGTGGAACTTGCCGCGGAAGTTCAACCTGTACCCGCAGTAGGGGCACGTGAAGTTCTCCTTGAGATGCCATCTCCTCACGTAGAACCCGTACCTCTCAACTACGACTCTTCCACAGCGTGGGCAGTACGTGTTCTCCAGCGTGTGACCCCAGACGTTTCCAATGTACACATGCTTCAACCCGGTTTCTCTTGCAACCTCCGCTAGCTTCTCGAGTGTTGACACGGGTGTTGATGGTAGCTCTTGCAGCAGGTAGTCCGGGTGGAACCTGAGCAGGTGGAAGGGTGTTTCATCACCGAGGTTCTCAGCTATCCACTTCGCGAGCTTTGCAACATCCTCGGGTTTATCGCCAACCTCTGGTACTACGAGGTTTGTTACCTCTATCCACCAACCCTGCTTCTTCATCTCGAGGAGGCTCTCGAATACTGGCTCAGGGTTTGGTACACCCATGTACTTCCTGTAGAACTCCCTGCTACCACCGCCCTTGAAGTCCACTGTTGCAGCGTCAATGTAGCTACCGATCTCCCTTATGGCTTCCGGTGTCATGTAGCCGTTGGTTACCATGGTGTTGAACAAGCCCTTCTTCTTCGCGAGCTTAGCTGTGTCGTACATGAACTCGTAGAAGACCGTTGGCTCGTTGTAGGTGTAGCTTATGCCGTGACTACCGGTTTTCGTAGCCAACTCCACAACGTCCTCCGGTTCGTAGGGTTCTCCGTAGACTCTGTCTCTTCTGCTCTGGCTTAGAACCCAATTATCGCAGAACTTGCAGTAGAAGTTGCATCCTGCTGTTGATATCGAGAAAACCACAGCACCCGGGTTGAAATGCATGAGGGGCTTCTTCTCTATTGGATCAGCGTTCGCGGCTGTCAGTATACCGTAGACAACCGTGTAGAGTCTCCCCTCGTGGTTGTACCTCACACCGCATGCTCCGAAGGCTCCTGGTACAACGGTGCACCTCCTGTGGCAGAGGTCGCAGACCACTCTCCCGTCTCCCAGTGAACGCCACATTGATGCCTCCTTAACGCCTGGTCTATCGATGTCGAAGGACTTGAGCTTGTACATTCCCATGGTTCACCTCTCTGAGTATATAACCTCTATAAGCCCGTTATATCTAGTCTGGGGGTGTTCTTGGCGAGAGCACTGGTACTACCCGGTTTCACGCTTGGTTATTCCATTGCACAGGCTCTGAGCATTCCAGTGCTGGACGTCGTGGAGAAGGTTTTCCCCGATGGAGAGCTGTACCTGAGGATCAAGCAGGTTGAGGAGCTGAAGGGGGAGGATGCTCTGGTGGTTTCCACAATGTACCCTGCTCAGCTGGAGAACTTCTTCAAGACGCTGATGATGATCAACGCCTCCGTTAACTCCGGTGCATCAAGGGTTATCGTACTGGTTGCTTACATGCCGTACGCTAGGCAGGACAAGGTCTTCTTACCCGGTGAACCTGTGTCCGGGTGCCTGGTGGCTAAGGCTTTGAAGTCTGCTGGAGCGAGTGCTCTGGTCACCGTTGATGTTCACAGCACGAGGGTTCTCGAGTGCTTCGAGGGTGATACTGTGAACATCGTGGTATCCGATGCCCTGGTGGAGCACGCTTTGAAGTATACTGTGAACCCGGTTGTCATAGCTCCGGACAAGGGTGCACTCGAGAGAGCTGCTTATGCCGCTAGAATGTTCAACCTAGACTTCGACTACCTTGAGAAGCAGAGGGACAGAGTTACCGGTGAGGTCACGTACGTGCCCCGCGAGGTGAGTGTTCAGGGGAGGGACGTGGTGATAGTGGACGACATAATCAGCACTGGTGGAACAATCGCCGAGGCTTCCAGGACTCTGCTGAGGAGTGGTGCTAGAAGTGTTCTCGTTGCTGCAACCCACGGTTTACTCGTGGGTGATGCTGTGAACAGGATAAGCAGTGCTGGTGTTAAGAGAATAGTTCTGGGTGATACACTGCTCACCAGGTACTTCCACCCGTTGGTTGAGTACGTGGACGTCTCGAGCAGGGTTTCCAGGACTCTACGAGGGGTTCTCGGTTTACCTTGAAGTACAGAACATACTTTGTTCTCCGAGGAGACAACGAGCACTTGGCTCGGGGTGAGCTCAGAGCTCTTCTGGAGGTTTTCGGTGAGAAGTGCTTTGTTGAGTGCTACCCAATGCTCTGCTTGTCTGATTGCAGTGAGGTGATAGCAACCGGGGTTACAGCGAGGGCTGGCTTCGTGAAGGAGGCTGGAAGAGTCATCGGGGTCTTCAACGTCTACTCTGAGGGTGATGCCAGGGAAGCCGGTGTGGTGCTGGGTGGAGTTGCTCACGTGTCTGTTTTCAAGTCAACTGTTAGTAGTAGTGCTGTTGAGGAGTTCAAGCGTAGAGCAGGTGTCGTGGAGAAGATCGGTGGTTTGGGTGAAAAAAGGCTGATCTTTACGAGTGGTTTAGCTGTTGCTGGTGTTAAGCTGTCTGAGCAGAGCTACGGTGAACTACTGAAGAGAGCTCGAAGCCTACCGTTCAGGAGGAGTATATCCTTGACACCGGACTTGGCCAGAGCTCTTGTTAACTTGTCTAGAGCCAGAAGAGGGTGTGTTCTCGTGGACCCCTTCGCGGGAACAGGGACGATCCTCGTTGAAGCGTGGAGCATGGGTGTTCGCGGTGTAGCTGTGGATGTTGACTGGAGGCTGGTCAAGGGGATGAAGCAGAACTTTGAGCATTTGGGTGTGAACGCTGTACCAGTGGTTGGTGATTCGAGGTATAATGTTTTCAACGAGGTGGATCACGTGACCACGGATTTACCCTACGGTAGAGGTGCTAGTACGCACGGTGCTGAGATCAGGGAGTTGTACAGGTTGTTCTTCGAGAGGTTGTCCGAGTACCTTTCTAGGAGAGGTTATGCGTGCTTCATGGCTCCTCTCTGGCTCGAGGACTACGTTGACGATGTTCTCGATTCATCCGGTTTTAGGCTCGTTGGAAGGTACTACGACTACGTTCACAGTTCTCTCACGAGGTCTATTAGTGTGGTGGTGAGGAAGTGAACGCTAGGTTGTACTTCCTTGGAACAGGTGCAGCTATGCCTGTGTCCAGGCATCTTCCCTGCATAGCGTTGAAGGTTGACTCCGACATATACCTCTTCGACGTTGGCGAGGGATGCCAGACTAGGATGTTCAGGAGAGGTCTTAGTCCTCTCAAGGTTAAAGCTGTTTTTTTAACTCATGGTCACGGTGACCACTACCTTGGTTTACCTGGTCTTGTTCAAACAATGGTTCTCTCGGATAGGAGAGAACCACTGGTGATCGCTGCACCAGGGAGCCTCAGGGAGCTCTTGGCATCACTGTTCAAGCTTGGACTGGTGAAAACAGGGTTCAGAGTTGAACTGCTCGAGGTTTACAACGGCTTCACGTACAGCGATAGGAAGGTAACCGTGAAGGCTTTCCCCGTTGAGCACACTACTGAGTCCTACGGATACCATGTTACAGTGGGTAAGAAGACAATTTGCTACACGGGTGATACAGCACCCTGCAGAAGCACAGTGGAGAACTGCGGAGGAGTTGATGTTCTCATACACGATGCAACATTCACCAGTACACTCGAGAAGGAAGCACATGAGCAAGGTCACTCAACAGCGCTGGACGCCGCCAGAGTAGCCCTGGAGGCATCCGCGAAAACACTAGTACTCTTCCACCTTAGCGCAAGGTACACACCAGAAGAGCTCTTCTTCGACGCCTACAGAGTCTTCAAAAACACAATAGTAGCAAAAGACGGACTAATACTACTACTGTAACCCCACAGTAAACCCCTAAAGCTCAGCAAAAACCAACCTTCCCCACAGCAAACTAGCCATCAACCCCTTCCATGCTACCCAAGAACTTCACCAACGCAAAAGTCCTTTCAATTCTTTGTATTGTATTCCCTTCGTGGTGAAGGAGTCTTCGTTGGCTACGTGCACCTTTCAATTCTTTTCATTGTATTCCATGCGCGAGCTCTGTCACGACTCGTTCAATATAGTTTATGATGGCTGAGTATTTAAGTTTTTCACCTCGATTAAGCCTGCTACCTGCTTCATGGTGTTCATGGACGTTCGATCGAGTGTAGTTGCATGAAGTTGACTCCCTAGACTATTATTCTCCTTGCTTTCCAGCGAGCTCAGCTCGGATGCATGCACGAGATAAGCCCGATGGCTCGCTCAGGTTGTCTGCCAGTTCTGAAGCTGCGTTAGTGTAAGCGTGTCTGGAGGACTGGTTTTCAGCGTGATCTGATTCGGCTCTAGGGGGTTCAACGGAAGACGTCAAGGCGGAGAACCTCCCTCTGTAATCAAACCTATGTAAACGTCTCTAAGTTAGAGTAAACCGTGCATTGTGTTTGAAGTAAGCTAGCACCCTAAAGCACACTGAACTACTGGAGCTGCTGGTGAGTGGTAGCTCTGGAAAGGTGTCTTCCACTTTTTACATCCCGAGGTGAGAATCTTCGCGTCTTTGACGGGTTTGTCCATTGAGAGTTCACGGATTCAAGGGATCACGCTACTTAATTCTCCATTAGCTGGAAACCCTTTAGAAGTGCTTAAGCTATGTAGCGTTCTCCCCCTACCCGTGCTTCAGAAGAGCATGGCAACGTGTAGTACGAAGGACGATCGAAGCCTTACCCTTACCCTTGTCTTCCCAGCCCCTCGTGCTCGTCTCCAAACTAGGTATAAGCGTTGGGCAACATCACGGGCTCTTTCGGCAAGCTACTGTGATGTCGTCAAGTGCCACTATTGTTGCTATGGTGTGCTTTCGAAGAGGTTTTGTCCTGTTGCGCTTGCTCCTCTGAGCTAGAGCTGGTAGAAGGTTACCTTTCCATGACTGGACTCTGTGAACCTCTAACCGCGTTCCAGTAACACAATGCAGAAAGTAAACAGGGATTCAGTAAGGTGCGAAAACGTAGAGCTACCAAGCAGGGATTACCCTGGCACACTAGCCAGGGAGTCCTGAGTCCTCGTGGAAGAAGAAGGTCCTTTGCCTTAATCTTTTGCCTCGGAGACCCTTTAGCCCAGGATGCTACAGGAATAGCTGAGGTGCTATAGCGCGAGCTCCACTAGTTCCTGGTACGAACCCAGGGTCTCCAGCTGGTACCTCAGCGAAGGATCAGGAACCAGCCTGTGCATTGATGAGGGTGTGAATAAAGATTTTTGTATCAACTAAATTAGCTAATTATGGAGGGGATCGTGCCGCCAACGGTTATCACCATAGCTAATCAAAAAGGAGGTACCGGCAAAACTACGTTGACAGCGCTTCTAGCCTACAGCTTAGCCAGCAGAGGTTACAAAGTGCTATTGTTGGACCTAGACCCTCAGGCGCACCTCTCATCACTATTCCTAAAGATTAACGAGATCGAGGTTGTCAATGATGGAGCATTTCACATGGCTAAGGGCCTCGATTTTAAAATCAGAAAAATCAACTTGCAAAGTATACGTGGAAAATTAGGACTAGTGCCTTCGGGGCTTAACTACATTGTAAGTACATATCGTGGAGAGTTCCCAGCCTGGGATCCTTTTGCTATCTACAAACGGATCTCGAGAGAACCCGCGATTAGAGAGTACGACTTCGTGTTGTGTGATACACCACCGGAGCTGTTTCCACCTACGATGTGGGGTCTCTACGCGGCCGATTACATAATAATACCCTCAAACATGGAAGAGCTATCCCTCGCCGGCTTGAAGCTTTTCCTAAAGGAAGTTCTCCCCGAAGTATTAATAACTCGAGGCAACCGCGACTTAAGAGTCTTAGGAGTGGCATTGGTGAACGTGACTAAACATTATAAGCAGAAAGCCTTTGATGAACTGAACACTTACATTGCTAAATTCGCTAAGAGATTACCATCAGTTGTAGCTAGGAATATTTATGAGAGGCCTCTCTTCAATACCATTATCCACCGAAACGCTGAGTTAACGGACCTTGTTTACAGACCTAGGAGGTGGGAGCTTCCTCTCGATAGAGTGCTGAGAAACGAGACTGGTCTTCAACGAGAGGTCGAGTCCTTTACTGAGGAGGTCCTGAGTAGGATGAACAACTTCAGAGGTTTGATGTAGGATGAGTGAAGCTACACCTCAGGGGATTCAAGAACTAAGAGTGAGATTACCACAGCACTTAGTTGAGTGGTTGCAGAGGTTTAGTAAAGCCATAGCTATGACACCTGACCAACTAATTGCGAACATACTAGAGTACTACTACGATGCTTGGAAGGTAGGTTACGATGAAGGAAGAGAGCTCTTGAGACGTGGAGAAGAAGCTCGTCTAGGAGCCTTAGAGGAATCTTTGAACGCATTCCTTGAAACTCTCTCTGAAGCTCGGCGCAAGAAAGAGAGTGCCATACTTAAGCGCTTCGTTGCGTGGCTCCGCGAGAAAAACGCCTCCGTGAGCGAAGCTAGCATCAATGAGTTCCTTGAACAGTACAAGTCGGAAAGAAACCTTAAACCTTCAACGATAACTTTGTATAGGTGCATTTTAAGAAGATTTGCTGAATTCTGCGAGAAAAGAATAGGGCAAAGCGTCGTTCAATCGTAACTAGCAAGCACTAGGAATCACCGGGGCTTCTGTGTGTAAAGAGACGTAAAAGGAAGTGCTATTTTTAGATTCATCACTTCACTCTTGTTGACCGGAGTGCTTCAGCTAGGGTTTTGAAGAGCCCGCTTCCTAAAGAGAATTTCAAGCGCGTTCGGGCTTCCTTACTTAGTAGCTGGGAGGATAGTTTTAAGTAGCGAGCTCGGAAGAAGTGCGACATGCTCCACGGTGTCGTGCGTGGATTTAGAGGAGTGCTCTGTGGAAGCTCGACGAGAAAGAGAAGAGGAGCAACGCTAAGTGGGGGTTTCCAGCGCGAAAACGTGAACGAAACGAGAGCGAGTAACCTGGAGTAACGGTTAAAGGAGAGAGCCAACTCTCGTTTTATATTATATTTCTAGCGCGTGTTTAAGCTAGGGTAAATGCCTGAGAGTGCAGTTTCACCTACTACCTACTATCTTCCGTTAACCCAGACTTGGGTACAAGCACATTGAAGATTTCCGCCGAAAAGCACCGCGTATACCCAGTAGCATCTCTGACTACGGGTTTGTTCCTTAGGGCACGCGCCTGGTATAGACACAGGTCATTTGAACGTATGCAGCGGGAGTTTCACGTAGTATTTCTCCTGTGGTGAGGCGTCATAGCGAGTAGCTGCAAATGTTCTCCTACTGGTAGACGTAAACATTTTGGGAACAGATTCCTATGAGAGGCGAGTACGCCGGTGCTTGGGTCTTTCCTTCTCTAATCAGCTCAAAGTGGAGCGATCAGAAAAAGCGAGAAGTTCGGTTCAGTTGCTTGGATAAGTCTTCGCGGTGGAGAGTGAATAAGCTGCTCTGCTTTAAAGAAAGTTTCGAGCTAAAGAGAACACGGAACCATTTTTACAACCGTCTAATCAACGCCCTTCAACCCCTTACTGTGAGAATTGCGAGGAGAGGATTTCATGCAGTAGCCTAACACTTGAATTGCGTGGTCTAAGCTCATCAACTACAATTATTCCCTTTCTACTGAGGAAGTTCTTCACATGATCTGGAACGCTCCGTAGCGAAGCCAAAATGAATATACGCGGCTTAAAGATATGCAAGTACGGTAGGATTTGTGAATTTATATCGTTCTTCCACATATCGAGGGGGTCTTCTTTGCACTCTACGAGGACGTCTATGCCTTTTCCAGAGTTAACGAAGTCACTTGTTCTCTCGTAGTAGCCTCTAACCACTACAATGTCTGGTCTGATGGGCACTCGTTTGCCCGTGGACATGTGTTCACCTGTTAATATGCTTCGCACATAGGCTAGTACATGAGCTACTCTGCTAGGTTGGAACTCTAGCCAAGAGCTTACGCTACCGTAAGGGGTCTCCCCAATGCATGTGCTGAACCCTGAGCCTTGCTCAACCCACCAGTACGCTCCACCATCATACCCCCTGGGGTATAGAAACCTCGATACTCCAAGAGCTTCGCATATCAATTTGAGCACCCATAGCTGGTATATTCCCCTCCTTGTAGCTCTTAAGCTCATGATCCTCTTGCCATCATCAGGCAAGCTCATGAACGTGAAGTAATATAGCTCAGGATCTCTAAACGCGTCTGCTAATCTATGAGCATGACCCATAAACTGGCACTTGAAGTTCAGCCTCTTCTCGTAATCCCTAATCTCGTTGATCATGGGAACAAAGACCTCATTAAACTCTGAAATAAGGAAAACTAGTTCTGGACTCTTTACTCGAAACCTAAGGCCTCGGACCTCGTCGATCAGCCATCCAAGCGGTCCAAAATACTTGTATTCCCTTGGATAACCCTCTTCAAAGTCTTCGATTCCACATTTTCCAAGAAACGCGTATCCGCTCCTCGAGAAGGAGAAGAAGTATAGTGTTTTCCCAGCTAAACTTTCTGTTGGAACTTTGTAAACGACCTCTTCTTCAAATCTGCCTACTTCTTTAGTAGTAGCGTACTCACTTATGTGGACAAGCTCTTTTCCTTCAACTACGTAAACATAGTGACCCCCACGCGTTCCTCTGTGTACTTCAATAACTTTCGTTGCAATATTTTCAACCCCCCTTTACTCGTTCTTCTAAATGCTTTTAAATTAGTTCTAAATTAAATCTTCTGGAACATGCTTTCTGTTCTTTTAAGCATCTAGTTCAAGCATTAAGTGCTCTAGCTCTGAGCACCAAGTTTGAAAGCTGGTTAAGTATAGCGATTGCGGGATGTAATCAGAAAGTGACTGCTTCCCTGGATTCCGTGCTTGTCGGTTTTTACATAACTAGTGTTTCGCAGGAGAATAGATTAAGCGTGAGAACAGGTTCTACATTCCTAGCGTAGATGTCTATGAACTTCTTGCACCGTTCTTCGTCCTCGGGATTACGATGCACATCAGAGATCATCCCCGCGCTAGCGTAGGGGATCTCCTCGTCTTTCTTCTAGGGCGGAGGTTTAAGAGACGTGCTTGTCTGCAGAAATCTCCCAGGCTCGAGAATACCCTTTGGAAGTGCCTTCAACTAGGAGGTTCTAAGGGATGTGGCCCGGTGAGAGTTTGCACCGGTTGATACCGCTTCGCTTCACCTGTTCTTTCCTGTGCTCGCTTAATCGCTCATCGAACTACGCTGGAATAAACCATGAAAAACCCTCCTTCCCGTGGTTCATCAACAAGCATTGTCGTAACACACTTCCGTGAAAAGCTGTTTCGCGCTTCTCGTTGTTCCCAAATTTGGTTGTAAACCTGTTGGAAACCTCGCTAAAACTTCTGCGCGTTTCTTAATACTTCTAATAGCAAAGAAAGAGTGCCCCTTCAAGCAGAGTTAGCCGCAGGTTAACCGTACTTGTTTTCGGTTTTGGAAACTAACGCAACGTTCTCAATCTGCCCGAGACCAGTCTCGGTAATAGCTTCGATCAAACGCTCATGAAGACGCAGTTTCTCTGCATTCATGGAGGGAGCACGGGCTTAAAACTCCGGATACCTTGAGGTTGAGCTGAAGAAGTTAGAGCTTGCACACATAATACGGTGCAGAGAATTGAAAATAGTTGATCGCCTTGTTCTGCCTCCTTAATCTCCCTTTGGACCGAACACAGTGCAGAGAATGAAAGATCAGCGGATTCTCTGCAATACAAACTTGCAGTTCATTTTTAAGTGTTCCCAGGGGCTTCTTCGCTGGTAGATCCTTGCCCGATGTTCTGGGGGACGTTGAGAGGTTTCTCCCAAGGTTCATCAAGGCGCCCGACAGGGATGTAATACACCTCGTGCCAGTATACAGCGTTGACGTGAAGAACGTGAGAGTCTACGGTAGAGCTCTCGCCGACATCACAGCGGTTGGAAAGCTCATCGTGGTACCATGATTTCAACCAAGCCTCTTGACACTGTAACTCCCTCCCTCGTTAAGCAGTACTCGTACTGTCCTGTGATTGTTTGGCTGAAAGCCTGGTTTCTCCTCGAGGAGCCGGCCACGGACAGCATGATGGTGGGCAAAGAATGCACAAAACCACCCGAGGGCAAGGGGCAGGTGTACGTTAGAACGAGGTCAGGCGCCACAGTAATAGACGAGGTCGTTGAAAACAAGGACGGTTCAAAGGTGATCACAGAGAGGAAAGCCTACCGTAGCCACAACTACTCGAGGTACGTTGAGCAGCTGGTAGCATCATACCTGATCGCAAGGGAGAAGATACAGGGCATAAGAGCAGCGAGAATACAGGTTGGAGACGCTGTGAAAACACTTGAGCTCAGCGAGGACCTCTCGGAGGACGTTGAAAAGATCGTTGAGAAAACAAGAGAAATGGTAACTCGAGAAACAGCACCACCGAGGCCGCTGAACACCAGGAAGTGCACAAGCTGCTGGTACAAACGGTACTGTCCACACTGGTAGAACATCCCGTCCAGATCAGGGACGATCGATCAACCCCACGGAAAACTCCACGTGAACAGAACAAAACAGTTCAAATAAAACAGTCACGTGTTTTTAAACCACTCCTGATCAAGCCTCTTGAACATCCCTGATCAACCGGGATTAGTCATGGTGATGGATTGTGGAAGGGCTTTGATCGAACGCCCATGAACACCATGAAAACATCCGTAGACACGATCACCCTGAAAACTTAAAAACCCATCCCCATAAAGTAAATTAAAGAAGACAAATCAAAGCTCACGCACAGAATACAATAGAAAGAATTGAAAGGCCGAAGAAGGAGATCGTCAACGTATACGTAAAGCTTCTGAGAATACAATAGAAAGAATTGAAAGCACGGCTCTCACCCCATATAATACTAGAGTATTAAGAGAATACAATAGAAAGAATTGAAAGAATAGTAACACACAGGATACCCTGGGAATTAAAGCCAGAGAATACAATAGAAAGAATTGAAAGTGGTTTCAAAACCTAATTCGCTCAGTAGAACGCTTGTAATGAGAATACAGTGAAAAGAATTGAAAGCGAAGTGCTCAGTTTCTAGATGTAATTGTCAGGCATTGTCATGTAAGTAGAACCCGAAGAACTATACAATACGGTTATCTAACAGGTAAGAACAAGTGAATTTAATCATTAACAAGTACAATAAGGGTAATTACTGCTCCTATACAGATTCTTTGTTCGAATCGTATCTTTACAAGATCATGGTATGTATTCTAGTCCTAGTTTACTGTAGATCTCTCTGATGATTTTTTCAACTTGCTCAGAGCTCGTGGATGTTAATATCGCATCCACAATTCTACTTTTTATTATCGATGTATTTATTCTACTCACATAGTACTTTACCTTGCCTACGTGACTCGGAGGAACGCTCAGCTTCCTAATACCAAGTGCTAGGATAATTGGCAAAGCCCTCGTCTGCGAAGCCATTTCACCACATATTTCTACTTCAATTTTTCTGTTGGCGCTGTTAATAACTTCAACTACGTGTTTAATCGATCTTAGTACTGCTGGATGAAGCTCGCTGTATAAGTAGGCAACTCGTGGATTTGTCCTATCCACAGCGAGTATATACTGCGTGAGATCATTCGTTCCTATGCTGATAAAGTCCACTGGGGATTTCTCGATAATTTTGTCAAGCATTAACACAGTTGAAGGAGTCTCAATCATAATTCCAAGCTTAGGAGGTTTAGGAGGCGCGTGGAACTCTTCTCTGAGCTCATCTAGAATACTATTTATTAATGCTACTGTCTCGTTGATCTCCTCAATGAGTGTTACCATTGGTAGAAGAAGCTTAATATTTCCTTCTTTATTCACACTTACAAGAGCTCTGAGAAACGGGTAGAACAACTCCTCCTTGAACTTAAGTAGTAACCTAATACCACGCATACCCAGTTGAGGATTGTACTCAGATTTGAAATCTAAGTACTCTACTGGTTTATCAGCTCCTAGATCAGGTGCTCTTATTATAATCTCTCTCCCAGAGGTGTACCTTGATATCTTGTCAAAAAACTCCAATAACTCCTTTTCTGTAGGAGGCGTTCTTCGACGAATATACAAAAATTCTACTCTAAATAATCCTACACCATCACATCCATATTCATCTAGTAGTCTTAAGTCCTCTAGAAGTCCTACATTACAGTTTACCTTTACATGTACATTATCAATCGACTTGGCTTCTAACTTAGAGTATTCTTTGAATACTCTTGCATACCTCTCATATTTTTCCTTCAACCCTACGTATTCTTTTAATGTGCCCTCTGGTGGGTCTATGATCAATTTTCCATTGAAAGCATCTACAACACATAAACCACCAGCATAATCTTGCAAATGATAATCTGGTATTATCAGGTATGGTATACCATAAGTTCTTGCTAGAATAGCAACATGCGATGTAGTTCCACCGTGCCTTGTAACTATAGCTTTTAAGTTACTGTTCTTTAGTTTCATTAGCTCTATTGGAGATAACTCCTCAGCATAGATAATAGTGTCTTCAACATGAATACTCCAAGTTGATTCTGCTCCCTTGAGATAGGTAACTAGGTATGATACTAATGATTTCAGATCAGATCTGCGGAGATTTATGAGCTCACTACCGCTTACCGCCAATAATTGGTCATACTTAGTGTATGTGTTGATAATAGCATTAAGACCACATAGCCTACTCTTGAAAACAAGTTCCTCGGCTTCGTCTACGAGATTTTCAAGTATGAGCATAAATGCCTCTAGAAGCTCCTTATCCTCAAAAGCTAAACTCACGAGCTCTTTGAGCACTTTACTCTTTGCCTCTCTTAGTAAAGCTACCTCTTTCTCGGGATTTTCAGTAGTGCATGGTTCAATCTTATTAATATCTAAAGGGAGTTTATCTTCGAGAGTTCTCAACACGCCTATCGCTATTCCCGGAGAAGCTACTAGTCCATTGAATACCTTCAAAAACAACACCTCAACAACTCTATTTGTCTATTTCAGGTAATTTTTTCTCCAGAAGCTCTATTATTGCTTGATACGCTCTATCTTCATCATCACCATTAAATTCTAAAATTACTTCATCACCAAGGTCTATTCCAAGAGCAAGTATTTGCAAAATGTTTTTAGCATTAGCCTCCTTCCCTCCTTTGATAATCTTTATATCTGATCTAAACTGCATACATGTTTTAACAAAAATCGCTGCAGGCCTAGCGTGTAAACCAGACCTGTTCTTTATTCTAATACTTGTCCTTATAACCATTGATAATACCCTGTAGCTGTGCTTAGCGTATTGTTATCTCCCTATGGTCTTAAACATATGTTTGTTTTTGATATACCACATTCCCTTCAACTATAGTCATGGCTACTTCTAGATTCTGATCTAGAACAACAATATCCGCTTTATAGCCTGGTTTTAATAGACCTATTTTTTCCACTATATTTGCGTTGATTGACCTAGCTGAATTAGTACTGGTCATTTTGAACGCCTCATCTATGCTATATCCAAGAGATACTAGGTTCCTGAATGCTCTATCCATAGTTAAGGTGCTACCTGCTAAGCTCCCTGTTTCAACAACTCGTGAAATACCCTTTTTGACCTCTATCTTTAGTTCACCAAGACTGTATACTCCATCTGGTAGCCCCGTTGCTGAAATAGCATCTGATACCGCTACTATTCTGTTAACACCCGCATACTCTATTGTGAACTCAACCATTTGTGGCGATACATGTATAAAATCAACTATTATTTCCACGAAGATACTGGGAGAACGAAGTAACGCCACGACTACTCCTGGCTCTCTGTGATGTATCTCACGCATTGCATTGTAAATATGAGTTGCCTTTGATGCTCCAGCAATGATAGCATTAGTTGCTTCCTCATAAGTTGCGTTTGTATGACCTAATTGAACGATAACACCCCTTGAAACTGCGTGTTTTATAAGTTCTAGTGAGTTTTTGAGTTCTGGAGCCAATGTTAGCTCTCTTATGAATCCGCCGGATGCTTCGTAGTACTGATTGAATTCCTCGATCGACGGGTCTCTAATATACTGTTTATTATGTGCACCAGCTTTAACTGGACTAATGTATGGGCCTTCCATGTGCAGACCGAGTATTCTTGCACCTACTTTGGGGTTCCACTCCAAGATAGATTTGTACAATGCTTCGGATACCTTGATCAATTTTTCATGAGGAGCTGAAACCGTTGATGGAATAAACGACGTCACACCGTATCGAACAAGAGATTTTGACATTTCAATGAAGGATTTTTCACTCCCATCCATCGTATCGTAACCTAGAATGCCATGTATATGTGTATCAATGAAGCCTGGTCCACAGATCATGCCATTTAAGTCTAATTCATCCACATATCCTAGTCTATGTGGGTATGGTTCTCTACCGATTTCTTTTATTATTCCATTTTCTATGAGTATGTAACCCGGGTAAATGTACTCATATGGAGTGTATATTCTTGCGTTTCTTAGTAGTAGAGCTTGGTTCAAATATATCAACCCTACTGTTCTCGGTTATATACTTGAATTATGTAGTAATTTTTCTAAGTATTCTCTCATGATTTTCTTTACTTCTTCCTCTGATTTAGCATTTATAACTTTGTTTTTAAACTCCTCATCTGAGATCAATGTTGCAAGTATTTGAAGTGCTCTTAGATGGCTTGTCTTATCCACAGCTGTAAAGCCTATTACAATATACACAGGGTCATTGTGAGATCCGAAGTTGACGGGTTTTCTCAATACAACAATGCTAAACCCTGGTCTTAAAGCTCCGTCCTCTGGCCTTGCATGAGGAATAGCTATGCCCGGTGCTATGACGGCGTAGGGTCCTAGTTCTTCAGTTACCCTGATCATAGCTTCTATGTATGATTCTTTTGCTCTAGAGTTCTTGACAAGTAGCTCACCCGCTAATCTTACTGCTTCTTTCCAATCATTAGCGTTAGCATTAACTAAGATCATGTCATCGATAAGCTCTAAAATGTTCAGCTCGTAACTCATGTAATCGCCTTATAGAGGTTTAATAATGCTAATATATTTTTCAACGTATTTCTTGTTCTTCTCTATACCTCCTGGGATGTTTGCGCTCATCCAAACCTCTGGTTCAATACCTTTTTCCACCAGCTTTTCAACAACCCTAGCTACTAGAGATTGTAGTATAAACGCATTTATAATCGTTGAGACTGGTGAAACAGGCTGTGAAAAACCATTTACTTTATATGCTGCATCGCCTATAGGAACTTTGTTATCTATTACAACATCGGCTATTTCATATAGTCTCTTGCCAAGTGGATTTTCGGGTGGCACGCTTCGAGAGTACTCTATCGATGTTAATGCAATTACTTTAAAGCCCATTTTCTTAGCTTCAAATGCCAATTCGACGGGAACAGCGTTTTTACCCGAGTTGGATACGATAATTAAAGTGGAATTAGGCACTATGTGTAAACTATTTAGTAATGCCTTAGCATAGCCCGACACCCTCTCTAAGTAAGTACTTTTTAAAGCACCATTCATAGCTGATATTGACCAATCAAATATAGGATAAATTCTAACTAATCCACCTGCTCTGTAAAACATCTCCAATGATAGAATCATAGAGTGACCAGTCCCGAAAACATAGATAAATCCGTCTTTTTCGAGTGTTTCCACGAGAACACTGGCTGCTTTTTCTAGATTTTCTCGTTCTTCGATTACTACTTTTTCCATAATTTCGTCTACGATTTTTTTATACCGTAAAAACGTATCCATGCCTATTCCCTTGTACAACGTTATTCAATAATTAGTTCTTCGCTTAGGCCTTTAATAAATCGACCTATGATTTGTTCAGGAAACACGCTGGCTATGTCTAGTTATACTCTTTTTAATTCATTAAGGGACTCGTACAAAGATTTTTTAAATACTCATAGTTTTCATAAAGTGTGATAGAGGAGGGCTCCATATGAGTATTCAAACCAAATATGTGTTAAACAGAACTTTGAAGGTTTTAACAGTTTGCGGTGTTGGTCAAGGTAGTTCATTATTAATGAAGATGTTTGCAGAGGATGTATTCAAGGAATTAAAAATACCAGCTAGGGTTGAATCAACAGAGATACTAACAGCTAAAGCAGGAGGAGCAGATATCATTATATGCTCTATACTGCACGAGCCAGAGCTTCGAGGTTCCGCACCAATCGTGATTGGATTAAAGAACTTGATCGATAAGAAAGAAATGAAAGAGAAACTCGTAAAATCGCTAGTAGAGAAAGGATGGTTAATAGTTAGTTGAAGTTAAAAAGTTTAGCGATAGAAACTACTTCAAGAACGGAGATAGTATACCTTTCAATAACCAAATTATTACGTACCAGTCGGGGTCAGCTAGTGTTGCTAGTTCAGGAGCGTGTGTTAACGCTGGTAATGTTAACGCCTGTCCAATAGCTAGTATTAATCCATTTATAGCTCCCCCTAGTACTGCTCCCTTCCACCCACCTCTCCTATTTCCAAACACAGCAGCAGCTCCTCCAGGGAAGAATAGCATTATCATTGGTGGAACAATCACGGCGAAGCCTGTAACTAGGAATATACCCATAAATATTAGGAATACTATTAATCCACTAACGAAACCTATTATTACAGCTGTTGGTGCTTGAGGAAACACCACGGGGCAGTCCACAGCTGGCTTTGCTCCAGGCACTATTTTCATGGCGAATCCTCTGAAAGCGGGAATTATCTCTGAGATAAACATTCTAACTCCTGTTAGCAATACTACAATTGATACAGCAAAATACACACCTCTCAAGATTGCCCATATGACCGGGTTCACGCCTCCAGCTAATTGAGTAATTGCTCCCGGGTTTACAGCGTAGCCGAATACTACAGCTATAACCATTATTAAACCCAATATTACAACTGTACTAACTGCATAGTCTTTAAAGAAGCTTAAACTCTTCGGAAACTTTATAAGCTCTGTGCTCTCCTCGGGTTTACCAACGTATTTTCCTAGTTTATACGCTAGCCATGCTGCTAAAGATGATGTATGACCATAAGCTATATCTGGTGAAGCCATTACATCTGTCATGGCTCTATGTATGTAAGCTGGCTGAATACTCCAGTAAAGAGCCATTACAATGGACCCTATTCCAAGAATCTCAAGAGGACTCGCAGTTGGCTTAATGGTTAGTATAGTAGCTACAACAGTAAGTGAAACCCACCACATCAGGTGACCTGTTAAGTACACGTATTTTAGTTTCGTGAAACGTGCAATAAGAAGGTGTATAATAAATGCTATCGTCATTATCATAGCTACATAGCTTCCATATCTTGCTACAACATCACTTAGGGGAATGTAACCAACAGGGTATTTCGGCTGAACTCCTATAGCTCGTCCGAGAACTTCCTGGAAGTTTAACAACTCTTGAACGAACAAAGTAGCACCAGCTAACATCATAGCAACTCCAATCATTACCTTAGCCGTACCCAGAACTATTTCGTCCACCGGTTTTCTCTGCAAGACTAATCCTATTAACGCTACTATACCTAGAAGAATTATTGGTTGTCCTAGGATATTAGAACCTATCCAATATAATATATCTAATATCAATCCCTTCTCACCCATCTCAATATGATATACCGTAGCTTGAGCTTATAAATTTATTCATCGAAATTGCTTAATCAAAACATAATACATCTGATTAGAAACCTTTATTTATAAAAGTTCAAGATTTAACTTTATTGAACTTATAGTGCTATTTATTCATAGTGCTCTATGAACCGTATTGCTATACTAGAACTCAACTTAATCGGCATCTTTACTGTAACAAAAATAGGATGAATTTATGAATAACCCATAGGATTTGATAATTTTAAATTAACGTATAGTACCTTGTTACGCTGGAATTACATTGAGGGTAAGTCCTGGGCAACGTTCCCACTAACTACTTCACCGGTTGAAAGCCTAAGTACAGAACACATTCCTACCGCGTAGCATGTTTTTGGATGCTAGAAGCTCGTTAGGTATTCGATCGCGTTGTTTAGTTCCTCGTCCATCCCCTCTATTGTTAGTCTTATCGGGCCCAGCGGGGACTCCTTATCGCTGTCTACTAGTGACATTTTGCCAGCGTACGCAGCCTGCTTGTGGAGTAGTATGGTGATGATGTTTCCGTACCTGTACTTCACCAGGTAGCTTCTGAGAGCTGGTTCAGCTTCCTGCGCTCGAGCCATGTTCCTGAGGGGCTCCAGGGATTCTATCCTCGTGCTTCGTGCTCTAAGCACTCTGTAGCCTTCTCCAAGCTCTTCGACTTCAATGCTCTCCGGGTTTACAACGGCTAGAACAGCCTTTTTAACCTTCTCGGGGTCTTCGGTGGGCCTGATCTCGGCTTCAACAGTGACTAGAACCATGGGTTGTCACCAGGTTCTCGAGGATTCTGCGAGCACAACTCCTGGTCTCCTCGATCGAACCCTCGTTCACGATCACGTGGTCAGCGAGAGCAATCACGGAGCCCAATCCAAACCCCAGTTCAACCATGTCCCTCTTCCTGAACTCCTCGTAGGTTTCAGGGTCTCCTGGTCTACGCCTAGCTCTCAACCTCTCATACCTTGTTCTCGGTGAGGCGTGAACAGCAACAATCACCGTATCCCCGGTTCTCCTGAAGACCTCCACCTCCACGAGGCTCCTGATACCATCGATCAGTACAACGCTGCAGGAGGGGTTCTCCCTGAGTATCCTTTCAACTGTTCTAACCGCAACAACATCCTCGCCGAACTCCATCCTAAGCCTCCTGGAGGTTTCAACCATGAGCTCAGGTGTTATAGCACCATACCTTCTCAGCGTTTCCTCCCGGACGACGTCACCCATGGTGTAAACAGGGATCCCCAGTTCGCGTGCAACATCAGCAACCACGCTCTTACCAGAGCCAGGCATACCAGCTACCAAAACGAAGAGCAAAACTCCTCACCGTAAGCACATGGTATACTACGTGGTAAGCTATATATCTGCTTCTACCACCATGATACCACGTGGTGAGTAGAGAGTTGAACGAGCACGTGAGAACATTCGTAGCAGTTGAGATCAAGAACCAGGCTGTTCTGAGAAAACTCATCGAGGTGAGAAACCAGCTGGTGGCAACGGGCGCAGAGCTCAAGCCCGTGGAGGATGAGAACATTCATCTGACACTGAGGTTCATAGGTGAAATACCCCTGAGCCTGGTTAGAGTACTCTGCAGCGAGATCTCGGAGATCAAGTACCCGAGGTTCCAGGTGCACGTCAAAGGCTTAGGTGCTTTCCCGTCTCCAACCAGGCCAAGAGTGCTCTGGGCGGGTGTTGAAGAAGGTGGAGAAAAACTGGTGGAACTGCACAACCTCGTTGAGAACAAGGTGAAGAGGATCGGAATACCACCGGACAGAGAAGAGTTCGTTCCACACATAACACTAGCCAGAGTCAAAGGACTCCGTGGACTCGATAAGCTCGTTAAAACCGTGATGATCCTTCAGAACACGGACTTCGGCTACACCGAGATAGACGAAGTCGTAGTAAAGAAGAGTGTTCTAACCCCCAGCGGCCCCATATACAGCAACCTCTGCACTGTTAAACTCGAGTAAACGGTAAACGGGTTCCAAATGGAGCTAACACCACTCGAGATCAAAGTACTCGAGGCGATTAAACCCCGAGAGGAGGAGTACAAGCTTCTGCTAGGCACCTACGAGAGAGTAGCCAGTGCTGTTGAAGCTGCTCTCAGGAGACACGGGATCACAGCAGAGGTTACGCTGCAGGGTAGCGTAGCTCACGACACGTGGTTATCCGGAGACAGAGACCTCGACGTCTTCGTTCTCTTCCCGGAGAACTGGTCGAGAGAAGACCTCGAGAAGAAGGCTCTACCGATCCTCCTAGAGGCAGCTCAGCAGCTTGGTACCTGCGAGCTCATGTACGCAGAACACCCCTACGTCAGGCTGAGAACAAACGGTGTTGAAGTAGACCTGGTTCCCGGTTTAAAGCTCAGGGATCCCAGGGAGATCAAGACAGCTGTCGACAGAACACCGTTTCACACGATGTACATAAGCAAAGCTTTAACAAGAGAGCAGAGGGACCACGTGAGACTGCTCAAGAAGTTCATGAAGGCAATAGGAGTATACGGTGCAGAGGTTAAAACCAGAGGGTTCAGCGGCTACGCTGTTGAACTACTGGTAGGGGTGTTCGGGAGCTTCAGAGGAGTCGTTGAGAACGCCTCCCGGTGGAAACCACCGGTTTACGTGGACACCCTAGGAGGAGGATTAACAAGGCAACTCAAGGATACCCTGGCAAGGAAGTACCCGGATTCCTGCATGTACATGCCGGACCCGGTTGACCCCGAGAGGAACGTAACCGCGAACGTGAGCTTGAAAAGCCTAGCAACCTTCATCATAGCATCCAAGTGCTACTTGAGGAACCCGGGGTTGGAGTTCTTCGAGGAGCCACCTGAACCAAGCATCAGCGAGCTTCTGAAGGCGTCTGAGGGGAGGTGCCTGGTCTTCCTGGTTTACAACCTACGAGAGAAGCTACCACCGGATGTCGTATGGGGTGAAGCACAGAGAGTATCACTGAGGCTGTACAGGCTGCTCGAGGTTCTCGGCGTAGAACCCGTGGACTACTCGGCGTGGACGGATGAATCGGAGGTTGCAGTTGTAGCAGTCGAACTTGAGACCTGCAGGTTACCGAACTACAAGCACTACCGTGGACCATGCATAGCCCACGAGGACAACCGCATATACGGGTTCATATCAAAGCACGCTGGTAGTGGATACGGACCCTGGATAACGGATGATGGATGCCTCGAGTCTCTGGACCCCCGGGGAGCCGTTGATGTAGCCGAGGTCATAGAGTCGAAGTGGATGGAGTACACGGTTGCACCCCACTTCAGAACAGTTAAACCCGCTGTGTACACGGCTTCGAAAGACCTCTTCGAGGAGATAGCACAGAGAGGGGGTGGTAGATGGCTGAGAAGCTTTTTAGTCAAGGCACCACACTGGATGGTGAAGTGCACTTCCTAGAGAAGCCCGACAGCTACGTAGCTCGCGTACTCTGCTACCCTCGTGAATCCTGCAGGGAGATGGAGGAGAGGCTTAGAGCCCTGATCAGCGATGGCTTCGTATACCTCGTTGAAACCGGTGTAAGAGTTATCGATGTACGTGTTCTCGGTAAAGGGTACACGGGTGTAACAACAGCTGCTTTCCACAGGGAGTACGGACTGGGAGCATTAAAGCTCTTGAGGCTGGACAGCAGGAGGAGGAGCCTGGTCCACGAAGCTGAAATGCTGATGAGAGTTCAAGAGGTTAAGGTAGCACCTAGACTCTACGCCTACAGGGACTTCTACGTTTTCCGCGAGTACATACCAGTTGACGAGTGTAAACCAGTAACAAACTACATATCCACTCTGCTGAACAACGGGAGAGTAGAGGAGCTGAAGAACGCTCTGAGAAGCATACTGCGATCACTCCACGAGCTAGACATCCTAGGCGTGGATCACACGGAAATAGGTAGACCAGGTGGACACGTCTTCTACTGCTTGAACGGACTAAGAGTACTCGACTGGGACAGCGCAAAGCTCTCTCGTAAACCGGTGAACTTGACATCCTTCGCATCCTTTCTACTCTACAGGTTTATACACGCGGAGAAGCTCAGAGGAGTTCTCGGCTACGAGATAAGCGAGGTTCTCCACTCGTTGAAAAACTACAAGCGAACTTACTCGGCTAACGCCTTCACAAGTCTTCTCA
>JAWBAI010000006.1:59729-75058 GCA_038816475.1 Desulfurococcaceae archaeon
CTACTCTACAGGTTTATACACGCGGAGAAGCTCAGAGGAGTTCTCGGCTACGAGATAAGCGAGGTTCTCCACTCGTTGAAAAACTACAAGCGAACTTACTCGGCTAACGCCTTCACAAGTCTTCTCAGTGCTTTGAGGCTACTGTAGCCTGTTGAACAACGGTATGGTGAAGTAGAGTAAACTGGGGCACTCTAACTCTGATCTGAATGTGACTCCTGAAGTTAGCTGTGCTCGGCACGTTCAACTGGGATTTACACACTGGGCACACGTAACCGTGCAGTTTTGCAACCTCCATTGGAGATAGTAAACCAACGCTGCTTCCCACCTTCTTGAACTCGTAGATAACGTGTCCACAGTTTCCGCAGATGTACTTAATCCCCATTGAAACACCTCTAAAGCGTCACGAATGTAAATACTCACCTAGACTAGATAGGGAAGTGTACAAGTATCTCATTCAATGATTCATTAAAAATGCTGAATGAAGAGATGAATCAGGATTATATGTTTTTTGACACGTCCTTGTAAACGATCGTCTCCGATGTGGTTAAAATAGGGAGAGAGGTAAGCGAAAGTATTGAGTACTACCGGGAAACCTTTATATTGGCTCCTAGGCTTTATCCATGAAAGGGTGAAGGGGGCCGTCGTCTAGCCTGGCTAGGATGCCGGCCTGGGGGGATAACCCCCGTAACCCCATACATCCCGGAGCGCCGGTGGTCCCGGGTTCAAATCCCGGCGGCCCCATTCAAACACTTCGTTAAAGCATAAAAGTACCTGGGTACATTACTGAGGATTACGTGGAGCCGCATGGTGCTTAAGCATGAGTAGTAATGAAGGAAACGTATTGTTTGTTGTAAAAGTTGGAGAAAAGGAAATAGTAGTAGATGAAAACGTTCTCAAGATCGTTCACGAGTACATTAAAACACCCATGAGCCTCGAGGAGCTCGCTGGAAAACTTGGACTAGAAAGCTGGGAGGAAGCCTACGAGTTCATCAAAGCTCTACCAGCATGGATCATGTGGACACCTCCATCGATGTGGAAGCACAGAGTTAAATGGACCTCCAAGAAGCTTACTAAGCAGAGTAAACCAAGTTAGGAGTACACGTGGGTTCACCGAAGTCAAGGCTTTTTGTTAAACCGCGTGGAACACTTTGTTCTCGCTGTACTCTACTACTTAACCTTGGATATTCTACCGGGCCTCGGGTAGTACACTTCACCGCTTCTGTAGAGCTCGTGAACAGTTTCTTGAACAAAGTCCTTTTCGAAGCCCTCGTCGGCAGCTCTTTTGATCAGCTCGTTGAACTCTATTTCACCACCAACACTGTCAAGCAGCTTCATAAGCCACTCTCTGAACTTCTTCTTCTTCAGCCTCGTTGACGATGATATACCTGTTTCAAGGAGGTCTATGTCTAGCCTACCACTCTCAACGTCCAACCCCGCTCTCGAAAGGCTAACCATGACTAGTCTTATGGCTTCCTCAACGTCCTCAATGGTAGCTTTGGTCTTCAAAGCCATCTTAGCGTGAGCTTCTGCAAGCCTAATTATAGCTTCCAGCTGCCTCGGCGTGATAGCAATTGCTGATACACCCCCCTCGGCTGTGAGTGACGCTTTCCTTAAACTCGTGTAGAACTCCTCAACGAGCTTTGAAGCCTCAGGTGTTAACTGTGGTCTAATGTACCTTCTAGCGTAGCTAATGTACTTCTTGAGTAGCTGTGGATCTATGAATCCTCTAGCTTTCTCAGCATCCGTGTGAATCCCGAGAATGTGCCTGGCCAGTCTTCTGTCCTGCTCTTCGCTGGGTATGTCCTGAACTATGAATATCAGGTCGAACCTTGAAAGGATGGTTACGGGTAGATCAATGTTCTTTGACACGGGTTGAGTAGAATCGTAGCGTCCGTACTTGGGGTTACCAGCAGCTATAACGGTTGTTCTAGCGTTCAACCTTGCAACAATACCGGCTTTCGCTATGCTAACAGTCTGCTGCTCGAGAGCCTCGTGAATAGCTGTTCTATCCTCGTCTCTCATCTTGTCTATCTCGTCTATGGATGCTACACCACCATCAGCAAGCACCAGTGCACCAGCCTCCAGGTAGTACTCACCTGTCATCTTGTCTCTTAGAACAGTTGCTGTTAAACCAGCTGCTGTTGAACCCTTACCACTAGTGTAGAGTCCTCTAGGTGCAACTCTGGCTGCAAACTGGAGTAACTGAGACTTCGCAGTACCAGGGTCACCTATGATCAACACGTGTATATCACCTCTGATCCTTGTTCCATCAGCAAGAATCTTCGGAGTTCCACCGAACATCGCTAAAGCAATTGCTTCCTTGATGTCCCAGTGACCGTAGATACCCGGTGCAATGCTAGCTATGATCTTCTCCCTTATCCATGGATCCCTCGCAAGCTCCCTGATCTTCTCCTCGTCCTCCCTTGTTATCACGATCTCCTCTAGAACCTTCTCTTGAACCTCAACGTGGTTAACGTCGATGTAGAAGGAGAACACCGTTTTTGCTCCACGCTTATCAGGCTGAGAAGTCAGCGGAGTAACCCTTAGTACACCTGTTACAACAACCCTGTCTCCGGGTCTAACGATGTCAACGATATCGCTCGTGAGAACAGCCTCAGTGGATCGGGGTATTTGACCACCAGGAACCTCCTCGGGTTTCTCCTGGATAACTATCTTCTGCCAGTCAACGAACTCGCTTCCTTCAACTACGAGGTCGAACTTGGCAGGCTTATGGCACTCTAGGCAGTATGGTGGTTTATCGATTCTATCGGTAAACTCTAATCCAGACTCCTTTGGTGGGTACATGAAGTAGTGTACTTCACCGTACTCTGTTACATGCCTGTACATTGCTCTAACAAGCTTAGCGTCCACTCTGGTGATCCTTGTTACTATCCCCTCAACGGCAACGAACTTACCGATGTAATCGCTGGACAGCTCTCTGATCCTGTGAGCCTTTGGAGGATTTCTCACTCTCACGTAGAACTTTCTAACCGTCTTAGCGTACTCCGGGTTATCCCTCTCCACGATGTACTTGAGCGCGTTGTTGAAGGCTTCGAGAACCTTCGTTGGCTCATCCAGAAGCTTGTTCGCGAGGTCTCTGTTGTACAGTATGAGGTCTTCAAAGTCAACAACAAGGCTTCTCTGCCCCATCTTGATCATTTGCCAAACTCTATCGTGGTACTTTAAGTAGCCATCGGGTGTTCTGAAGTTCTCCACGAAGTTGACGAACATCATTGAGTAGTCCATGTGAACCTCTGAAGTAGTCCTCGCTTCACTCATGCTTTTCAACCTCGAAAACCCTTGAGTTGAAGATGTCAAGAATCGTTTTCAGAACAGTGTAGAGGTGCTTCTCCTCCTCGCTCAAGTTGACCAGCATCTCCGGTGTAACCTGCTGAACGCTGAGCAGGGTGAGTATCTTCGAAAGCCTAGTTCTGTGGAGTACCTTGGTGTTAGTAACAAGCTTGTCGATCCTATCGGCGAGGTCGCGAGCCTTTGAAAGACTATCAACGCTCTTGTACTTTCTGAACAGTGAGCTGATCTCCTGCTTGATCATCAGGTAGAAGTAGCCGGGCAGCTTCTCGAACTTCGGAGAGCTCCTTGAGCGTGTTTCGTTGAAAGCAAGTGTAGCTATCTTGGGTAAGTCAACGCCCTCCTCAACAGGCCGAGCCATGTTGTTCTCTATAAATTGCAGTGCGAGCCAGCGTGGAACAGTGTACTCTGCACCTCGAACAAGCTCCACGTAGTCGTCCTCGATGAAGACCTTCTGCGAAGAACCAAGGTATGCTATCTTCACATGCTCCTCCTCGAACTCCCGCTCTACTAAATCAAGCAGAAGTGTACTCAGAACCTCGATTAAGCCATTCAAGCCTTATCCTCCGGTGTATATCTGGTCTACCCCCTTTATTACCCTTGAATAGTGGATATGTTTAAAGGGATTGCACACAAGGTGTACTAGCTTTGAGCGAGCTTCTCTGGGCTGAGAAGTACAGGCCGAGATCACTCGTTGAGGTTGTTAACCAGAAGGAGGTCGTGGAGAGACTCAAGAAGTTCGTAGCCGAGAAGAACGTTCCACACATGCTCTTTGCTGGTCCACCCGGCACGGGTAAAACAACGGTTGCTCACGCTTTTGCACACGATCTGTACGGTGAGAACTACAGGCAGTACATGCTTGAACTCAACGCTTCCGACGAGAGAAGCATAACGGTTATAAGGTCCAAGGTCAAGGAGTTCGCTCGTTCAAAGGTCACAGGTGAAATACCCTTCAAGATAGTTCTGCTGGACGAAGCAGACAACATGACCGCGGATGCTCAGCAAGCTCTCAGAAGACTAATGGAGCTCTACTCCGCGAACACAAGGTTCATACTCACAGCGAACTACCCGAGCAAGATAATTGAGCCCATACAGAGCAGGTGCGCAGTCTTCAGGTTTACACCACTCAAGAAAGAGGATGTTGTTGGTAGACTAATGTACATATGTCAAAACGAGAACATAAAGTGCTACGATAAAGCACTAGAGCTCATATACGAGCTATCCGAGGGTGATATGAGGAAAGCTATAAACATACTTCAGTCAGCAGCTGCTATCAGCGATGTAACAGAGGAAGCTGTCTTCAAGGTTGTTGGTTTAGCTCACCCGAGGGAAGTAAGAGAAATGCTTCAGTTAGCACTCGCAGGGAACTTCTTCGAGGCTCGAAAGAAGCTGAGAGACCTGATGATAACCTACGGTTTAAGCGGACTGGACATAATTAAGCAGATACACAGAGAAGTGTTCAGCACTGAGCTGAAGATACCCGAGGACCTCAAAATACTCATTGCAGACTACGCTGGTGAAATACAGTTCAGGCTCACAGAGGGTGCTGACGACGAAGTACAGCTGAACGCTTTCCTAGCAAGGTTAGCCTTGATCGGCAGAAAGCTAAAGGTGTAGAAGCTTCTTGAGCGAGTACTTACCCTGGGTAGTAAAGTACAGACCGAAAACGCTGGACGAGTACGTAGACCAGGAGGAAGCCAAGCAGAAGCTCGTAGCGTGGCTGAAGAGCTGGCTCAGTGGTAAACCACCAGAGAAGAAAGCACTACTACTACATGGTCCAGCTGGCTGTGGTAAAACAAGCTTGGTGGAGGCTGCAGCTAGATCACTCGGATTCGAGATCTTCGAGATGAACGCTAGTGACAACCGGAGGAAAGTCGACATAGAGAGAATGGCCAAGATGGCTTCTCAAACAACAAGCCTCAGAGGTAAAAAGAAGATAATACTACTCGACGAGATAGACGGGTTAGACCCCCACTCTGATGCTGGCGGAGTAGAATCACTTGTCATGGTGATAAAGGAGACAAAAAACCCAATAGTAATGACTGCTAACAACCCCTACCGAGAGCACTTGAAACCCCTGAGAGACCTGGACATAGTCGAAGTTGTAGCAATGAAAAGACTTAAGGAACAGGACATAGCTACTGTTTTAGATAGGATATGCAAAGCAGAGAAGATCTACTGTGAACAGCAAGCACTGAAGGAGATAGCAAGGAGATGCGAGGGCGATCTAAGAAGCGCCATAAACGACCTAGAAGCAGCAGCTGCTCTAAACAAGAGGGTAACACTGGAGTCGGTTAAAGCTGTTGCAGCATACAGAGATAGAACCTATGCACCGTGGGAAGCTCTCAGCAAGCTCTTCAACGCCAAGTACATATTCCAAGCAAAGGAAGCAGCTACGTCTACCGATTTGACGCCGGATGAGTTAATGACGTGGATAAATGAGCACATACCAACATACTACGAAAAACCGGACGATGTGTGGAGAGCCTACGAAGCACTGAGCAGAGCGGACGTTTACATGGGTAGAATCATCAGGACCCAGAACTGGGATCTCCTTAGCTACGCACTGGACATGATGGGACCTGGAGTAGCCTTTGCAAGGCATGAGTACAAGTTCAAGTGGAAAGCGTTCAAAATGCCCGAGAGAATAAAGCTGTTGTCTGAAACCAAGAGGTCAAGGGAGTACAGAGAAGCACTCGCAGAGCACCTCGCTAAGAGGCTTCTGACGAGCAAAGCCGTTGTTAAATCCGATGTAATACCCTACCTGAGGATCATATTTGAGAACAACCCGAAGCTTGCAGCTGCTATATCGAGAGAGTACGGTATACCCGAGGAGATAATCAAGTGGCTTGCAGGAAACAGAGCTAGAGAAGTACTGAGCTACATGAGGAAGAAGTAGAGCTCAAAGCATCCTACAGCCTCTAATACCACCTCTCAAACTGTACGCTTTGAAACCCTTTTCCCTCAGCTCCCTTGCCAGTAGAAGGCTTATGCTACCGGTTTCGCACACCAGTACGATGACTCTGTCCCTAGGGAGCTTAGAGTAGTCTAGCTCGGAGAGTGGTATAGATCCCGGTATAGGCTTCTCGGACTCTTTCCTCGAGCTTCTAGCATCAACTACAAGAGCGTTCTCAGGTATGAAGTCCACCTCGAGCTCATCCCCGAGCACAGCATCCTCGGGTGATGTGCTGAGCACGTCAACAACCCTCATTGAGGAAACAGCTCTGTCGATCAGGGATGAATCAACTCTGCTCAACTGCTCACTGATCTCCTCTGGTGATGCACGCGTTGTAACCCTTGTTGGAGCTACTGCGCACATTTCAGCAACCTTAGAGGAGAAGTCGTAGAGCCCTATGCGCCTCGAAAACTCAACTATTTCCTCCTTGTCATATCCGAGGAGAGGTCTCAGTATTGGTTTGCTCGGTTCAACGACAGCCTCGATCGAGGCTATGTTCACCAGAGTCTGACTTGAAGCTTGACCAATGGACTCCCCGGTGACGAGAGCACTGTAACCACGGTTCTCAGCTATCTTTAAGCCAGCAGTGTACATGAGTGCTCTGAGAACAACCTGCCTGTAGGTTCTATCAACTTTTTTGACAACCTCGGATACCACGTCCCGGAAGTCCACGAGGATGAACAATGGTCTGTATCCGTGCAACCACCTCCAGGATAACTCCCTTGCTACAAGGTAAGCGTAGTAGGATGATTGAGTAGAACCCATGATGAAGTGGAGAAAGTCCACGTAAACACCTCTCTTAGCCGTTAACCATGCAGCTACGGGTGAATCGAAGCCACCTGAAAAAAGCACGAGAGCTGAACCTTCAACACCCGTTGGTAACCCTCCGGGTCCTCTCGTACTCTCCATGTACAAGTAGGCTCTGCTTCCTCTAACTTCGACTTCAACAACCACGTCCGGGTTCTCCAGGTCTACTCCAGCTGAGTACGGCTTTAGGAGTGAACCTGCTTCTCTAGCTACATCAACAGATGTAAAGGAGTGCACACCGCTTCTCTTCACTCTCACAGCGAATTTTCTACCAGCAACCATGTCTCTAGCGTTCTCGGCTATCCAACGGGTAAGGTCAACGAGGTCTCTGAACTCGTAGCTTAGAACCCTACCAACTCTGTATACACCGAATACTCGTGCTAGAGTGTCCAGAGCATTCTTTTCCGTTGACAGCACGATCTTCGCGTTCTCGATCTCCACGTTTAGAACCTGTATTCCGCTGCGCGCTAGAGCGTCTCTGATGTTCTCAACGAGCTTCCTGTAGAACCTTGGCCTAGTTCTACTCGACTTCAGAGGTAGTTCTCCTGAGACTGTTACCATGTAAACGTACAAAGCGATCACTTCGATCGAACTCCACGATGTGAGTAGACTAGACAGCTTAATAATAGTAATAAGCACGAGTTGCTAGCATCGGTGAGAAACCCCTTCTTTAATCCCTTTTAACAAACAACAATAGTCATGGGTTTAACCCCGGTGTAGTGCTTTGCTAACGCTTGTTGTAGGAGGATTCTTCGGGGACGAGGGCAAGGGTAAAGTAGCAGCTTACTTAGCTCTCGCTGGAGACTACAACTACGCTGTGAGAACAGGCGCAATAAACGCGGGTCACACGGTGGTGTTCAACGGAGTAGTCTACAAGCTGAGGACAGTATCAGCGGGCTTCGTGAACACTAGAACAAGACTACTGATACCACCTGGTGCACTGATAAAACTGGACGTGTTCCACAGGGAGGTTGAAGCACTCAGAGTTAAGGATAGAGTTTGCGTAGACTACCAAACAGGGGTTATCGAGGACGCCCACGTTGAAGCCGAGAAGAGAGACCCTGTGCTTGCGAGGATCGGTTCTACGTTCCAGGGTGTTGGTGCAGCAACAGCGGATAGAGCTCTGAGAAGACTTAAGCTAGCAGGGGATTTCGAAGAGCTCAGAAGCTACCTCTGCGACGTTCCGGGAACGGTGAACAGTGCATTAGACAGAGGTGAAAAGGTCTTGATAGAAGGTACTCAGGGAACTTTCCTATCTCTTTACCACGGTACATACCCCTATGTTACAAGCAGAGATACAACTGCATCAGCACTGCTGTCTGAAACCGGTGTTGGACCGAGGAGAGTGGACAAGGTTGTTGTAGTGTTCAAATCCTATGTTACGAGAGTTGGTGAAGGACCATTGGAGAACGAGCTATCACCGGAGGAAGCTTCGAGGAGAGGCTGGGTCGAAATCGCGACGGTAACTTCCAGGCGAAGAAGAGTAGCCCCATTCAACTTTGAGCTTGCCAAAAGAGCCGTGATGCTGAACTCGGCAACGCACATCGCGATCACGAAGCTCGACGCACTGTTCCCGGAGATACGAGGAGTGAGAGAGTGGAGTAAACTACCGGCTGAGGTCAAACGCTGGATCGAGGACGTGGAGTCAGTGCTCAAAACTCCTGTTTTGATAATTGGTACAGGTGAAGAGGTTCTAGATACCATTGATAGATCACGTGACCTCGGCGTTGAGCTATGAAGGAGTTCGACGTAGCTATCGTAGGTGCAGGTGCAGCCGGTCTCTTCGCAGCTGTTGAGCTCGTTAAGCAGGGTGTTCAGGGGAGGAGGATAGCGATATTCGAGAAGGGAGCACACATTGAAGCAAGAAGATGCCCTATGGCTAACAGGTACACCAATAGAGCATACGGTCAAGAGTGCAGAAACTGCAGTCCATGCCACGTAGTCTACGGCGTGGGAGGAGCTGGAACATTCAGCAGCGGTATAGTGAACCTCAGACCAGATGTCGGTGGAGAACTAGACAAGCTTCTGGGAAGCTGGGAGGATGCCGAGGACGTTATCTCGTACCTTGATAAGCTCCTTGTTGAGTTCGGTGCACCCGAGAACACGCTTATTGTACCAGACCCTAAGAAAACCAAGAGCATTGAAAAACTCGCCGCGAAGGCTGGAGCCAAGTACATACCTGTACCACAGAGGGTCCTCGGAACCGAAAACGTGATCAAGGTGGTTGAGAACATCACCAAGTTCCTCGAGAACGCTGGTGTATCCATCTTCACTCTTACACCGGTTGAACGCGTTGAGAAGAGTCAGGAAGGACTCTTCAAGCTTACAACAACACGGGGAGACTACTACGCTAGGAGAGTACTACTGGCTCCCGGAAGAGGTGGAGCCCACTGGTTCAGGCAAGTAGCGGAGACACTGGGCATAGAGGTTGAACCAACACCACTAGACATCGGTGTCAGAGTTGAAGTACCCTACTACGTAGCAGAGCACGTTACCAGTGTTAACTTCGACCCCAAGATAATCCTTTACACCAAGTCCTACGACGACATGGTGAGAACTTTCTGCACTAACCCCCAGGGCTACGTTCTCAAGGAGCAGTACGAGGATGGAACAGTGGGTGTCAACGGTGCAACCTTCAACACAGCTAAGAGCAAGAACACGAACTTCGCACTTCTGGTAACCCTCAAACTCACTGTTCCATACCAGGATGTGCTCGAGCTGGGGAAGTCTATTGCAAGGATAGCAACAAAGGTTGGCATGGGTAAACCACTAATTCAGAGGCTTGGAGACCTGGAGAAAGGTAGAAGAAGCACTTGGGAGAGGATCTCGAGAAGCATCATAACTCCAACACTGAGAGATGTTACACCCGGTGACATAAGCCTCGTACTCCCCCACAGAGTTGTAGCGAACATTGTAGAAGCCATAGAGAGGCTGGACACCGTGTACCCTGGTCTCGCGTCTCCTCAAACACTGATCTACGCGCCGGAGATCAAGTACTACAGCGTGAGAGCAAAAGTCAACATAGACTTCGAAACAAGTGTTCCAGGAGTCTACGCAGCTGGTGATGGAGCCGGATTATCGAGGGGGATCAACGGAGCAGCCGCCACTGGAATACTGGCTGCTCGTGGCATCGCGAAATCGCTCTAGGTGACCTCTCATGAGCACTAGCACCTGCGTGTTCGAGTGGAGGTACGGCTCTAGGGAGATGAGAGAGCTCTTCTCCGTTAGTAGCATTGTGAAGAAGTACATTGAGGTTGAAAAAGCCCTCGTTAAAGCTCTCGTCAGGGTGGGCATTGCGCCATCGTACTGCATTGAAGAGGTGGAGAAGTGCAGTAGTAGCGTCGATCCGATGGAGGTGTACAGAAGAGAAGCAGTTACCGGGCACGATATAGCATCACTTGTATTCATTCTCAGCGAGAAGTGCGGTGAGTGCAGCAGGTTTATTCACTACGGAGCAACAAGCTACGATGTTGTTGACACAGCGTGGTCACTGATACTCAGGGAGGCTCTGGGCTTGATCGAGAGCAAGCTTAAAAGGGTGATACTCAGGCTATCAGAGCTCGCGGTTGAGTACGCGGACGCTGTGGTTGTTGGTAGAACGCATGGTCAGCACGCACTACCGATCACCTTCGGCTTCAAGTTCGCAAACTACGCTTACGAGTTAGCCAGAAGCTACGAGAGGCTTCGCGAGCTCTCCAGGAGGCTCATAAGGTTGAAGATGAGCGGATCCGTTGGTACAATGGCTTCGTGGGGTCGAATAGCCCTTGAGATCGAGAGAGCTGTATCAGAGGAGCTCGGGCTCGAACCACACGCTGTTACAACACAGGTTGCACCCAGGGATGGGTTCGCAGAGCTCGTGTCAGATCTCGCAATACTAGCATCACAGCTTGACAGGTTAGCACTCGAGGTTAGAGAACTTTCGAGAACAGAGATAAGCGAGGTCTACGAGGCTGCTGAGCGAGTTGGTAGCAGTGCTATGCCACACAAGAGAAACCCCGTGGTAGCCGAGAGAATATCGGGTCTTGCAAAGGTTGTAAGAAGCCTTGTTACGATAGCCCTGGAGAACATTCCACTAATGCACGAGAGAGATCTAACGAACAGCTCATCCGAGAGGATCCTGTTACCTCACGCTGTTCTAGCAGTTGACCAGATGCTGGAGGACACGATCAAGCTCCTGGAGACCATGGTCGTAGACTGCGATGCAGCAAGAAGAAACCTTGAGTTAACCCGAGGAGCCGTGTACAGCGAGCTGCTCGTCACAAGGCTGGTGGACAAGGGCCTCCCGAGGCACAAAGCCTACTACCTGGTCATGGAAACCGTTAAGTCCATGAAACCCGGTGAAACACTCGTTGAAGCTGTACTCGGGAACACCGAGTTATCCAGGTACTTTACCCGCGAGGAGCTGCAGATCCTGGTTAAACCTGAATCCGCATTGGTCAACGTGAAAAAGCTGATCGAGAGAGCACTGGATTACGTTTCCAGCGTTTTGCTCAGCGATGGAGTCCGAGAGCATTGATCCGGGTTCAACCCAGGGCAACGTCCAAGCACAGCATCAATATGAACCCCAGGAAGAAACCCATCGTAGCCAGTTTTTCCCTCCCGGCTCTATGGCTCTCGGGTAGAGCCTCGTGACTAACAACGTAGATCATTGCTCCCGAAGCAAAGGATAAACCCAGGTATAGAACCTCCGACGCCTCTGTGAAAACGGTCGCAGTTGGAACAGCTACTAGTAGTTCGCTAAGTCCGCTCAGAAAAGCTACCAGCAGTGCCATCTTCTTGCTTCCCGTTATAGCCAGCACAGGTAGTGCAACAGCCAATCCTTCAGGTACATCCTGTAGACTGATCGCTAACCCCACCTTGAACCCGTCGAGAACCTGGTACGCTGAAGCTACACCAATGGAGAAGCCCTCGGGTATGTTGTGAAGAATGATGGCGAAAGCAACAAGCCATGAAGCCTTAGCTTTGCTTCTCAACCAGGCAGGGCCCTCGAAACCCTTGAGGAAGTGCTCATGGGGAACAAGCTCGTTCACCACTGCTACGAGTAGTGCTCCAAGAAGTAGACCAGTAAGTGCTACCAGTAACCCACCACCTTCAACCGAGGGTAAAAGCAAACCAGTAAAGCTCGTTACAAGCATAACTCCACTACTAAAGCCTAATCCAGCATTAATGAGTTTTTCAAGACTACGTGGTTCATCCCTTTTGTACTTAACCACGAGAGCGGGTAAAGCACCGAGAGTTGTTGAAGCAGCAGCTATACTGCTCATTAAAGCAGCCAGTAGTACTCTGTTACCCCCCGTTAGCTCAACGAGAGCATCAACAATGGATTCGACCGCAGGAATAAACCACCACCTTTCAGTTGACCACAGAAGTACACTAGAAACCCACGGAGAGATCACAGGGACACGGGTGGTTCAAAAAGGAGTTGGAGACTAGAGTCCAAGTATGGTTTTTATGAGAGCCATTCTAATGTACAAACCGTTCTTAGCCTGCTCGAAGTACATTGCCTGAGGTAGTACATCTACATCTGGTGTTAACTCCCACACCCGTGGTAACGGATGCAGGATCACGGGGATTCTTTTGAGCTTCCTCAGGTACTCGTACGTTATCATGTAACTACCCTTGAGCCTTTCGTAGTCCTCGGGCTTCATTCTCTCCTTCTGAAGCCTGGTCACGTAGAGAACATCGAGCTTCTCAACAACATCGTCGAGCTTCTCGTAGAGCTCGTAGTGAACTCTTCTCTGGTCTAGAACCTTGAGTACTTCATCCCTTGGCTGAAGCTCTCGTGGTGAAACGAAGTACAGTTCTATGTCTCTATAGTTGGAGAGAACGTACGAGAGGCTGGATATAGTTCTCCCGTACTTTAGATCACCCATCATGCCAACGCGAAGACCATCTATTCTACCGAAGACTCTCCACATGGTGTAAACATCGAGTAGTGCTTGCGTAGGATGCTCGTTGTAGCCATCACCTGCGTTGATAACGGGTGCTCTGCAGATCTGAGCAGCCTTTGCTGCGAATCCAGGCTCTCTGTGTCTTACAACGATGAGGTCTGGTCCATAGCTGTCCACTGTTCTCAGAGTGTCCTCGGGGCTTTCCCCCTTAGCCATGCTTGTAACTTCCTCTGGTCCAAGGTCCACAACACTACCACCAAGCTTCACCATTGCGAACTGGAAGCTGAGCCTAGTCCTAGTGCTCGGCTCGAAGAAAGCTGTGAACATCACTCTGCCCTGAGCTGTGTTCATTCTACCTCCATGCTCGTAGACTCTCCTGATCTCCTCGGCTACCTCTATCAAGGTTTCTACATCGCTTCGCGTGAACTGAAGAGCAGAAACTACGTCCATACCCTTGTGCATTCGATAACACCGCGAACAAGCCTAGGATAAATATAGCACAGTGATGTAATATAGCTTCAGATGTACGAGGTCCCCTAGGGGTGGAGTATCCGCATCTACTCGGCATTGGAGTCTTCGGTCATCCCACAGGTATCTATTGAAAAACTCAGCTTATTATTTCTACCATAAGCGCTGACTAGGTGGAGTTGTAGTAGTGTAAAGGGATACCAGTGTAAAACACTGATACGGGGGTTGACTGTGCTCAGCTGTGTTCGCGCGTAGGCTGATAGGATACCAGGTTTGCCTTCTTCATCTCCTCGAGTACTATTAGCACTGGTTCTACAACCTGGTAGAGTGGTACAAGGGCGTTCTCGGAGATGTCCCTTGTGATGTCTTCAACGCTGTGCTCTCCATCGCAGAGAGCCCATATGTAGTATGCTAGTGGTGATAGCTCGTAGACCTCCTCTTCGCTGAGCTGAACGTAGAACTTGTCTTTTTCAACACCAATGAACTCTCCGCTGCGAACGGGCTTCAGGTTCTTCATCTCCATGTACTTATCGTACACATCCTTGACAAGGTGCTTCTTGAGCTCCTCCTCACTACTCATCTTCCTCACCTCTGCTTCTCCTAGGTCTCCCGGTGTAGAAGGGTTTACGCCTAGGTCTAGTTCCAACTTCTCTGGTTCCAGGTTTAGACTCGGGTACTTCGCTTGGTACTGAGTCCTGTGGTAGCTGCTTGATCTCTGTGTTCTTGCCAATGTTCAGCTGTATTCTGCCTTTGAACTCTGTAACCCATGCGTGGGAGATCTCCACGACATCCCCCTGCTTTAGAGAGGTTGCCTTGAATCCCCAGAGTACAGCATCAACGCGGCCTGTTGAATCTCCAACAACAGCATTTGCTATTGTTCTCGAGCCTTTCTTGGTCTCTATTCTCCTTGGCTTACTCACTTCGAGTACTCTTACTCGAACTGTTACATCCTCCATTCCGGGTTTCAATCGCTCTACGCTTACAAGAGAGGGAGGAGATCCCTCCTTTTCTTCTCTACTCGACTCCGAACTCATTTACGACTCAACTCACATCGATACGACAATTCGTAGAGCGTTAGGGGTTAATAAATACAGTGATCCCGCTGAAACCCCTTGGTCTGAGATGAGCGCAGGTGCAGGGGTCTCAGCTTGCACCGTTGCTTGTTCACCGAGTTCTACACCCACGAGTTCAACGTGCATCATCATGCCTGGATCTGTGAGCCGTGTGGGGTCTACGCGTTGGATTTCCTTTATTATCCTCACACCATTTTTAATTGATACTGGTGGTGTAGTTGAACCCTGAGCTTCTATCTGCATTGAACAAGCAGTTGAATCAGGAGCTTCGAAACGCCTACTTGTACCTTTCAATGGCAGCGTACTTCGATGGTTTATCTCTCGGAGGTTTTGCACACTACTTTAAGGTTCAAGCCAGAGAAGAGGTTGAACACGCGCTGAGAATTTACCAGTTCATCGTTGACAGAGGTCAAAGAGTTGAGTTAGACGATGTTGTTCTGGAAAAGAAGAACTGGAGTAGTGTTCTAGAAGCTGTGAGAGACTTCTATGAGGCTGAAAAAAGCAATACTCAGAGAATCTGGAATCTCGTTGATTTAGCAAGGAGAACAGGTGATAAAGCAGCTGAAGCATTTCTTCAGTGGTTTGTGAACGAGCAGGTTGAAGAAGAGAAGTCTGCAATGGATCTTCTCGCTAAGGTTGAAATGCTAAAGGACAACGTAGTTGGAATACTGAACCTGGATAGAATACTAGCTGAGAGAAAGTAAACGTGTAGCCTCTTGTGGGAACAACCCGTACTTGTTTTTCAACTATCAACCTCAGCGTAAACAGCGTTGAACCCGGCTTCCTCGAGAAGACTGTACAGTTCCTCCGCGCACATGACCGCAT
>JAWBAI010000007.1:0-74141 GCA_038816475.1 Desulfurococcaceae archaeon
GCTGGGTTTAGACCGTCGTGAGACAGGTCGGGCTCTACCCGCGGGGGGCGCGGGCCGCCTGAGGGGAAGTTGCCCTCAGTACGAGAGGAACGGGGCGACGCGGCCTCTGGTGTACCGGTTGTCCTGGTGGGCAAAGCCGGGCAGCCACGCCGTAGGGGGTAACCGCTGAAGGCATCTAAGCGGGAACCCCTCCCCGAGAAGAGGCGGCCTGTCGCCGGGGCTTTGCCTCGGCGGCACGGGCTCCCGTAGAAGACGGGGTTGATGGAGCGGGGGTGTGAGCCCCGAGGGGGTTTCCCCCGAGGGGTTCAGCCCGCCGCTCCCAAGAGCCCGAAGCTACAGCTCACCCGGGGGCGGGTAGTAGACTTAGGACTGCTTGCTCCGTGGGTTTGGGTATAAGCTTGCTCACTGGGCTCCTCTATAGCGCTTTAACCCCGAGCTCTCCTGTTGGAATCATAGTGGTGAATGGTGGTTGAACATGAGTACAAAGTACTATGTTGCTATGACTAGACCTGTTAACTCGGCTCTTAGCGGTGCTGGAGCTCTCTTCGCTGTAATGGTGTACTCGAATTACTCAGTTACCAGCACACTTCTGCTCCTCTGCGCTTTTACCACAGGCTACTTTCTCACAGCTTCAGCAATGCTCATCAACGACGTTGTAGACCTCGAAGTCGACAGAGTAAACAAGCCCTGGAAGCCTCTTCCAAGCGGAAAAGCCTCTCCTAGAACAGCACTAGCACTCGCAGTACTCCTGTTCATCGCCGGCGTCTTGTGCAACTTAGCCGTATCCATATGGGCTTTGCTCGTAGCACTAACCTACGGATCCATAGGGGTATTATACAGCTACCTAAGGAAGCACTGGTGGAGTAGTAAACTAGTTGCATTCTCCACAACAGGACCCGTGATCTACGGGTACACGGTAGCAGGGTTTCCAACCGACACCAGAGTGTTCACAGTCATCTTTGCGTTAAGCATATTCCTTGTAACACTAGGTAGAGAAGTACTCAAGTCCATACAGGACTACCGAGGAGACCTCGTCAAAGGCTACAAGACAATTGCAACGGTGTACGGGCTGAACACAGCTTACAGAGCAATGCTCTTAGTAGGAGTACTCGGTGCATTACTAGCACTCTCCACTACAACTCTACAAGTCGTGAGTACCCCGTACAAAGCACTAATATCTCTAGCAGCAGTTGTCTACGTATCAAGCATAGCTAGAGCATACATAAACCGCGAAACCACACAGCTCGAAAAGCAAAGGAAAAGAACACTGCACGCAATGGTGATCGGAACAGTAGCGTTCTGGCTCAGCAAACTACCTCTTTAAGCAGTCTCTCGAATACCATTCGAGTCCTTAACACGTTAAGCTTTAACTACAGGCTCTCAAAATGCCTTGACCTTGATAACTAGACGAGTAAACCGAGATAGGAGAGTTCACCAAGAGCTGTAGTAAGGCGAGGATCTAGGAGTAAACGTATTACTTCACCTTGAACTCCCGGATAAGAGTGTAATTAAGTCCAAGGTTCCATACACAGATGTAAAGGAAGGAGAAGAGGTTTATGTAGACTTCGTCAGAGACAAGGTAAGAATTTTCAACGCGAAAGGGCTCGCAGTTACATAGACGCATTATTCAACCTAAACTGTAAAAACTTTCATTCTGCTGGGTTTAACCTACGAGCTCTCAACGTAACCGAGTTTGCGATGACAACTGGGAGAAACAGTACAATCAGACCTGCAACGTAGAAACCGGTAATCCTCGCGTAGACGACCAGTTCCCTTGTTACCAGATGAACACCGAGTAGAAGAACTGTTGAGAGAAAGCAGAGAATCATCCTAGTAACAAGTGGGGTTTTCCCAGCATCTAGAGTGTGTCTCCCTGCTACGAGTGCAAGGGTTAAGGAAGCTAAGCTTATACCAGTAATAGCTGACATAGATCTGTGCTCAACGTTTAGCACGAACATGTTGTATAATGCAATTACTGTAGCTAGCAATGCACCAAGAGCTTGGAGAACACCGGCTTTCTCCTTTGTAGAGTACTTGTAGAGAGCAAAGGACACATATCCAACTGCTACACCGAGGATAATGCCTCCAATAATGTCCAACTCGTAGTGAGCTCTAAGGTAAATTCTGCTGAGTGATACTCCGGTAACTATGATCGCGGATAGTATTGCCAGGTGCTTGCTTCTAGTAATAAGTGTCAAACTAGACCAGAAAGACGTTGACACTTGTGCATGACCACTGGGAAACCCGGGTCCATAAACCTCCACTAAGGGGTTTTCAGGTCTCGGCGTGTTAAACGTGTACTTTAGAATAACGTTCAAAGCACCCGATAGGAGTACAGCTGTGATCGGTGCAATACCACTCTTAATGCTCTGCAAGGCATAGTATACAATAATTGCTGCAACCATGTAAAACTCCTCGTCTCCAAGTCTAGTCCACGCAATCCACAGAGTGGTATTGCCTAGTGCAATAGTAGCCAAGAGCAGCAGTAAAAGTCCAGCGATCGCTAGGTTAACAAGACCGCGAAGATACCCAGTTGAACCACACATAGTCCCTGCACCTAGCTCGTGCTTGAATTAGCTGATCCAGTGTGAACTTATATGCGTTGCACCGTAGTTCATGTTGCACACTTTCACCTACACAGTTCTAGAAGCTGATTGTACATAAATACGTCTTTGAGAAAGAAAAACACATGGTGATGAAACGACGGTAGTCGGAGCAGTGAAGAACGTTTCCCCTGCCTGACCACTACTCCAGAATACTCAAGAGCTTTACCACAGCATCTACAGCACTTCTCCCGATAACTCTAACCATGGGTTCTTTTCCAATATCTCCTTCATCGTATATAAGGTCAGGTGTTTTCCTTGATACTCTAAAGGCTTCTCTAACAAGCCATGGAATACTCATACCCTCGACTTTTCTTACTTCATCGGGTTCTCTTCTTCTATCCACGAAGACAGTAACATATCTTTTTGCAATGGCCTTTTCGATCAGTTCTCTACTGTACTTCACGTTCAGAGCACCCCTTATCTCTGGATCGTGCTTGACGGCTTCGAGGAGCAGTCTTGCTAGGTGGTTCGATGCACCAAACTCAACTGGACCAACCGGTATCAGTTTACCATGTGCTTTTACAACTCTTCCAAGCACAGCTGCAACGTCTTCCACGCTTCTAGCGTACCTTGGATCTATTACCTCAGCTACATTTAAGCCCACCTCGGGAACATGGGGGAGAACTCTGCTGGAGTTCTCGAGCAGCAATTCCAACGCTTTCTTAACGCTTTCGCGTACTCGGTGCTTTTCAGCTGGTAATTCTAGCCATGCTATGGGATTAACTGGACAGTAGCCTTTACCAACTTTAACTCCATACGTGATCGCTGTATCTATGAACTTCTTAGCTTTCTCCACAGCTTCAACCACGTCGAAACCCTTAGCTATGAACGCAGCAATGGCAGCTGAATAGCTACATCCAGCTCCATGGAAACAGCCCTCCGGGCTTCTCGGTGACTCGAAGTAGTAAAAGCTTCCACGGTAGTATAGAACGTCGACAACCTTTTCCTCTTCAAGGTGTCCACCTTTAACGACAACAGCTACTGTTCCATACTTCTCATGGATAACCCTAGCTGCTTCCTTCGCATCCTCCACGTTTCTAACACTTCTACCGGATAGGATCGAGGCTTCCATGGCGTTGGGTGTTACAACGAGGGCTAGTGGTAGTATATGCCCGCATAAAGCCTCAACAGCATCGTCTCTTAGTAGCTTAGCACCAGATTTAGCAACCATGACGGGGTCTACGACAGTTGGAAACCTAAAGTCTCTCAGTGCGCGTGCTACGTGCTGAACAATGTCAATGTTGCTGAGCATACCTGTTTTACCAGCATCTATGCCCATGTCCTCAGCGATTGTTTTCACTTGCTCGTAGACGAACCATCCCGGAAGGTCATGTACTGCAGAAACCCTGTACGTGTTCTGAGCTGTAATACTAGTAATAGCAGTTACTCCGTAAACACCGAGCGCGGAGAATGTCTTCAGGTCTGCCTGTATACCGGCACCACCACCGGAATCGCTACCCGCGATTGTTATGGTAACGGGTATTCTACGCATAAAGACAGCCTCTGTGTCTAGTTAATACTAACCTGTACCAGAATAAATAAGTGGTGCAAAATCGTTGGTTGTGTGCAAAGAGCTCGTGGAGGCTTTCAACGTGACTAAAAATATAGGAGCAGATCCTCAAGCGTTCTACGGTGTGCTGTTGCTAGTTCTTCGGGATCAGGGTAGAGTAGCTATTTCGAAGAAACTCGGTCTTCGAGAAAGACTCGTTAGAAGAATACTGAGCACTGTAAGGGAAAAACCCGCTCTACTCCAGTACTTGAAGAGCTTCGAGAGAACGGTTCTTGCTAGCGAGAGAGTCAAATGCACTCCTGTTGTGTACAGAGGTGTTGCCCGCGAGATCCTTGCTATGGTTAAGGAGAGGATCATTGACTTGAGAGATTACATTGTAATATACTCGAGAAATCCTGGTAAGTTCGAGGTTGTAGGTGTAATAGAGGATGGCAAGCTCGAGTATCCGGGCTTACCGCGGGAGATATCAGAACCGTATATCTCGCTCAAAACAATTGTGCATACAGACGCAGGTTTACTCGTATGCTGGAAGAGTTACACGGAAGTAGTAGACGAAGCTTTACTACTATCAGCTCTTACTAGCCTATGCGTTAACCAAATGTCCGCTAGGCAAAGCACTCATTGAAGGACTTAGGAGGCTACACCAGAACAGGGCAAAAAGAAGCCGTGAACGTACCCTGAACACGGGTAAGCTAGTGGGGCCGCGGGGATTTGAACCCCGGGTCACGGGGGCCCAAGCCCCGCATCCTAGCCAGGCTAGACGACGGCCCCCTGTACAGTCTAACTCCTATGTGGCTTTAAAGTTTAACCATGGTGTAACGGGGAATATTTCTCTCACCTTGTTCTTGTACATTGCAATGCTTCTTGTTACTACAGGATCTATTCCACGTTTCTCTGCGAGATAAACACTGGTTAAGCCTGCTACAAGGCTACCGTACAGTAGTTTTTCAAGAGCATTTCTTCCTCTCAGCTCAACACTTCGGAAGATTGCATCATGCTCCTTGTACACACTCTCCATGAACTCTACCAGCTTTGCACCGACTGGATCATCAGGGTCCACGATTTCCAGAACAGCATAGTTTGATATGTTCGGCTCCTCGTAGCCTACAATATCATTGTGCATCCATTCTGGTGCTACATCAACCTTAGTTATAACTTTACTGTTCTCGTTGAGCTCGTTCTTGAACCTCACAGCTAGAGCTTCCAGCGGGCTATGAGTTGCCAGCACGATAAGTCTTTTCTCAGCGATAGCCTTCTCAAGGAGCCAATCTGATATCTCTCTAGCTTTTCTCTCAATTTCGGGTAGGTTTTCCTCGAGGAATTCAGCACAATTTTCAGCTTCTTTCTTCGTTATCAGACTACAGTTAGAATGACTCAGAACACCTAGAACGCTAAACAGCATTGACGGTAGAGATGCTCTCGGTACAAGACCACTCGGTACATCAACGTGTAATACACCGTATCTTTGTGAAAGCTCTTTTAGTAAACCACCGCTAGATACCGCTACCACGGGTACATGTTTTTCGAGAATGCTTTTAAAAGCCAGCAGAGTCTCCAGAGTGTTACCACTGTAGCTTACAACTATTGAAAGAGTATACTTGTCTATGAAACTTGGTACGAGGTGGGATTTCACAACCGTAACAGGGCATCTGCCTACTTGGCTGGATAAAACCTGAAGGTAATCACCAACGATCCCGCTACCACCCATTCCAAACACAGCGATGTCACGGTATTCACCGGTTACTTTGACCAAGTCCCACTTGCTAACTGTATGTCTAATTTGACTTGGCCACTCGAGATACGCGCTTAACACAGATATATCAGCCCCGTGGAGTACATATGGATATGATTACACTAAGTGTGTTTTAAATGGCGAGTAGCGATTTAATGAGTGATTTAACCAGGGGTAAAAAACTATTCGTGTCAAGCCATGCGGGGCTTCTTGTAAAACTGGCTATCCTTATGATCAAGAGTATTGTTCTGAAAGGAGTCAAACCCGCCATTATGGATGAACAAGGTCTTCTGCTACGATACATACCACTGGACCTACTTAGTAGTTTGCAACTGGTACTAAGCACGCAGGAGGCATGCAAGAACCACTACTTGATTGTATTTGAGCCTAGGTTAACAGGGTTTCTTAAAACCTGTCAAGCCCCAAATATCCTAGTGTTTACAAAACCCAGAGGTTTGTATCCAGCTGGATTCGTGAAGGTGTTCTTAAAGCGAGTAGCTTCAACCAATCATTACCTACTGAGAAGCCCTGAAATGGGATTAGCAGTAAGAGTTGAACTTACAGAACATGGTATCACTATAGCTGAAAAACCGAAAGGTGTTTACGGTGAAGCCTACGAGATCTTAAAAAACGCTATGTCGAACTACGGTGAGATAACCGTTAAAGACGCTGTTCGAGTGATTTCACTGGAGTTAAACCTTGATAAGCTAAAGGCTAGACAGGTACTTCAATGGCTAACCAAAAACGGTTATCTAAGAGTTGTGAAAGGTAGGCTTTCACTAGCTTAGAGTCTTGCGAGTGATTCATCGAAGTATATCTTCATCAAGCCAAGTTTCTTGAATACAACGTTTATGTAGTCATCGATAACGCTTCTGGGTACTCCCAGTCTCTCGGCTCTCGATATAACAATGTTTTCCACTATTGCATACTTCTGGTATCTCTCGTTGAGATCTTTCCACGGAATACCTGTCATAGCTCTTATAACGTCGTTATCCACTGGTAGTATGTTCTTCACAATCATGAAAGCTAGTATCGGGTAACCCACGTACCCCCTGTGAAGAGTTCCGTTATCGTTGCTGTACGCTCTGTACACCCCCATGGATTCCTCTATCAAGACAACCTTGTACTCTCTATCTCCTAAGCTAGACCCGACAGTAGCACTAGTACTTGATAAAACCTTTATTCTGTTATCTCCAACAGCACCTGCTGCTTCTAGCACCTTTATCCGAGGTGGTTTTGAAAGAGGCTTAATCATAAACTTGGACCTGTGTTACCTCCAACAATAGTTGTAAACTGGGAAAATTATATTTTATCAGATAAGATACCCCTTTATCTTGATAAAAACTGGTGCTTAAACATTCTCCTGGTATTAAGGTTTAACGTTTTATCAACGAATACCCATGAAAGAAACTTATATTTCTTGGCACTAGATACCATAATATGGGTGGAAACGGCATGAATACTACCAGCGAACAAAGGGAGTTAAACACTGGTCTCGTCATAGCAGGTGCCTACGCTGATAAGATCAGGAGAACACTGTTCGCTCAACTCAGCGAGTTAGTTAGAAAAGACAAGGAGTTTTCAAAGGAGGTTGCAAGAGCCTCTGGTGAACTAAACCTTGTTCTTTACCATGTGCTTGTAAACGAGTTGAAAGCAAACAAAGGTGATGCAGTGAGAATTAGAATAAACTACACAGTAGATCAAGAAGCGAGGAGAGTAAAATGGTTCTATGATACTCTAAGAGTAGAAATGTTCAGACGAGTACCCGATGAAGAAGTTGCACAAGCAGTTTCACGAATAGTGTCCTCGGAGAGGTTAAACCAGGTGCTTGAATCGCTTAGAGTTGCTCCTGCTAGAGCTGAAGAAGCTGTTAAAGCATTCGAGGCACCAGAGGAGAAAGTGCCAGAGATATCTGCACTACCTTCACCGCCTGCACCCTTACCCATAGACGTGATAAGCTACATAGGCTCAGTAGACCTCGTCGGAGAAACCATAGATGGAGGATACTTAGTTAAGTTCACGAACAAGGAAGGAACCTCTATGGGAGTAGCATCCATCACCCCCGTGGGTAACGAGGTAACCATCGACGCTATTCTGATAAGCAGGGATAAGTGCTATAGGTTCATAGTAAGATCTAAATCCAGGATAACCGATTACGGTGAGACACCGGAAAAAGTCATCGATGACCTAAAGCAAGCAAAGCCAACTGAGATACCCAAGAATCAAGCAATGAGCATTATTAGAGAGAAAATGCAATCTCTCGTGTAAAAGCCCTGCTCTTTATTACTAAACCACATGGGATTTTTCAACCAGGGTTTACTTGCCGAAGCTGGATATAGTTGAAGCACCTGATGGTATACTTGATCTACCCAACGAGGATATTCTAAAGGAGTTCGAGGCGTCGTTGGAAGCTTCCGGCGCAGGCAAGGATACGATTAAAGCATACATGTCTGCGATAAGAGATTTTTTAAGTTACATAGGAAACAAACCGCTGAGAGAAGTTACTCTACGGGATGTGATAAACTGGAGAAACGAAAGACTTAGAACAGGGTTTCCAGGTTCTAAAACACTTGATCGTGAAAAATGGCAAGTTACACTACATTACTACAGCCTCTTTCTTCGTAGATTCTTTCAGTGGCTGGGTTTACGAGTGAACGTACCAAGGGTCAAAAGGAATCCACCTAAGATAGACACTCTCACAGAGGAAGAGGTATCTCGTATGTTAGCAGTTGCCAAGAAACCTCAGGATAGACTAATTCTCCTACTGCTGGTTTCCACAGGTTTGAGAAGCAGAGAGCTACTTGAACTAAAGGTTGAAGACGTTGATCCATCAAGAGGCGTAATAAGAGTTAGGTCTGCTAAGTACGGTAAAGAAAGACTTGTAACAGCACCAAGAGAGGTCTTCGAGCTACTATCTGCATGGATAAAGCTGAACGGGCTTAAACCCAAGGACAAGCTGTTCAAGATAACATACAGTGCTCTCTACAAGAGGCTAAAAACTATTGCAAAGAAAGCAGGAGTTGATGTTTCCAAGATCAGACCCCACGTGTTCAGACACACCTTTGCAACAATGGCTATAAAAAGAGGGCTCAGTTTACCCACTCTCCAGAGACTTCTTGGACACAGCGACATAAGAACAACGCAGATATACTTGCATTTAACTATCGAAGATGTTAAGAAAGAATACGAGGAGAAGATGGGTATAATAATTGAACCCAGGACATGCAGTAAGTGTAGTCGCGTAATTCCACAGGATGCTGTGTTTTGCCCCTACTGTGGAACAACAGTTAGTGAAACCCTGGAGGCAACTACCTAGGAAATAAGGTCACGGAACCTGCTCCTCGGCTAGTCTAGCCACAACTATTCTAGGTATCAAGTGGTGATCAGGGTTTTTCGACTTGTAGTGATTAACTACAGAAACAGTCTCTTCACTAGGGTACTCGTCTTCGTATCTACTCAGGAACTCCGTGATCTCATCACTAAATAGCACAATATAGAGGGGATTCACCGGAACACTCCACTTTTCACCAGAGTACTTTATTTCGAGCAGTCTTCTCAGAAAATCGCTGTCGGAATCAGTAGCTGAGAGAACAGCCTTGTAGTACTGAGTTATGTAGTGTGCAACAATGTAAGCAACAAGCTTAGATTCTTTAAAAACCCTGTAGATGCACAGCTCGCTGTGGTCTTCGAGAACAACGTGTGGACCCATTTCAGCTCTGAAACCTGAGTTGGATAGCTCGCTAATGAATTTATCAAGATTCTTAACACTGCTGTACTCCAGTACTTTGGCAACCACCGGGTTCACCCCGCGATGATTTAAACAATAGGTAAAGCACTTAATAGTTTAAACCGTGAAGAATCCTTACATAGGTTTCTTCGATGAAAGTAGGTGTACTACCGGGTAGCTTGGAGGAAGAAAAGAGCGTAGCTGAGCTCATGAGCTTGGTTAGGGATTACGTAGACGAGCTAGATTACACCAAAATCCCTGTGTATACTTGGGCTCACGAGTGTAAGCTTGTAATTAACGGTGTAGAGGATAAATGCATTCATTTACCGTACAGTAGTCTCCTCAAACTAGAGTTTAGATCAAGTGATGTTCTACACTTGAAGAACACAAATCAACTGGAGGATGTTCCAAGTGATAAGGTGATCGTACTTGATTATCCACGAAGCTACTGGGAGCTGAGAGTAGTCGTTTACAAACTAGCAAGGAGAAAACCGAAAGCAATAGTTCTTATAGCACCCGGTGACTACCTAAAAATGGATGTTGTACTAGGTTCACCTGGACTATCCATGCACTCATCAGCAACTCTTCCCGTTTGTGTGATCAGTGTTCCAGCGCATGTAGTGTCAGACCTACTCAGCAATCACCAAAGTAGAATCGAAGTTGAAGCAGCCTCTACTTTAGCTAGAAGTGAGGGTACTGTAGTGGTAGCTCGTGTCAATGGGAGTGGAGAGCACGATGTACATCTTGTTACACACCACGATACCCTAGTAGGAGAATTCAAGCATACAACCTCAAGCATGCTACCTCGGATCTTAAGAAGGCTCCGAGATCTGAACCTGAAGTTCAACGTCGTTGCTATATCCTACACGGCTAGAGAAGTAGGCGATGCATCATTCACAGAGTACCATTTTACGTGGGGTGAAAAGTACCTGTTAAGCGTGCTCGACGCCAAAGGAGCACTAGATAGAGTGGCCTACGCGATTGGACTGGGCCCTATACACGGAGATACGGACCTTATTGCACACTCGCACCCCGTGTTCAAGGAGACGCTCGCGGAACATGTAAACTCCATAGACTACAACCACTTGTTCATGGAAAGCCACTTCTACATGGAGCATGGTGTACCCGCGTTCACCCTCACAACTCTTCCAAGAACGTGGAGCATTCACAACAGCAGTGCTCAACCGGCACACGCGGAAAGCGCGGTAGTCAGAGTAGCGAATATTGTACTCGATGTATTAAGCAAAGTTAAGCCGAATGATGATTGGTTCACGAAAACAAGGAGAAGTATTTATGAACAACTCGGTGAAACTAGACTTGAAGCTAAAATCGCGATGTCTAGGTTGCTTGACGCTTCAGCACGTTACGGTTCTTGGACTGGTTTACGCGAAGTAACCAAGGGCACCTACGGTGTATTCGGTATAGCTTGTACAAATCCGCTGAGCGCCGAAGCGAACTCGGGTTTAGGAGTAGTTCTATCGGAGAGAACTCTAAACACGATTGAGAAGAGCAGGGAGCTATGCCATGAAGACCTGCTCATTACCACACGAGAGTACACCATGATAATACCCGGTGGTACTAAACTATTTTTAGATGGTTACCTAGAATACTGGTTAAGAAAAACGGAGTTCAATATTAACCAAATGGTGTTAAAAGCGCTGTGTAGGCTTGGTGAATAATGTGGCTTGGAAAAGCATAGGAATAGACAAGTACAAGAACTTCGACGAATGGTACCACTCAGTACTAAGAGAAGCTGACATAGTTGACATTAGGTACCCAGTTAAGGGGATGATAGTATGGAAACCATACGGACTTAAAGCCCTAAGACTAGTACAGAGAATCCTGATAAGCCTACTGGAAGAAACAGGACATCAAGAAGCTTACTACCCTACTCTCATACCTGAATCCATATTTTCAAAGGAAAAGGACTTTCTTCAGGGGTTCGGAGGAGAAACACTGGTCATCGAGGGCACAGCGTCCAAGAGGTTCTCTGAAAGATATTTCCTTAGACCAACAAGTGAAACCGTTATGTACTACATGTGGAGTTTGTGGATCAAGGGACGAAAAGATCTTCCTTTGAAGATATACCAGGTTGTCAACGTCTTTAGATACGAAACCAAGATGACTCATCCTATACTGAGAGTCAGAGAAATAATGAGCTTTATAGAAGCACACACAGCACATGCTTCAATGGAGGAAGCTGAGAAGCAGATAGTGGAGGCTATAGGAGTGTACAAGAAGTTCTTCGATAGGCTTTACTTACCGTACTTCATCGTGAAGACACCTCCGTGGGATACCTTTGCGGGTGCTGAGTACAACTACGACTTTATCACTGTTATGCCCGATGGTAAAGGACTCGAGCTCGGAAGTGTAATTAACCTCGGGCAAAGGTTTGCGAGAGCTTTCGACATAAAGTTCATGGATAGTGATGGGAGTGTTAAATACGTGTACCAGACGTGCTACGGTGTAAGCGAGAGAGTTCTTGGAGCAGTAATAGCTATTCACGGTGACGAGAAAGGATTGGTTTTCCCACCCGAGGTTGCCCCCATACAGATCGTAATTGTTCCCATAGCCAAACCCGAGGATAGGGACGTACTCGAGTATGCCAAGAGCATTAAAACCTACCTTGAGAGAAACAATATGAGAGTGCTACTGGACGATGACCCGGAGCATACACCAGGGTGGAAGTACTACTATTGGGAAATGAAAGGGGTTCCTCTAAGACTCGAGATCGGTAGAAAAGAGCTAGACACGAGAACCGTTACTATCGCTAAACGTGATGGTTCCCCCAAGGTGACTGTTAAGCTCGAAGACCTTGTAAACATCATTCAGCAGGTTTCATTAGAACTAGGTGAAAGCATTAGAAGCAGAGCTCTAGAACACTTGAAGAAGCTAACGAGATTATACCTTGACTGCAGTTTTCATGAAAACTACAGAGGATTAGTGATCGCGCCATGGGATGGTTCCAGAGGTGATGCTGAACGCTTGGAGGAAACGTACAAAATGAGTGTGCTCGGCGAGATCGTTGAGTCGCCTATAGATCTGCCCAATCCCAAGAACTTTACAACCTGCAGTGGAAGCAGAGCAGATAGATTCGCTCTCCTGGGAACCACCTACTAGACAAATCCTAGTGGAGGTGCGAGTTCGCAAAGGTTATATTCTAAAGTTCTAAAGTTATATAAGGGAATACGAAGCTTACTGTAAAACGTTCTAGTAGTTGATGCATATGAGTGAGTACATAAAGCAGTTCAAAATACAACTGGTAAGTAGGGTGAAGGAGGTAAAGTTCGAAGATGTATCAGCTGTAGAGATCATAGTACGCAAAACAGGATTTCCCGATGTCAGAGTTAGAGATGAAAGAGACTACGTTGTAGTAAGAATACAGAACAACGAGTACAAGTACGATAAATGGTACACTAAGCCAGAGCATCTGGCTGAGATAATAAAAGTGTACTACACAAAGGAAGCTACACCACCCTAGTGTTTTTTAACAAGCTCATGATCTTCGATTACAAAGTAACCTTCGAAATCTGAAACCCATACTGCTTTTCCATAAACTCTGATCTCGTACTTGAACAACGGTGCATTCAGTACAAGTGTTTCTGCATCACCTCCTTCGAACGATAAGTTAAAACCGTACTTCCTGCTGAGAACTGTGAGTTTTTCCAAGTCTTCCAACGTGAACTTTTTGCCTAGGATATCATGGGGGATACCCATTGATGTGATCGAAACAACTGCGAACTCTATTCCATACTCCAGCAGAGACCTCATGTAACTGTAGTCATCTTCTCCCCAGTGTGGTGAGTACAGCGTAACCCCGTACTTCGAGGCTACTTTATTAAAGGCTTTTCTTTGGTAATCGCTGCGAATAGCGCCAGTTACTAGAACATCTATGCCGTAGTCATGGACAGCTTTTTTCACTAGCCACTCCAACGCATCGAGTTCTTTCAGCTTGTCGTATAAACCTATAGACTCTAATGGTATTCCCAGCGATTGCGCTTGGGATACTAGAACGGAGAAGTAGGGCGGGTGATACAACATAGAGTACTTATAGTGTGGTACCACCGTTAGTAGTACACTAACCCTTAAACCGGATTCTACAGCCTTGTGGAGAGCGTAGGTTGAATCTTTACCCCCAGTGAATAGTACAGCGGCGTTTTTCAAGTTCCCCAACCGCTACACAGTAAATGCTTATTCGTGTGCTTTATGCTTTTATATTCATTCCTCTAGTCATCTACTTCTCAACGGTCCTTTTAGACCTTCTTGCCCGGAAGCTTTTCAGCATTGTCCATGATTCAGCATTCATGAATTTCGAAACCCAGAGGAACCGTTAACCTCGGTAAGTTCTTGGCTTTAAAACCACAGCACACACGAATAACCCAAGTGAGCACCAAGAAAGAAAATGGCCCCTTTATATAGTTAATTATAACGTAGATACGCATAGGGGGTTTTCGTGAAAGTAACAGTGATATCAGATGACAAAGTTCTTTCTCAAAACCTCATTGCTAAACACTCTTACTCTATTCTCTTAGAGGTAGGCTTTAACAAGTATTTGTTTGGGGCAGCTGCTGACCACAACACTCTAGAGCACAACACGAAAGAGCTAGACATAGACCTTGCAACCATAGATTACCTTATCGTTTCCCATGAACACACACCTCATTACGGAGGATACCGCTTCGTAGCTCAGGAAGCTCCCTTCGTTGATGCTTTAATACCCTATGGGTCTAGCGAGTCTTTGGGGTTAATGTTTCGTCAACACGCATTAAAACCCATGGAGGTTACCACGTGGACAAGGCTCAGCGAAGGTGTGTACGTATCAGCACCATTCTATGGACCACCCTACGAGCATTTCCTGGTTCTCAACCATAGTAAAGGACTTGTTGTTATCTCCGGGTGTATGCACAGTGGTGTCAGAGTACTCGAGAACATAGCTAGATTTTTCAATAGAAGAATCTACGCTTTAATAGGAGGATTTCACTTATACAACGCTCCATTGGATATTGTAGACAGAGCTGTTGCCTTCATTGCTGATACGGTGAAACCTGATCTGGTTATTCCATTGCATTGTAGTGGAAACGCTTTCATCTACAAGCTGAAGGATCGCGGCATAAACGTTGTAGAAGCAGGTGCAGGATTCAGCATAAGAATATAAAAATATAGAACAATGAAACCTAGCTCGAGGAATTCTGCCTGTACTTTGGATGATATTTCCTCGCGATCTCCGGTCTAATGAGCTTCAGCTCTTCTTCAGGTAGAACGGATAGAACGCTCCAAGCTTTATCAAGGGTTTCATCGATAGTTCTTCTCTCGTACTCGCCCTGGTTGATGAACTCCCGTTCGAACCTGTCTGCAAACTCCAGGAACTTTCTATCTCTTGGTGAAAGAGCTTCTGTTCCAACAATTACGCTTAGCTCTCTAAGCCTAATACCCTCAGCGTAAGCGCTGATCAGTTGCATAAAGACATCCTTGTGATCCTCCCTGGTTTTACCGGGTCCTATACCATCTTTCATTAGCCTTGAAAGGCTCATTAGGGGATCAAAGGGTGGGTAAATACCCTTTAACCACAGAGACCTGGATAGTACCAGTTGACCCTCTGTTATGTAGCCTGTTAAGTCTGGTATTGGATGAGTTATGTCGTCATCAGGCATTGTGAGTATTGGCATCTGCGTAATACTCCCCTTCTTCCCAGCGACCTTGCCTGCTCTCTCGTATATTGTTGCAAGATCTGTGTACATGTAACCTGGGTACCCTCTCCTACCAGGAACCTCCTCTCTTGCTGCACTTAGTTCTCTTAGTGCTTCACAGTAGAACGTCATATCGGTCATTACCACTAGGACGTGCATATCGTGGTTCCACGCAAGATGCTCAGCTATGGTTAAAGCTGTTCTAGGAGTGGCTATTCTCTCTATGACAGGAGCTGAGGCTGTGTTTATAATGGCTACCACATGTTCTAGCGCGCCGGCTTTCCGGAAGTTCTCCACGAAAAACATGGCATCATCGTATGGTACACCTATAGCAGCGAAGACCACAGCGAACTTTTCCTCCTTTCCTAGAACTCTTGCTTGTCTAACTATCTGAGCAGCTATTCTGTTGTGTGGTAAACCAGAGCCACTGAAGATTGGAAGCTTTTGTCCTCTAACGATACTGAAGAGACCATCAATAGCTGATATCCCGGTTTCTATGAACTCCGATGGGGGTAATCTTGAGGCAGGGTTTAGCGGCGCGCCATTGATGTCAAGGTACTCCTCTGGGATGATCTTTGGTCCACCATCAATGGGTCTACCTAGGCCATCCAGCGTTCTACCAAGGACGTCCATGCTAACAGGGATCTTTAGTGTTTCCCCACGATACTTAACTTTTGTTCTCTTCAAATCCACGTCTGCTACACCGCCAAATACTTGAACAACCGTTACTTCCTCGCCTGCATCAATAACTTGTCCAAGTCTCGTTTCACCGTTAGATAACTCAACCTCAACAATCTCCCCGAATCTTACACCTGGTATTGTTTCAACGAATAGAAGACTACCCTGCGCTCTTAACAAACTGCTGGTCTCTCTAACGAGTAAGCTAGGCATAAGTTTTCACCTCTTCTATCATCTTGTCGAATTCCTCTTCAACACGCTTGAATAGGTCTGCGAAGAATTTCTCCATTTCTTCGGGAGGTGTGTAGTAGGGTAGAAGCTTCATCTTAGCTATCTCTCCTCTTACTCGAGCTTCTCTGATCTTCTCAATTGGTACACCGGATTCAAGAGCTTGTTTAGCTTTCTCATAGAATTTGGCTATCACCTTGGCCATTCTCGCTGTTTTCAACGGTGAACTGTGAGCGTCTTCGAGACTAAGAGCATCCTGCCTGAGAAAGTCCTCTCTTATCATCCTGGCAACTTCGAGGACCAATCTGTCCTCGGCTGGTAACGCGTCTGCACCCACAAGCCTAACCAGCTCTTCGAGCTCTGCTTCGCGCTGTAGTATGTACATGAACAGACTTCTGGTTCTTCGGTACTCTGGATCTATCTTAGCCCACCAGTCTGCTACGTTCTCAAAGTAGAGGCTGTAGCTCACCAGCCAGTTTATAGCTGGATAGTGTCTTCTATAGGCGAGTGCGACGTCCAACGCGTAGAACGCTCTAACAATCCTTAGAGTAGCTTGCGTGACCGGCTCACTGAAGTCTGCACCGGGCGGTGAAACAGCACCTATTATAGTTAGGCTACCATTTCTCTCGGGTTGACCTAGGACTTTAATGAAGCCGCCCCTCTCATAGAAGGATGCTAGCCTTGAACCCAGATAAGCTGGGAATCCTTCTTCACCGGGTAGTTCTTCTAGTCTACCGCTTATCTCCCTCATGGCTTCAGCCCATCTGCTGGTGGAGTCAGCTACTAGGAGAACATGGTATCCCATGTCCCTGAAGTACTCACCGATTGTTACTCCGAGGAAAACACTTGCTTCACGAGCCGCGACCGGCATATTGCTCGTGTTCGCTATGAAAACACTTCGTTCCATCATCGGTTTCCCGGTTTTAGGATCTATGAGTTTTCTAAAGCTGTGCAATGCGTCAGCCATTTCGTTACCGCGCTCACCGCAACCCACGTATATTGCTATGTCGGCATGGCTCCATTTAGTAAACGTCTGCAAAGCTACTGTTTTACCTGTTCCAAAGCCACCCGGGATTGCAGCTTTACCTCCTATTCCAAGTGGAAACAGGTAGTCTACCACTCTGGTTCCAGTGATCAATGGCATAGTAGGATCGTACTTCTCCACGTAGGGTCTTGGTTTTCTAACCGGCCACTTCTGGTACATGTATACATCTGTTCCATTGACTCTCGCAATGGGTTCTTCTAGCGTGTATTCACCTTCGTTTGCGATCCACTCCAAATTGCCGTGAAATCCGTGGGGTATCATTATGTAGTGTTTCACCGTCTCAGTTTCCTGGACGTAGCCTACGATGTCACCACCGGATACCTTAGTACCTGGTTTTACGAGTGGTGTAAAATACCATTTCTTGTCTCTAGGTAGTGGAGGAAGCTTTACACCTTTCCTAACGAAGAACCCGACTAGTTCCTCAAGCTTCTTCAAGGGTCGCTGAATACCATCAAATACCGAACCTATGAGACCAGGTCCAAGCTCCGCTGAAAGCGGTTCTCCAGTAGAATACACTGGTTCACCTACTTTAAGTCCACTAGTATCCTCGTAGACCTGTATTATTGCTTTATCTCCCTGTACTCCAATGACTTCACCAATAAGTCTTTCTTCACCAACTTCTACAACTTCGTAGACACCAACCCCTTTCATACCCTCTGCTATAACGAGAGGTCCTGAAACTCTGTACGTTTTACCTTTAAGCATGCTACCAGCCGATATTCTCAATAGGTACAGATGGATATTAAAGCTCGATCTCAACTCCAAGGTCTTTCTTGGCTAATTCCTTGTAGTACTTTCTCGGATCCGTAAACTCCTTTTTGAGTGGGTATTCTAATTCAACGAATAGCTTTTCTCTGGAGTACGCGTTCAGTATTCTCCTGAAGCTATTGCAGCTCTCTGCTACGAGGTCTAAGTACACTATTACATCGTAGTTCTGAATATTGTTTGACAACCAGTTGTTCAGGTCCTCGCAGTTAGCCTTGAACAGGTAAGCATCAAGTCCTGCTGCACGTGCGATCAGTTCTAGTGCTTCATCACCTATAAAGATCACTCTGCCACGCTTGATCACGGGCTAACCCACCTCTCAATGAACAACCTAAGCTCAGGTTTCACAGATGGCTCTTCTACAAACACTAGTACAAGCTTCAGGAGAACACTCTGCCTCAAGTATAGAAGATAGTACTTGAGCAAAGACTCTGCAGGCTTTACATGCAGTATTTGGGATGCTAAATAGGCTGGAGCCATCACTGCTACTAAGTCCAACCCCTCTATTCTTCCTAGGAACTTGAGAGAATCTTCGTAAATGCTAGAAGCTACACTAGTAGCAGGATGAGCTTTCTTCAAAATGCCGATGATTTGCTCAGGGCTACTTGTAACCAGTTTGCACGCATCTTTCAGCTCCTGCGCAGGTATAAGTAAAGATTTGAATTCAGCATCCGAAAAATAGTGAATGCTGCAGAGCCTGAGCAGAATCAGGTCATAGTATAAACCAGCCGCTAGGTATTCGTGAACATATTCAGAGTCCTTAATGATTAGGGCGATCTCATCTAGAACTTTCACGAGGTTCTCGGGCTTTAGTCTACCCAAAGAGCGGTAGTAACCCAGTAGTTTACTTAGAAATGGGTTAGTAGCGTAGAACTGAGCTGACTCAAGATACTCTTTGATACTGCTCACTCCAGGTACTGGAAAATAGGAGAGAGGTTTTAAACCCATTTGATGAGTCAATAGTGCAGGCACAGATGAATAGGTTCTGGCTAGAGCATCAACTGCTAGAACTGTTCTCTCAGCTTCAGTTTCTTCGAGAATTCTCGTTAGAAGAATAGCATGGTACCTGTCGACTTCTGCTAGTATTCTACTTAAATCTCGAGACTCCTCAGCTATTTTAATCAACCTGGGTGCAAACTCTTTGTCGATTATAGCTCTAAGACTACCTGATCTTGTGTCAGCACTAAGCATGCTGCAGTATTCTTCCTTCAATACGATACTGCTCTTCCTGAACACGGGTATCAAAATTCAGCCCCAGAGGCTCTTGGCGATTTTATCGAGTAGTCTAAGCTCAGCCTGCTTAAGTCTAACTTCAATGCTGTTGTTCACTACGGTGCCTTCTGAGGACACTAGTATGACTCCTCCCGGCATTTTATCATCTGTTTCAATTTCAACGTTGCTGTACCCGAGTTCATTCAGAATCTCTTTTGCTACCTCAGTGTCGTTTGGGTTAACGACGATCTTTGATAGGGTTTTTATGTACGCTAAACCCTCGATAATCAGGCTCCTGAGGCTTTGTTTAACATCGTATTCTCTTTTGTGGAGAATACTGCGTGCTTTTTCAAAAACATCGTTAATGACTTCTTGCTTAGCACTCGCTACTATGATACTAGCCTCTCTCTTGGCATCAGCTAGTATTATGTTTGCCTGTCTAAGTGCTTCTTCAACTATTCGCTTCCTAGTAGCTTCGGCTTTACTAGTCCACAGTTCTAGCGCGTCTTTGATTATTTTATCTGCTTGATTACGTGCTTCCTCTATTATAGCGCTTGCCTTTCTCTCGGCTTCCCTTATAATCCTCTCAGAGAAATCGTAGCCTGTTTCCAACGCACTTCATCCCATTAACGCGTAGCTTAGTATTGTGAAGACTATTCCTAGTATTCCCCAGAGCTCAACATACACAGCTAGAATAACAGTGCTCATGAAGTTCTTACCCTTGGTTCTAGGCAACTCGGAGATTCCAGAGGCGCAGACAATGCCCTGCGCCCATGCAGAGAGCCATTCGGCAAACAGTCCTGCGAGCCCTGCACCGAGTATGCCGAGAGCCCTTGCAAGAGTTATCTCTACTCCCGGTATGTATGCCCGCAATGTGTATATCATCTGTATTAGTCCGTAAAATGTCTGAGTCATTGGTAGTGCTGCCAGTATTAAGACGTTCTTGAACTGAGCTGGATCCTCAGCGAGTACCGAGGCTCCGGCGCTAGCTGCACGCTTCATACCTGTAGTTGACCCGATCACGCCACCAACTAGCGGAAGCACAGCACCTATATAAGCAATCCCTAATGGGTCTATCAATTCACATCGCCTTCTTTCAGCCTTGACTTTACTGATCTTAGTCTACGGTTTATATACGTGTATAGTGCCTGCACTTTGAACCATCTGAACGGATCCCTACTCCTATCTGGGTAACACGATAATAGTAGACCTCGTAGCTCTAAACGGTGCGTACTCACGTCCTGATCCGTCGTAAAACTTCGTTAAGAATTCTAGCATGCAGAGTCTAAGCGAGTGAACAAATGCTCCTAGCTGTGCAAGCACCAATACAAATAAGTGTGCCAGTATGAGTAGCGGAGTAGCAACCATTAATCCCAGTATACGGAGATTCCCGAAGTATCCATACAGCATTTCTATCATGAAGTTGAATGCGAGCGCCATGTAGTAGGTTGCCATGCCTACACCTGCTAGTCGAACGTAGCTTAGTACGTCTCCCAGTAGGCCAGTTATCTGAAAGATCCACATGAGAAGACCCAACGCTTTCATGTTCATTATGCTACCTGCAATAATCATTGAAACCCCCGCAGTCACACCTGGCCAGATTACTATCTCAGGCAGATCTCCTATAACGGGAACTCTGTACCCCAGGAGCTTCTCTAGTATTAGGGGTATACCGAACACCTCCGAGATGAGAAGCCCCAGCTCAACTAGAGAATCAGCTAGTTTTCTTTCACCAAGAAACCTCACTGTAGCCAATACATGAGCTATGTTCACATGAACTAAACCCACTATCAAAGATAGCTTTATGAACCCCAGTGGATCAACAACATCTTTAAATAGTACTGGTAGCTTTAGGTTAAAGAACCTGAGGAAGTCGCCGAATAGAGTTCCCGAAAGCAAACCAACAACGAGTGCTACAGTGTTCGAAACCAGTAAAACACCCTTGAACTCCCTGTAATAAGGTGAATGCGGATTTTCAGCAAGTTTATCGAGTACTACGAGTACAGCGAGCAGTCCTAATAGTGCGTAGCCTGCATCAGCGTTCATCAGCCCAAAGAAGAACGCAAACGAATAGGCTACAAGTGGTGTAGGATCCCACTCCCAATACCTTGGAACTCCATAGAGCCTGGTAATAACCTGGTAGAAGCTTATAATAGGCTTGTTCTTCATGAGTGTTGGAGGATTATCGCCTGGCCCGGGGTCTCTAAGCTCTACGAACACTGGGAGATCCGTTTTACGAAGCTCCGATAGTAGAACGCTGGCTTTCTCAGAAGGGATCCAACCCTGGAGACTGGATAAATACCTGTACTCGCTTAACCTTGAGAAAACCATGTACCTGCTCAGTTCATTGTTTACGAAGAGCATGTATTTACCGAGTATTTCGAGGTTGGATCTCACGAGCTCAACTAATCTGAGCTCAAGATTGTTAAGCTCCTTAGCTACAACCTCCAGCTCAGCTTTTACTCGATCCTTAACACATTTAATATCCCTGCAACCCTGTAGCATTTGAACAATAACGTGTGGAAACCATCCATTAACAGACCTTAGTACCTCGATATAGTCCTCGAAATACTCACTGTCAATTACGGTGATAACAGCATCCAAGTCCTCGTTTACATTATAGACCTTGTAGAACTTAACGTAATCACGCACTACTAAGCGGTCAACGTACTCTCTTCTGCAGACTGCAAGTAGCGAGGATATATGTTTCCCCCTGTAGTAGAGCATCTGAGGGTCAATGGTTTGTGGAACCTTATCTAGTGTAGACCTTAGTAGCGTGAGATCATCATGCTTTCTCCTGAGTTCACCTATTTGGGATTCCAGAAGCTCTATTTTTGTTAGTAGATCTTTTACGTCGTTCTCGATCTTCTCAATGGATAGTGCGAAAGCTTCAGCATCGTAGAGCTCTGCTTTCACAAGGGTTACTTTGGCTTTAGACAAAATGCTCATGATCTGATCGCGTAGTTTCCTCAGGCGCTCGTACTCCTCGAGAATTCTCGTGGACTCAACCGGTTCTACGTCGACAACTCCTATGTTCTGAAGTACCGTGAGAACCTGACTACTGTAATCGTGAGGGCACGCCACGATAACTTTTTTCATGCTCGCGGGCTTGCTCAGGAGGATCATTCTGTTCTCAGCCCTGCAACGTACTCTACTATTAGTCTCACGGCGTGCTCCATTCTCTGTTTAGCCTGAGACTTCAGCTCATCCGCTTTCTTCCTGGCATTCTCGATTATTCTCTCGGCTTCTCTCCTAGCTTCGTTGACAATGTTCTCGGCCTCTTTCTTGTACTCATCGATGGGTATGGGTTTTCTCAGTAGCTCCTCCGCGGTAGCTCGTGCCTTCTTCAGTATTTCATCTCTCTCTGCAATAGCTCTAGATATTATGGCTTCTACACGCTTGTCAAGTTCTTCTAAACTACCACTCATTAGTAAGCCACCCAGATTCTCCTCCTATGATTCGTGGACTTAATAATATGGTGGTCGTAGTTCTAAGAATCCTTCTGAGTTCAAGCACTTGCGGTCTGTAAAGCACCAGGGGTTTTGACCAGGAATTCAGGTTCAAGACTTGAACAAGAGCTTTTATCGACGGTTCATCTTTAACCACGTACAGTCCTTCTCCTTCGGGAATGTACTCGATGACAATTGGTAGTTTAAGACTACAGTCTCCGTGAACAACGTTATTGAGTAGCTCAAGTTCTCGCGGATCAATCATGTGAACAGCTCCATCAAAAGTACGCACGTGGGGCACTTCCGATTTCATGAGCTCACATATAGATAGCCTCTCTCTGGGTGCATGTCTGTTCGCAATTCTCAGCTCCTCTCTTAGGAAGACCTCTAAGAAGTCAGCTTCACTCAAGTGGACCCCCTGGACTCGAGAATATACTTGATACGCTTTAGCCTAGACTTTTCCTCTCTCTCCCTCTCATCGAACTTTAACTGAAGAGCTCTAATAACGCTTCGGAGCCTTGGTATAATAATGTACTGAAGAGCGTTAGCCTTTCTCTTTGTAGCCACAAGCTCCCTGCCTATCTCTCTAAGAGCATACTCGGCTCTTGCAAGGGCTATGACAGCATCTACGAAGGCTCTACACTGATCCGTGAAGTCTTCTAAACCACTTGGAAGCATCTTGTCTGAGTACTTCAGTACTACGCTTTTGACTTTAACACCCATAACGTTCTCTGTACCCACGTATACAGTGGGTTTCGGTGAAACTTCAGCAAGGTAATCCGATGCGGAAGGCCCGTACAACCCTAGTACGCCCAGTGCTCTCTTGTAAACCAAAACTGAGCTCTCTTGAACTCTTCTTCTTAGTTCAACAGCTTCCCTTATTCTAGACATGTACTCGTTAGCCAGGACTACAAGTCTTTCAGTGAGTATTCTGTGTACTCTTACGCTCGTAATCAACCTTCTTCGAAGCCTTATAAGCTCTATCTTGGTTGGTCTAACTCTCGTAAGCATAGACATTGTTCTTCTCCTGAGCCTTAGGTAAGTACTTACCAAAGGTAGAAACTCTAGTCAAGTTTAATCTTTTTCATGGTTGATGCGTCAATAAGGCTGAAAATGTGTATGTTGAGTGTGTTTTCTCCTTTACCTACGTAGTAGAGCGCATATACTAAAGGTGCTTGGGAATCCTTCTCGTAGACACCAACTACCATTAAGTTTGCGCACAAGGGTTCACTCGGTAGTAAACGACAACCATCATCCTTGAGTACGGATGCCTCTAATCCGTAAGGCTCTAGTACTTCGTTCAAAATGAGCGAAAACCTCTCGTTGAAGAAGTCAAGTACTATGTCCATGAGTTCCCTGAGAGCCCAGCCACTAGGACCCTCGATCACTAGTTTGAATTCGAGAAGTCTTCTTAGAACCTTAGGTTCCAAGCTCATACTAGACCAGCCTCCTTCATTGACTTGTAGAGCATTATTGCGAGAGCAGTCTTCATATCGGTCACTTGGTTGCTTAACACCATTCTATACGCATCTTCAATCTTCACCTGAAAAGGCTCTATTATTTCGTACCTCTCTGGTTTTGCTCCAACATACTCTAGGTCGTATGCTACGTAGAAGTGTAGAACCTCACTACTATATCCAGGTGCTGGAGTGTACTTTCCAAGCTTCACAAGTTTACGCGGCTTGTAGCCGATTTCCTCTACTAGTTCACGCACAGCCGCCTCATCCGGTGTTTCACCTTTATCCACAACACCAGCTGGAGCTTCAACTATGAAATCGTTGAACGGTGCTCTAAATTGCTTGATCAGCACCAGGTAGTCGTCAATTACAGGTAGTACGACTACGGCTTCAGGGAACACCACTACATCGCGTTCGAAGATTCCTTTAGTACCAACGTATCTTCGTCTAGTAACGAGGAATCTTAACCCTTTGAACAGAACTCTTTCATCAATGAGACTTGGTGATTCCAAGATCTCGGACCCCAGAGCTATAAGTATCAATCTTGAGAGAATAAATACGGAGAACGAGTATGCCTAGGTACTGGTTTGGTCCAGCTGGAAAACCCATTACGCTCAAGTCAGCGGACATACTCAAAGCCCCTTCGTTTCTAAGAGAAATGGGTCTTAACGCAATGGAGTACGAAGCCGTAAGAGGAGTTAACATACGGGAGGATAAAGCTAAAGCCTTTGGACTAGAGGCTAGAGCCAATGGCGTAAAGCTGAGTCTTCATGCACCCTACTTCATAAACCTTGCTGGCAGAAAAGACGTGGTCGAAGCAAGTATTCGGAGACTCAATGAATCAGTTGAAGCAGCTAACTGGATGAATGCTTACGTTGTGGTATTTCATCCTGGATACTACAAGGATGCACCCAGCAGAAGGGATGCTTTGAGAAGAGTTATCGAGAACCTTAAACCAGTTGTAGAGCATAGAGTCCAGATAAACGCACGTGGTGTTTGGCTAGGTCCTGAGACCACGGGGAAAACTAGTCAAGTGGGCGAGTTGAAAGAGATCATAGAGATATCGAGGAGCCTTGATGGTGTTAGACCCGTTGTAGACTTCGCTCACATATACGCTAGGAGTGGTGGAAAGTACATAACCTCAAGAGATCACGTGTTAGAGGTTATAGATACCATTGAAAAAGAGCTTGGATCGTGGGCACTAAAGCCCCTTCATGTACACTTCTCCAAGATAGAGTACGGCAAGGGAGGTGAGAGAGAGCATCACACTCTCTCCGAGGAGGGCTATGGGCCTGACTTTGCGATCGTTTGCTCAGTGCTCTGCGAACACGGTGTAGACGCTGTCATCATAAGCGAAAGTCCTGTGCTAGAGCAGGACGCTGTAGTCATGATGAAGATCTGCAAGGAAGTGTGCGGTGAAAACTGCATTGTTGAACAAGTTGCGGAGTAGAGCAGAGAGATTTTTGCACAACGTTGTAAAACCGCTCTCTAAAACACATGTTACTCCTAACGCTCTTACAGCTACTTCCCTGGTTGTAGCTATTCTCGGTTATGCATTGGTAGTTTACACTGGATTAGGCACTCTACTAGCATTGGCAATTATGCTATCTGGTTTCATAGACGCTATTGATGGAGCAATGGCGAGACTAACGGGGAAAGTAAGTAGAAAAGGCGCGTTTCTGGATTCGGTTGTGGACAGAGTCAGCGAGGCTGTGTTTGCTCTCGCCTTTGTTGAGCTGGGGTTTAATTCACACATTGTTCTCATCTACCTTGCATCTTCGATGATCGTGAGCTACATGAGAGCCAAGGGAGAGAGTCTGGGTCTTAGCTTATCCGGGGTAGGCTTGATGGAGAGAGCAGAAAGACTCATTGCACTAGCAGTAGTGGCTATTCTCGCTGATATAAACCACGTAGTAGCATTCGCGCTGTACATTGCTTTTACAGCAATGGTTGTTTACACAGCAGCTCGGAGGTTTGCGTATGCGTGGAAAACGCTTTGAGAACACGGAGACATGAACTATCTATGTTATAGCAGAGAGGTCGTAGTGACCAGCAAGCGGCAGGGGTGTTCTGAACGTCACGTAGCCTAGTCTTAGAACATGACTCTTCAGTACACCGACTCTATCGCTTGCTCTCGTGATGAAATCCCTGTACTCAGCTGGTAAGTCCAGGGTTGATAAGTGTGTTTTATCTGTTCTTAGAACGATCTTGGTATTAGTTAGTTGGAGTATTATGTCGTGAACATCCTTTGGACTATGCGTGCTGAACACTAAGCCTAGTTTTCTCGATCTACCTAATCTAGCGATTCGATCTATCATTCCAGATACGTGCTCCAGGTACTCTTCAACACCACTCCTGCTCGGGAAAAACCTGTGAGCCTCGTCTATGAAGATCAAGATGGGTTGAGTTTCGAACTTAAACCTGCTTTGAACAAGCTTCCATTCGAATACCTTGTTTAGTATTCGAAACGCTACTATGCTAATAGTCTTCTCGGGATCAGCCTGCGAATGTATCTGCAGAAACTCGAGGTCTACGACAACGGGGTAGCCGTTGAACTTTTCAAAGTGCTTTTCAAGAATGTAGTCTATGGGTGGTTCACGCAGGTATTTGTCACCATGCCCTTTCACGTATACATCGAAAATACCAGTATCCGTTATAGCAGCGATCTGTCGAATCATGTTCTCAAGAGTGCTCTTGTGAATAGCTAGATCTTTAATTACCTCTACAACGTACTCCTTGTTGGGGTCTAGGACAACCCCACGTGGTCTAGCTTTCTCCTCGATTCTGAATCTTGCTTCCTTTAGAGCCTCGTACAGGTCGTATATAGTTTCTATGTAGGCGTTTTTCTGCTTGAGCGCGTACGTCAACCTTAAAAGAGCATCCTTCGCTTGCCTAGTAAAGTAAGGGTTGAGTGCTACGAGCTCCTTTGGCTTGAAATCAGTGTACCTCAGCGCGTAGGGAACTATGTAGTAATGAACAAGGTCCTTGCAGTAGCCGTAGTTAACTTCTACTGCGGCTTTCACAAACCTAAGAGTACTGTCTCCCACAGGCTCCTCTACAACTTCGAGCTCGGATATCGTATAACTCCAGTTGAACTTTCTTGTGATCGGAGACAGTATGCTGTTTATGTAGTCCTCTGCAAGCATCTTCAGTACACGAGCCCAGTTTTCGGCTTTCTCAACGTACTCTTCTACAACGGTTCTAGTAATGGGAAGCAGTACTATTAGACCCGATAACCCCGGAATGCTACTGGCGATTTTCTCGGAGATCACGTACTCGTCGTCCCGCGTGAAACCGGATACTTTCCACAGTGGCTTAAGCGTCATGGTTACGTAGTCCTTGTTAGGATCAATTACTATTAACGAAACTCTCGCATCAACGAGCTTGTATCTGGCGATTATAGATGCGATCATGTTTTTAAGCAGAGTTGTTTTACCACTACCCGTTGTTCCAACCACTAGCACATGTTGGTAAAACGCTTTTAGTGGAAGAAAGAGTTGAGCGTTCCCTTCGAAGATGGGCGTATCGCCTACCGTTACATACCCGAGGAAAACCCCTTCGCTTGGTAATCCGAGAACACTCTGTATAGCACGAGGATCTCTTAGTATCACAACCGGGCTCTGAGGTTCAATAACGTAGTTTGCAGCTGTTACTTCACCGGTTTTAATGTTGAAGGCTAGTAGAGGTTTTGCTTTTATTCTAGTCTTGGTGAGTAGTCCTGAGACCTCGTTGTAGGGTAAAGGAGTGTACATGTCCGGGAGATCCAGCTCCGCTAGTATATCCCTGCGTTCAACGCTGATCACCTTTAGGCTTATCAGGCAGAGGGTTTTTATGTCTACAACACCGAGGTGCGAACCAGCCTGAGCCAGCGTTTGGAAGTTTGAAAAGTACACTACAGGATCTACATCGAAAACTACATACCCTCCTTCTTCGTTAATGAGCGAAGGACTGGTCCTGGAAACAAAACCCACTATTTCCCCAAGGGAAGCGGCAATTTCGAAGGCAGCCTTGGACTTGTCTTCGAGAGTTTTAAGTATGTCATTCGAGCTCAAAGGATACTACCCCATAGTAGGAATTGTTCTAGAACACGCTAATATACTGCATAGTTGCTTCCTGAGTTAAACCCGTGAGGTAGAGAACATAGTTTGCTATGGAGCCAGAGAGCTTCTTTACCCTCTTATCGACAACGAGTATACTGAGAGGAATAACGGAGCCCGTGTAGATGCTATCGTATACGACGTAGCCTAGGACATTCTCCGTGTACATGTCATCGAATACTTCAACACGGTAGAAAACGTAGTTTCCAAATCCACCTCTAAGTGGGTATATTCTTCTTGATACACCTATGTACCAGATTAACCTGTCAACCCCATACTCGTGCTTCTGTTTTACAACTAGTGGTCCAAGGAGCACGTGTTCTCCCTGTAGGTTTTTCTCGGAGATGAGGAGTGTACTGAGGTAGGCTTCATCGTTCATTTTACCACGTGAGATGCCAGCTGGATCTATCGAGGATAGAATGTAGCTTTTATGCAATCTCTTAACTACCGAGATAACAACTACACCGTTCTTTGCAAGCTTCATCAACGTAAGTACTCTGCTTTTATTCATGTGCTCAATGCTCTTCACGTAGATTTTTCTCTCGTGAACTGGAATGGCTGGTTCAGGTGATATCGATGTTGAGTACACTAAGGGACCATCAACAAGTAGTACTGTACCATTACTCGCCAGACTACTTCTGCTGAACTCTTCAAGTAAACATTGTTCTACGCTAAGCCTTAGTTCATTCAGTATAGCGAACTTGTTATAGTTACTTGTATAGGGAACTCCAAGAGGATTGCTGTGCAAAACGCCAGGTTGCGTTGCCAGCTCCTTAAGTATGTTGTCGAACTTTTCTACCTCGGGTACGATAACTACGTGCTTGCACAGAGGTTCTTCTAAACCCAGTATTGACATCACGCTGGGTACATCAAATGCTCTACCTGTGAACCTGCTGAACAAGCTACCGGATGCTATGGCCATGAACAGGTAAGATGACTCAATAACCCTCGAGCTACTATCCAGCGCAAAGATGTCAACTTCTGGTTTTCTTGGTTCAACGTTGAGCTTCTTTAGAAAGGGTTTTTCAACAAGATCCACTTGCTTGGGGTGAGCCTCGTCCAAGAGTTCAATGAGATTCGCAGATGAATCCTCGCGTGTAATACGCGCACCTTCAGTTATGTTTTTCCGAAGCATATCAACTATATCGGAAAGGTATTTCAACCTTCTTTCCCGTATTTAATGATACAGTTTAAAAGCAGAATATGTAAACCGTATTGCTCTCGGCATCGGGTGCTTATATGTCTAGTAGAAAAAAAGTTTTAGTACTTGGAGACTGGGATTCTGATGGTGTTATTTCAACAGCGCTCATAGAGTACACTCAAAAGCATCTTAAAAAGTATCCGCTCGAGGAGGACGTAGAATTTCACAAGACACCCGTAGACCCTGACAGGGTAAAATACATTCTATCGCAGATTAAAGACAACTACTATGCAGTAGTGTTCCTTGATGTACCGTACAGTGACACTCTTGGAAACATCGTAAAAATGCTTAAACTCCACTTCGGTGTTCAGCAGGTCATATTCGTCGACCACCACATAGCTAGTTTGCACAGGGTAAACGAGGTGAAAAGCAGCTTCGACGTAGCAGTAGTGGACTTCAGAAAACCAACAGCCGCCTTGCTCTACGATGAGCTCGTATCAAAGGGTATAAGGGTTCACGATAAGCTTAAACTGTTTGTTGAAGTGATAAAGTACATGGACTCTGGGAAGAGAGTACCCAGTAATCTTCTCAAGTTGTTCGAAATGGCTAAGAACATTTCGAAAGCTCTTACAGCTATTAGAAATGAAGAACTGTGGTGTAGGATCGTGGAGTGGTTGGCCGATCCGTCTCCTTCGCCCATGCCCCTGGACGAGTCAGTATGGAGTATTGCAAAGAAAGTCGTGGAAGAGCGGGATAAGGAGATTAAAGATGTAGCAATGAACCTTGCAGTAAGTGCTGTTAAGGTCGGTGATCTAAGGTTTGTGGATGCTAGGTACACGTGGAAGAAAAGAGGTGTTACAGCACTAGCTTCTAGACTTTCGCTCATACTAAAAGCACCAGTAGCGCTTGTTGCGGGAACGAACAGGGAGTACGCATTGCTAATACTAAAAGTACCAAATGGTAGAGCGTACAGAATAGCAAAGTACCTCTTGGCAGAAGGCATAGCGCAGGATATAGCAGGACACCCCAATCTAGCGATCGTTAGAATCCCCAAGAACATTGATAAGAAAACCCTCATAGATGCTTTATACCAGGCTCTTTACTACGCTTCATGAGGTTGCATATCAATGCTTAGGGTTCTATACTTGTCCGACTCTGCCTATATGCATAATCCAAGCTTTAATCACCCGGAAAACCCTAAGCGTGTTCAAAGGGTCATGAACACCCTTAGGAATCTGGGGTTTTCATGGGAAGACATTACAACTACGAGTGTTGATCGCGGCGAATCCTTGAAACTTGCTGAGAGAATCCACGCTAAAGGCTACTTGGAGTACCTAGTAAAGCTATCTCAGAAAGCTCCAGCACTAGTAGATGAAGACACGTACTTTTCAAAAGATTCTCTTGAGCTAGCTCTCTCAGCTTTCTACTACTCGTACTCAGTAGCCTTAAGTAGCAGTAGAACACCTGTGTTCATAGTTCTCCGTCCACCTGGACACCACGCTGGTAAAGGAGGTAAAGCCATGGGAGCATCAACTCAGGGTTTCTGCTTACTAAACAACGCTGCAGCTGCTGTTCTTGGTTTCGAGGATGCAGGCTTTAAGAACATCGCAGTTGTGGACTTCGACGCTCACCATGGAAACGGGACAATGGAAATATTCTACAAAATGAGGATCCTTCAGCTCGACTTACACCAGGACCCCGACACCTTATACCCCCACACCGGCTATCCAGATCAGCTGGGTGAAGGCGAGGGTTTCGGGTACAAGTTAAACTTGATCCTACCACCCAGCAGTGGTGACGACTTATTCACTGTTCTTGTGAGCAAAGTTCAAAGTGCACTAGAGCATTACGCGCTGGAGGCCCTTGTGATATCGGCAGGTTTCGATGGCTATATCAACGATGGACTCGCAGATCTGAGTCTGACGGAGGTATCATACTACAGTATAGGTAGAGTTCTCGCTGAGTTAGAGGTACCAACTGTAGTAATGTTCGAGGGAGGCTATGGAATTGGGCTGGAAAGAGGTGTACGGGCGTTCGTTGAGGGTCTTGCTCGTGTTGAAAAGCAGTACAAGGTAACAACGAGAACACCCCCGCTCCTCTACAGGAAAGCAGTGGAAACAGCCGGTAGAGTGCTTTCGAAAATGCGTGTCAGGTAAGAACCGGAGTGGATGTACTGTGCTAGAAGAGGAGGTTAAACTCGAGGTAATGGACCCTGGCTATGCGAGGAAAACCTTGGCGGAATCGGGCTTTAAGTTCGTTAAAGTATGTACTGAAGTTGACACGTATTTTGCACACCCGTGCAAGGATCTCGCTTCAACGGATGAAGCTCTAAGACTACGAAAAAGAATTTGCAACGATGAGGAGAGCTTCGTATTAACCTACAAAGGACCCAGACTTGGTGTGAGCAAGGAGATTAAGATCAGAGAGGAGATAGAGGTTCGTGTGGCACGTGATGTTCTAGAAGCCTTAAGCCAGATCCTAACTAAGCTCGGATTCATAAGCATACTGTCCTTCTCCAAGATCAGGGAGATCTACGAGGCTAGTGATGTGCTAGCGTACCTTGACTACATACATGGTTTAGGCTACTTTCTCGAGTTTGAAGCTAGAACTGAGATAGGCAAGCAGCTCATCAGAGGCATCTTGAATAGCTCTTTCGGGAACGCTAGAATTGTTGAAGAAACGTACCTCGAGATGTGTTTAAGAACTAAAAAATGCCAGGTTAATACCGAGATCAACGGGAGGGCGTTTTAACATGTCAACGCAGTATAAACACTACAATTACGTAACGAGATTAATATATGAAAAAGTGGTTAATGAGCAGATCAGCAGAATAGAGGAGCTGAAGAACCCCGATGTAGTCTACGTCACGGACCTCGTGTTCTGCACGCACAAGTTCCACTTAAAGAAGAACTATCCTTGGTTGTCTATTTCCTTTGAACCCTCAGCAATTCTCGGAAGCATTGCTCACTGGGGTTTAGAAAGGGTTTTAGCCGAAAAGGGTCTAGTAGCTGAATTTGATGTACAAACTGAGGTAGAAGTTCAGGGTAAAAAATACATGCTTAAGGGCCGCGTAGACGCGATAGACGTGAGCAACAGAGTAGTAATAGAGGTTAAAACTGCTAGATCCGCTGTAAACTTGCCCAAGGAACATCACGTTAAGCAGCTGAACATATATCTCAACATGCTGAAGTACGAGAAAGGGATCCTAGTTTACATTACTCCGATCAAGCTCGTGGAGTATGTAATTGAGTCAAGTAGCTTAAGCCTTGAAGACGAAATAAGAGACCTTATCGAGGACAAGTACCACCCCAGGTATCCCTGGGAATGTAAGTACTGCGAGTTCTCAAAGCTTTGTCCATACTACCAGGAAGCCGAGGAGTGGGAGAAAGGGTAATTAGGTGGTGTAGAGAAGAGCACACTTGGATGCGTTTAATGATGAGCGCTCGGGTTGGCCGATCCGTGACGAAGGTCTTGAGTTCTGAGCTCTGAACGCTAACAGTTCGCTTTCGAATCTCTTAGATTAAGACAGAAGCAGTATCCGAAGTAAGTATGGAGGTGTTGAACACGCGTTCTAACTGAGCACTCTCATTATAAGCGTATCTCCCTGTTTAACTCCCAGCTTTTCGGATGCATTACCTTTGTTAACTGCGAGTTCGAGGTAATCCCAAGAGTTCACGTAGCAGGCGAGCTCTCCCTCTGGTACTCTGCTGAAGCTTGCCTCGTATGTGCAGGTATGTATGGATGTGCTTGTTTCCACGTTAATTTTCGAGCCATAAACTAGGTTTAGTGCTACGAGCTCATCGGCACTAACATTGGTCATCACGTTTCCGTAGACATCTACGTAGAGAACACGTGCCTTGATCACTCTTTTGCCCGCGTCTATCACAGGCTTATCAAAGCTCAGTTTAACAAGACTATCATAGTCTATTTCAACACCAACATCGTCTAACGGAACACCCTTGCTCACCCAAGCTGCAACCGGCGCGAATATGTCTCTTCCGTGGAAGGTGTAGGATACCTTGGGTAGATTGTACTTTGTATCAGAGATATCGAAAACTCTTTTCACACCGTCCTTCTCAGCTAGCAGGGTTAAACAACCGTTGTCAGGTCCTATTAGAATGTAGTTCGTTGTCTCAATTAGTATAGCTTTCCTAGCACTACCTACACCTGGGTCTACGACAACGACGAATATTGTTCCACGTGGGTAGTACCTCGCTGATACAGCTAGCATGAGTGCAGCTTCAAGTACATTGTGTCGTTCGATACCATGAGTTAAGTCCACTATCTCGGCATCGGGGTTTATAGACTTGATAACGCCCTTTACAACACCAACATAAGGGTCTCTGTAGCCGTAGTCAGTCATTAGTGCTATTAACCTACGCTCAGGCATTTTCACCCCTATTGTAAAGAGATATTTGGGCTGAAATAGATACAGTTAACTAGCCGGGGATGGAGGCGACGGGCGGTCTGACGAGTGATGATTGTTGACGAGGTTAACCCGGCTACTAGTCCGATGATTAGCAGCGGATAACCTGAGCAGTGATGCACCCAGGTTTCAGATGAGGAGAATATTTTTCTTCTAGATATCGAGTTTGATTATTAGAGAAGTGCTAAGTTGAGGATGAACCGAAGTTGTCATCGGGAATTGCTACGAGGTGTTTACTCAAAAACGCGTGGTACTTGTCCAGCAGCGACTTCCACTATGGATACGTCTTTCTGCACGGATCTAGAGTAGAGGACGTAGGTGAGGGCGATCCCTTGCCTGAGTACGAACTTGCAGAGCTTGTTTACGACTTTGAAGGGGACGCTTTGATCGTGCATGGTTACAGTTTGATCGTTGACATCGTAGAGTACGTTGTAAGAGGAATGAGTAACATAGATTTAAGCGTTTTCACAGACGAGGAGTTACGCAAGCTAGCTAATGTGGGACTAGTAAACGCTTACATGAACGGAGTAACTGTGCCGGTAGCTAAAACCAGGTACTCCAAGATCGTGGCAGATGTTGCGCGGGAAAACGCTATGAGAGTCGGGTTGCTTGCTGAGCGTGGCACAGTCTCGAGAAACCCGTTCACTGTTCTACTGGAGGTGGACGATGGCTGGTTGTACTTCGAGGATAAGAGGCTAGGTGAGTATTCATCCATGGTATGCAAGCCTTACGAAGTACGCGAAACCTGTATCCTCGTGGATGCAAGAGGATACGGTAACATAACCACGGCGATCGAGAACGTCTACTCTTATACTAGAAGCCCTGAGGTGGCGTTCAGACTATTGACAAACTTCTACCGTGTAGCTAACATAGACAACGGTTTCGTCGAGAGGAGATCAGCCTCTGACATCATAGTTTACGACCTGAAGAATCCACTTAAATCCATGCCTATAACAAGCAAAAAAGACCTATACTCGCTCTTAGCAAGATCACAGCAACCAGACATGGTGTTCATTGGTGGTGAAATATTCTACGAGCACGGCGAAAACCTAGCAATACCTGTTGTAAAAATAAACGAGCTTCTAAAAAGAAGAATCGCTACTTTAAAGCACGAGTAAAACTTGGACGTTCTCAATGGTTTCCTCCATCTTATTCCTCCAGAGTAATTTCTCATGGGAACTCTACGCTGCATAGAAGTTAAGTCGATAAAACACGGATTTAAAAATCTCAAAGCCATAAAAAGTTAAACGAAGGGCCCGTAGCTCAGCTTGGTGGAGCGCCCGGCTGATAACCGGGAGGTCCGGGGTTCAAATCCCCGCGGGCCCATCACTCGGAAAAACCTAGGCTTGTTCACGCTCCTTAACGCTAGTTCGATTTTATTAACTAAACCGCGTATTCTATATCAAACTGGTGAGGGTATTGTACGGATGGTGGGGAAAGGTCCTCTACGTGGATTTGACTACTAAACGAGTTAAGGAGCTCAAGTTAGATCCCTCCTACTACACGGAGTATATTGGGGGCAGAGGGCTTGCCATCAGATTATTGTGGGACCTTAATCCACCAGGCGTTGACCCGTTCTCACCCTATAACCATGTCGTCATAGCTACCGGGCCTCTCACAGCGTTGCCCATACCCAGTAGCGGCAAACTCCAAGTTGCTTCGAAAAGCCCCTTAACGGGTGGTTATGGTGATGGTAACCTTGGAACGATGGCAAGCTACCACCTGAAGCGAACGGGTTTCGACGCGATAGTAATCACGGGTTCCCTCAGAAAAACGGGTTATATCTACGTAGAAAACGAGAAAGTCGAATTTCACGATGCAGAAGAACTTTCGGGTCTTGACACGTTCGAGACGGAGAAGAAGCTCGTTGAGAAGCATGGCAAGAACGTAGGCATTCTTACGATTGGACCAGCGGCTGAAAACCTGGTTCGCTATGCAACGGTTCTCTCGCAGAGAGGTAGAAGCGGTGGAAGACCAGGTATAGGCGCGGTGCTTGGAAGCAAGAAGCTAAAAGCTATTGTCATAAAAGGCTCAAGAGACCCACCTGTAGCTGACATGAAGGAGCTGAGAAGACTAGCTGAGGAAGCCTACTCGAAAATCCTCAGGAGCGATAACTACGAGTTCTGGATTCGGCAGGGTACAATGGCTACGATAGTGTGGAGTCAGAAGAACAGTGTTCTACCAACGATGAACTTTAGAGAGGGTGTTTGGGAGTACTATGAAACCATAAGCGGAGACTTGATGGAAAAGCTGAAAACAGCTAGGAGAGGTTGTCCTTACTGCAACATGCAATGTGGAAACGTTGTCTTGGACTTATCGATCGAGGAGAGCGAACTAGACTATGAAAACGTTGCAATGCTCGGGAGCAACATTCTAGTTGAAGACCTCAGGAGAGTAGCTGAGCTTAACAAGCTATGTGATAAGCTAGGGTTAGACACAATAAGCATGGGCAACGTGATAGGCTTCTACATGGAGGCAAGTGAGAGGAAGCTTGTAACGGAGAAAGTTGAATGGGGAGATTTTAGGGAAGCGAAGAGGCTCATCGAGGATACAGCCTACAGGAGAGGCCTTGGATCCTTCCTAGCTGAAGGAGTAATGAGAATGGTTAAAGCGTTGGGACCAGAAGCTCAGCAGTTCGCAATGCACGTTAAGGGACTAGAGGTTTCAGCGTACGATTGCCATGCAGCACCAGCCATGGCGTTATCCTACGCAACTTCACCCATCGGGGCACACCACAAGGACGCATGGATCATAAGCTACGAGATTGCAACCGACAGACTTGGGTACACTCGGCAGAAGGTTGAAAGACTAGTTTTCCTGCAGGATGTTAGAGGTGGAATGTTCGAGTCGTTGACTACGTGTAGACTACCATGGGTTGAAGTTGGATTGGACCTAGACTACTACCCTCGCTTCCTCTCGGCTGTTACAGGCGTAACTTGGACTCTTGAAGACATCAGAACGGTTGCGCACAGAATATACACCCTGATCAGAGCCTTCTGGGTGAGAGAAATGCAGGGATTCCAAAGGGACCTCGATATGCCGCCGGTAAGGTGGTTTAAGCAACCTCTAACCAAAGGACCATACACAGGTGTAAAGCTAGACTACGACAAATACAACCAGATGCTAAGCTGGTACTATGAGCTGAGAGGCTGGAACGAGAAGGGTGTACCAAAGAAGGAAACTCTGCGAAAGCTCAATCTTGAATTCACAATACCTGTTCTCGAAAAATTCGAATCTCTCGACTAACGTTTTTACTCGGGGTTTTTCACCGAGTTGATTACCATTGAAGGTAGGGTTATCAGTGGTGTTGGTGAAGGAGCGTATTACGTGGAAAAGTACAGTAGGCTTCTAGAGAAGGTACTTGGAGAACCACCATATCCCGGAACACTAAACGTTGAGCTCAACACATGCTTCTACGACTTGGTCAAGAAGATCGGGGTTCCACCGCTAGTGATTAAACCAGACCAGGAGGGGCTAGGCGTAGTGTATGTATACACAGGTAAGGTGAATGGTGTAAAAGTCTTAGTTCTGAAACCAGCTATTACACGGCACAAGTGCGAAATCGTGGAGCTTGTTTCAAGTAAGCACTTAAGACGTGAGCTTGAACTCAGGGACGGTGATGTTGTAAAAATAACTATTGAGGTTTTAACTAGGTCTTAGAATGAACTGCTCTAGTTTAGCAATGTAGCTTTCAATGTTCATCGTGAGTTGCTCGGAAGCTCTGATGTAGATTACTCGGAGAAGCCACGGTGAAGCCAAGAAAGCTATGCCAAACACTATGAATGCTACTAGTATTACCAAGGCTAAGTTGGCAAGAGGCATACGTACTTCAGCAGGCTCAACAACGCGGAGTCCGAGAAGGATTACGTATAGCATTTTCATGTAGGATATCAACCCAATAGCACTGGCCACCACCATCGCTATAGCGAACGCTATGTTGTACTCGAACAAGGCTTCGTAGAGAAGAAGCTTCGCCAGGAAACCGGGTAGTGGTGGAACCCCAGCTAGCGTCAGCACAGAGAGCACTAGGGACAACCCAGCAACGCGGTACCTGGTTCCTAATCCAGCGAGCTTCTCCAGGTTTCTCGTTCCAGCAGCTTTTATGAATACACCAGCACTAAGGAATAACGTAGCTTTGGCCAGGGAGTGCATGGTCATGTAGAACAGTAGAGCGTTCAAACCTTTTTCATTCGCGCAACCAGCAGCCATGAACAGATAACCAAGGTTCATTACCGTTGAATAAGCTATGAGCCTCTTGACATCCGTCTGAATGTACATTAGAAGCGCACCAATGATAGCTGATACGATACCTGTTGCGATCGCCAGTAGTGAAACAAAGTACTTTGCAGACCCGATTGCCGGTGGCAATGGGCTAGAAGGCGTACTCCAGGAAGCTATGTAAATAAACTTGTAAAGCCCTATGACGCCCGTGTTTACGACGAGCCCGCTGAGAAGCGCTGAGATCGGTGTTGGTGCTGCAGGGTGTGCATCAGGTAACCAGAAGTGGTTAGGGAAAACACCGCTCTTGATGCTAAAAGCCCAGAACGATACTAGCATGATCAACCCGTAGGCTACGTACACTAGGGTTGTATCCATGGGGCTTCTAAGCTTCTGGGAGAGATCAGCAAAGTTCAGAGTTCCAAAAACACTGTAAGTTATTCCCATTGCTAGCAAGTACAGTGTAGTACCAAGTGCACCTATGAAGGCATACTTCAGGCCAGATACTATGGAGTCTGCTCTATTCATGTAGTACATGACTAACGCGTAGGATGATATAGCCGTAACCTCCAGCATTACGAACAGATTAAACATGTCACCTGTACAAATAACACCGAGTATTCCCGAGGATGCTCCAAGCAACAGTATTGAGTACCATGGGTACCCTTGGTCCACTATGTAGTCTGTGCTGTAGATTGCTATGGCTAGTAGTATGAATGATGTAACGACAAGCAGTATGGCTGTAGGCATGTCGACCATGTACACTATTCCGATGGGTGCAGGCCACCCTGCAGCTCTGAACACCACGACCTGACGCTCCTGGAAAACGCTGACTGCTACGATAGTGCTAAAAGCGGTTACCAACAGGAGTGCTAATATCGTTGAGGAGAAAACGAGTGCTCTGCTACGGGTTAACACGTAGATGATTGATACTAAGAACCCCATAAACGCCGGTATGAAAGGTATTAATCCTACGAGGATCTCCACCTGGGTGATCATCCGTGATCACCTCTAATCGAAGATCCTGGAAGCATGCTCTTCGAATTCTTCGCTAATCGCTTTTTTAGCTTCAAGAGGTTCAAATGTTGTTACGTTGATCCAGTTAACGTAGAAGTAGTTGTCTTTTTCGTCTACTACAACCGTTCCAGGGGTGTTCGTAATAGAGTTTGCAACGAGTAGCCTAGCGTACTTTGATTTCACATCTACGGGGACCTTAACTATACCTGGTTTCACTTCACCGGTGATTATTCTTTTAACAACATCCATGTGAGCTTTGAACTCTATGATGGTAATGTACTTTAAGAAATAGTAAACCAGGTAAAGGAATCGTTTAACGTCCATGAGCTTCCGATCGTCGGATACCAGGTAGTTTGATGCAGCAGCGCTCAGCAGGCCGGCAACTAGTCCTCCAGTTAATAGGGTGTAAGGTGAAAGAGAACCTGCAAACAGTACAAATACTGTAAACAAGAGCAACCAAACAACAAGGTACCTGAACACTACTCACTCACCTCCCCTATGACATACTTCACAGCTCTTCTAGCATCAGTCGTCTTTGTTAAGCGGTACAACTGTATTATTCCAAAGGCTATTAGTGCGTTAACAGCGAATCCTATGACTATACCTGTAAGCACTAGTGCTTGCGGCAAGGGGTCAACAGCGTGCTCCAGTAGTATGGTCACCTCTTCTTCGCTCCACGTAATGTACACTGGCGGTAGAACAGGGTGCTTGTAGATGAAACCGGTGAACACTATTGCTATGAACACTGTATCAGAAAGTATCGTGAGTGAAATCAACTTCTTAACAAGGCTTCTGCGGTAAATTATCCCGTAGAGAGCCACAAGAGTGTTAATTGCTAGAACTATGATTATTCCGACGTGAACGTAAGTTTCAATCATCCATGATCACCTTTCTATGCTCACATGCTCTTCGGGGATTGATAAGTAGAGAGCTATGGCTGTGAACCCGGCTGCCACAGCGACCGCCTCGAAGAGGTTGTACAGCATTATGCTTCCACTCAATGGTATACCGAAGACATGGGATGGGTAGAACCTCTGATTTGTAACGAGTTCAAAACCCTTCAGTACGGGAAGAAACGCTACGATTCCAATTGAGGCTAGAGCTAGGCCTCTTACGGCGATGAGCTTAGCCGACGTTACATTTCTTGAGATAAAAGCGTTCAAGGTGAATACGGGAACAATCAGCATCGATGCTGTTGCAAGAGTGGATCCACCCTGGAAGCCGCCACCAGGAGTCAAGTGCCCGTGTAGTGCAATACATGCAGCTATCGTTGCTATGAGAACTACTATTATTCTAGTGGATGTCTTGGTGAGCTCTGTTAAGCCAACAGTTCTTGTCAAAGGCTTTGGGGTGGCTGCTCTGAAGATCGCGAGACCACCAACTAGTGCTAAGTACAGGACAACGGTTTCATAGATTGTGTCAAGACCTCTGTAATCCCATACAACAGCGGCAACAGCCTCGGGGCTAGCAGTATCATTGATTGTGTTCTTTACGTAGTACTTTCCAAGATCTCTCAGTGAACGTGGAACGTTCACTTCAACCAGAACAGTGATCACAAGGGGCAGTATGAGAGCTACGGCGAGGATAACTAGTAGAACCACAATGCGCCTACTCACGGGAACCAACCTCCTCGTACCTTTCTGTTTTACTAATAACGAAAACTACTAGTGCTGAGTAGAGCCCAACTGAGACGGCAACATAAGTCATAGTAATGTCGGGTGCAGCCATAGTGTGCAGTAGTATGGAGTAGCATATGCTCTGTCCAGCTGAAAAGACAACAGCTTTCATTAAATCCCTCTCCGTTACAGCCATGTATACGAACACGAGGCTTAGAACGGATGAAGCCAGTATTAGCAGTAGTGAAGTGATCACGAGCATCACCTGCTATCTTCTTCGAGCATGTCCACTACGGGTTTCCACGCTACTGAACGTGACTTGTGAGCAGCGTACGCAAGTACGTGGCTTCCTATCGGGGCTACAATGAGTATTACTAATGCTGTAACAAAAGATGAACCAGCTATTATGAACCTTCCGGGTAGATCAGGGCTACCGATAGCCATGAGCGATATGCCTATTAGTGGGAGAACAGCTCCGTATATTGCTCCTATAGTTGCTGCATGTAGCCTCACGTAGAAATTGGGGAATCTGAGAAGACCTACTGATGCTATTAAATCGAACACTCCACCAGCAATAAATAAGCAGGAACCAATCCAGAATAGTGCTGACTCGATCACACTCCCACCTCCTTTGCAATTAGATACTTTGAGACGTAGATGTCGAGGATGTAAGCCCACAGTGCTAGCATAATAGGTGGAGCTACCATAAACGGCGTTCTGTAGTATAGAGAAAGAGCTGCTAGGAATACAGCTAAGTCGTAAGCTAAGCAGTCTGCGGCAAGCACCATGTCAGGTATCGTGGGACCACGTATAAGCCTAGTGGTGTACAAAACAACAGCCATTATGTACAAAGGTGCTCCAATGCTAATTACCAACTCGATATAGTTGCTCATACGCTTTGACCCTTCCCGGGTAATAGACTAAACAGGGTGCAGGTAATATATGGTTTTCTGTATCGTTTAATGCGTTCTCCAGGCTCAGGTCTTAATGCTCTCGTGTACCAGCTGAAAGCATTTAAAACACCTTGAATACTCTAACTCTACACGAGTAGTGCAATCTACCAAGGTGCTACTGCATGTCCACGAGTAAACCTGCACCGAAAAAACCCTCGCCAAAGAAACCTTCGAGAGAAGCCCCCAAGGTAACCATGAGTCTACGAACAACAGTAGACATTAATAGCATTGTTCAGAAGATCAAAAGCGATGTTGAAAAAGGAGCAGTTAAGTACTACACACCCCACACTCTGGCGCAAGCTATGAACATAAAGATAAGTGATGCTAAAAGAGCACTCAGAGAAGCGGTTAACCAGGGTATTCTTAGGCTTTACAGCGGAGGTAGAAGATCCCCGATCTTTGTACCAGTAAAACACGCTCAGTAGGGTGCACAAAGCACAGCGGAATCAACGAAGGTGAACACCACGAGGATGACCACCCTGGATTTCATTTTAAAAGCAAAATAAATAAGCCCCCTCTATGTGATATCTAAATGGAACTGCGGCGGTCGTCTAGCCTGGACTAGGACGCCGGCCCCCCAAGCCGGAGATCCCGGGTTCAAATCCCGGCCGCCGCATACCACAACAAGGGGCGCAATTCTTGTGGTGGCAACATCGATAATAAGGATTTGCCCCAAGAGTTACTTAGGGTGTGAAACTGTTTTGATGTGCTAGGTTTATATAGGTTTTTGTGGGATTCTTTTCACGATGATGAGGGGTGGTGCTTTGAGATACCTGAATGTGAGCTCTGTGGCGTTGGGCTCGAAGGGTGCTCATGACCCTCGCGTAGAGTGGCTAGTAGCCGCCGTGAACAGCGGGGCAAGAGGCACAACCCGCTCTAGGAAAACCCACAAAAACCTAAAGCGGGAAACGGGATGATGTAAATAGTGGTCTATGAAGAGTGATTAAACTCCCATGGGCTGACCTCAAATGTCAACGCATACAAGGAAAAGGAAGCTTTCAGTTAAAGGTTCCACGGAGATATTCTCAAGGATAAACCTTATACTAGCCGAATTTCTGCCCGCGATATACGAGTACAACAGTATGATAAAGCACACAGGTTTTTACCTCAAGCCTGTTCACATCACAACGAGAAGATTACAGGATGGAACTTACGTCAAGTACTGCTACTACGGACGGTACTGGTACAGGCTCGAAAAAGTATCCCCGAGCAGGATCAAGTGGGTCTATGTAGGTCGTGAAAAACCAAGTCCACAATTACCGGATCCACCACCCAACATACTCGAGGGTGTTGTCGTTAAGAAGTACAATGGAGAGGTTGAAATAGAGTTCGCTAGCGAAGAGCTTTTCAGAGAAATCTCCAAGCGGCTTTATCAGATCTAACCATGCTCATGCGGATCTTTCTACAATGAACACTACGACGACGTTGTTATTTAATTACCCTGAGCTCTATCTAAGTAGAGATCGTGAAGCGGTGTTAACATGGATGGTAAAGCGGCTACTAGCGGTGTGCTTTACTTCATACTGACAAGCATGATCATATACTCCACTTTGATATCACTAGGCATTGTAGCACACATAACGTACAAGCAACGAAGAAGCGCAAGTAAAGCTAGCAACTTTGAAATAGTCATTGTCTCGAAAGCTGACAGTAAAGTCAAAAAAAGTCTTCTAGAATCCGTGAAGTACCATGTAGGCAGATTCAGTAAAGTAGTAGTGGTTGTTGATGAGGGTGCTGAACTTATACCTTATCTCAGGTCGATTAAGGGTGTAAAGCTAGTCGTGGTTCCTTCGAACTACAGAAGAGATCTGGTTGGTAAAGGGAGAGCTCTTCAGTACTTCGTTGACTGTTGCGTTGATTCATCCAAGTGGTACGTGTTCATAGACGATGACAACCTGATCATAGGGGACGACTTTCAGCACGAAATCCCCGAGTACGAGAGAATGGGGTATGTTGCAGCCAACGGCATACTCGTACCGAGACCCGGTAAAAGCACTCTTGCATACGTAATGGACTGGATAAGGTTTATAGACGATCTTCTTATTTACAGGTTTTTCACAGGTCTCTTGGCAAGACCTCTCCTCGGATTGCACGGAGACCTTTTGATCGTTAAGGGGTCTGTGCTCAAGGAAATAGGCTTTGGCAGGAGAAGCTTAACGGAAGACTTCGACTTCGCCGCGGAGTTAGTTAAACGAGGTTACAAAACGTGGCAGAGCAACACAAAGGTCTCTATAAAAAGTCCCAACAGCCTAAAGGACCTTGTACTGCAGAGAGGAAGATGGTTTAAGGGGATTATATCCGGAATCAGGCACTGCCCAGCTGGAATGAAGCTTGTAGTTTTACTGAGAAGCTTCACCTTCGGTGTGGGCTTTTTCATGCTAGCCGTAATTCTACCTATTCTATCACAGCTGGGTTACACGTGGTTCATACTCCCTGCTCTTCCTGGAAGCTTGTACTATGTGGGTACGTACACGTATGGCGCGTACAAGGCCAAGCGCTTACACTTAGTGCTACTTGCACCGATCATGGGCATAATTGAAGCCATGTCCAGGCTCTACGGACTTCTGCTCGTTAAAGACTACGTGATTATAGACAAGAACTAGGGATCACGTCTTGATCGGGGAGTTCAGCTTCAGGTATAACGACGTGGTTCTTCACTTCGGAGTTGGTGTACTCAAGAAAATCTTCACGCGAGTAGTCAGCGGTCACAGCAATGCACTAGTAATATCCTCGAGAACAGCTGCTCGTGTATCCGGAGCCTTGGAAGACGTAACGAGTGCTCTGAGAAGCGCTGGAGTGAGTTACATAATCTATGACAAGATACTGCCAAACCCCGATACGGAAACAGCTGATACCGTTATCGACATCGCGAAGCGTGAAAATGTGGACCTGGTGATCGGTATTGGAGGTGGAAGCGTTATTGATGTAGCAAAGGTCGTATCCTTAGCTGCTACCACGGAGCTGAGATCCATTGACTTAATTAGAGGATCTAAGCAGACTCGAGCTTCAGCTGATACGCTGAAACTAGTTGCTGTAAACCTGACCCACGGCACAGGCTCCGAGGTGAACAGGTTTGCTGTTCTCACCGTAAAGGGTACCATTGAGAAACGCGGTTTCACGGCTAGGTACCCGGACGTGAGCTTCGATGATCCATACTATACTAGAACACTGGACAGAAACCAGTCTATCTATACATCACTGGATGCGTTTTACCACGCGTACGAGTCGGCTACATCTAGGAGAACAAACATAATGGTTTCATCGCTCGCGCAGATAGCTATTACCCATATAGTAGAATCACTTCCAAAAGTCCTCGAAGACCCTAGTTGTATTGAGCTCAGAGCTAGGCTACTTTACGCTTCGATGATCGCCGGTCTCGCTGTTGATATAGCTGGGGGGTCCCACCTAAACCACGCACTAGAGCATGGGTTTAGCGGGTTACAGCCTAAGCTACCTCACGGAGCAGGATTAGCCATGTTTGGACCAACGGTAATCTACTACACTCACAAGGCTGTGCCGGAGGTTTCAGCGAGGTTACTTAAAGCTCTCGATCCATCGATAAAACCTATTTCCGATGATGCGGAGAAAGCTAGAAAAATCGTTGAGGATTTCCAAAAATCGATCGGATTCTCGGAGAGGCTGAGCGACTACGGTATTTCAGAGAAGGATGTTGCCCCTGTACTCGACTTTGTGGAGAGAACTATAGTTGAGCGGTATCATGCTAATATACCATTCACCGTCAGCAGAGGAATGCTCGAGAGAATAGTTCTAAGTGTGCTCTAGACAACGGCTTCACTATGCTAAGCTTGAAACGTTCCTTGGTCTAACCCGTACCTATACGAGATTTTTCTAACAATTCTCGAGAAGTTTCTTAGCAATACTTCCTTTTCACGATCACCAGTCTTGATACTAGCTAGAACATTTGCGAAGAACTCTATTGTCTTATCCACATCCTTTGGTTTAATCCTGTAGGGAACTCCGTCTTTGCCTCCATGAGCATAGGCGTAGAGGAAGGGGTCCAACGGGTGTGTTGTGGGATCCTTGAACGATGGTTCATAACCGTAGATCAGATCAGCTACTAGTGCTATTGCTCTCAGAGTCTCCGGACCAAGCCCGGGTATCAGTAGTAGCTCGCTGAATTCACGTAGAGCAGCTTTCTTGATCTCCTCTGCTACTTTCTCAACGTTCCTAGTGTTCACAACGGGTCTGTAGAAGAGAGGACACTTCGATACCTTAACCCCTAGTTCACCCGGTTGTGTGCTTATTACTCCTTTTACGTAGTCCTCAAGACTGGGTAATCTCCTAAGGGCTCTGTTAACACGGTGTACATCATGGATAAGAGAGACTACCGGGGTTGATTGTAGAATGTCCAGTATAGCTTTCCTAGTACTTCTGGACTCTCCGTTTACGAGGTTCAACGCTGGAGCTGTGATCATGGATGCTACGCCGCTGTGCGGGTCATCGTCTATGGTGTACACTCCTGGTTTCTCGAGGAGAATATGGTATCGTCTTGCAAGCCTGGTGTCCAGGTTCATACCCTGCTGAACAACTAGCAAACCGTTTTCTGTGACAAGCACACCGTGGATGTAGAGAGTGTAACCGTCCTGAAGAGCAACAGAATCCACCTTAGCCGAGAGCCTGCTAGTTAGAACCACCTGTTCAGGGTCTACGAGGTCTCTTAGATAACCCGCTTCTTCTGGTATTTTCCTTGCATCACCACCTTTGCCCCCTAGAACAGCGAGCCCTTCCTCGCGAGCCGATTCCGGCGGAAAAGAACTCTTGAGAACGTAGAGAACAATCGTTGTAGACCCACTACTATCCCAATCCATACCTATAACGTTGTTGAAAGCTTGAAACCAAAGAGGATCCGCTAGTCTTTCCAGGAGCACCCGTGGACCATAGGTCTCAACAATGAACCTGGCTATTAAGGAGCCAAGCTTTTTCATTCTCCTAAGTAATGCTTCAGGTACATGACCATTGTGCAGTGGAAGCTCAGCAATACCTTCTAGGAGCATGATCGCTTCTACCAGTTTACGGCTTCTCCACTATTACACCCACATTAATATACTTGGAAATGCAAGCCATATAAATGGGCTGTTTTCAGAGAAAAGCTCATACTAGGAGCTAATAGCAGTCTGTGTTATTACGTTGAAACCAAGCTCTCGAATATCCCTACTAAAGCCGATCTGAGTGGTGTACTACATTTAGCTAACATCATTAAGAGAAAAAAGCTTACAACTGATGAAGGTTCTATCGGTATAACTAGTTAGTTTAGTGAAATTAAGGAGCAAGCTGTAACGAAGAATGTTATGTAAATTGCTTTATCTTATTTTAGGAGTCATCTACGTACTTCGTGTTTTGAACAATAACGTTACGAGCTCATCACTACATTTCTCGAGAAGACTACTTCTCGACTCTTTGTATTTATCGATTATGGCTCTTGGAGCTCGAAGTACTACGCTGGGTTCTGCTATAGGACCAACACCTGTTCTCACGCTTTTCCTAACGTCCTCAGGGTTTCTTTCGCAATCGTACAAGACAACTATGCCTTCGAATCTAAACTCATCCATGCACTTAACAACAGCTGCGCGAACTCCAAGTAGGTTTTCAAGTGCATTTTCGATGGCACCGGGGCTTAACCTGTACCCGCTCACCTTTAGTACTCCATCTAGTCTACCGAGAAGATAAACGTAACCGTCCTCCGCTACCACACCGTAGTCACCTGTTCTGTAGAAACCGTTTGACCACTTAGCCTCGAACTCTACTGGGTATTCAACCGGCATTGATGGCCATGGGTTTTTAATAACGATCTCTCCAAGCTCGTTTACAACAGATTTACCTTCCTTGTTCACAACCTCAACGATGAAGCCGGGTATTGGTGGACCAGCTGAGCCCGGCGCTATAGGTGGAAACACGAAGTTCGGTAGGTTACCCGTGATGAACGTTCCAACCTCGCTCTGAATGTAGAGGTTTACAACGGGTATTCTACCACTGAGGTTCTCAGGCGTGGATGTGAGTAGTGGTGTTTTACCTGTTCCCACAACACGGTACGTCCACCACCATGTATCAACCTCTAGTGGTTCAGCTGTTACGAGGATTGCTTTCAGCGTGTCGAAGTTGTGATTTAGCACGTAGCTGTCACCTATTCTGGACAGTATTCTGAGAGCACTGCTCGTTGTTAGGAACAGTGTTACAGCGTAGTCTTCGAGAATAGTCCACCATCTATCCCACGATGGGTAATCCGGTCCTCCATCGTACAACACTACAGTTGAACCCATCATTAGTGGGCCGAAAACAACGTAGCTTACACCTGTAATCCAGCCGGGCCATACCGTGCAGAAGTAGGTATCACGTGGTCTAAGACCGATCCACCTAGAAGTCGAGAAGACCTGAACAAGGAATCCACCAACAGGGTGTGTTATAGGCTTATGGTCCTCAACGTAACCACTGTGCAATCCGAACAAAGGATGACCGCTCTCCGCTACGTAGTCCTCTACGCTGTTACCACCGCTCTTCAGAAAGTCCGCGAAAGATAACTCGTTGCTCCTCAGCGCAGGTGAACCGAGACGCTCGTACACAACTAGTATCAACGATTGCTTCACAAGCTCCAGTGCTCTTCTAGCTGTTGTCAGCGTATCCACCTGTTTACCTCTGCGGTAGAAACCATCTGATACGAACAAAACCTTGGGTCTTCGGCTCGCAACCCTCTTAGCTAACTCGTAATACCCGAAACCTGTGAACACAGGCTCGAATGGGGCTCCCAGCTTAACGGCCGCCAGCATTGATGCTATCGACTCCGGTAGTGGTGGTGCGTATAGCATTACCCAATCTCCTGGTTTAACACCAAGTGCTTTGAGACTACTCGCTATCCTCTGAACTAGCTCATCGAGATCCGCGTACGTTAAAACTCTAGACACCCCTTCTTCACCCTCCCATATCAGGGCTGGTTTACCCCAGGTTCTGTTATCACTCCGATGGCATCCAATGATGTTGTAGTATGCACTCAGTTTACCATCGGTAAACCACATCATTCTCGGTGGTTTACCCTCGTAAATGCTACTCCAGGGTTTAACCCAGTAAAGGTATTCTGCTTCGCGAGCCCAGAAGCCAAAGGGGTCCTTCACGCTGTTCAAGTATATTCTCTTGTACTCCTCCACTGTGACAGTTTTCCACTTCATGGATGGCGGTACTACTCTTTCACTACTGTAGAAAAGTTTAAGTCTTTTCTCAACGTAGGACATGGTTCAGCTCCTCCTTAGTAGTACTATCTGCGTGTAGGGCTGTGACATATCCCTGAACCTGTAGTAGTCTCTAAGACTAGTGTAGTGTACTGGAATAGTCACAGCGGGTCTAGCAGAACTCACGAGCTCAACAGCTTCCTCCGGAGTCATCACGCATCCACCACCGATCGGCACGAGGAGAACATCGGCTTTTTCAGCAGCCTCCGCGACCTCTGGAACAAGGTTTGAGTCTCCAACGTAGTATACGGATAAACCATCGCGGAAACTTAGGAGAAACCCTACTCCAAGACCCCTAGGATGAGGTGGTGTACCCTCGTAGAGCTCTGGTTCATTGTAAGCTTCGACAGCAACTACTCTGATGTTACCCAGGTCTAGGAGATCGTTGGGCCTTACAATTCTACCGGCAAAGGGTGAGATCAGCCTATCTTCAGGTAAGGTCTTCACGCTGTCTCCGCAGTGCTTAGCGTGGTTGTGCGTGCAGAGAACATATGTGCAATCATCGAGTTCTTCACCAGGGTCAATGCACAACTTAACACCTCTGTACTCGAGCAGAGCACCAGTGTACCCTCTTGTTGATATTCTCACGCTTCGAACTATCAGAGCTCTAGGCAAAACTTTTACCTAGCATATTCTCGGTACTATTTCACCGCGTGGAGGCTCAATTACTCTTAAACCACCCACGGGTGTTTCTGCTACCACGTAGCCCTTGAACTCGTTTGTTTCTCTGACCTCACCAATTACTCTCGCGTTTTCAAAGCCTAGCTTGTGGATAAAGTCCACGAGCTCATCCACACACCACTGCTCTACAGCTAGCACAGCTGATCCCTCGCTCGCAAGGTTTAACGGGTCTACTCCGAGAGCTTCAGCGTACTTTCTCACAGCTTCTCTGATCGGAACTTTAGATTCATTAATGAGTATCAGTGTACCCGTCTTCGAAGCCCACTCGTTCAGAACTCCAGCCAAGCCTCCACGCGTGGGGTCTCTAGCCGCTTTGATGCAACCTCGGTACCTGGACAATAGAGGTAGCATGAGCTTCGTTAACGGCTTAACGTCGCTTCTTAGTTTACCAGTTGTTATCTCTTCCACCTCCTCTCCGAGGCCCATTTGCATTAGAAGTATGACAGCGCCGTGGTCGCCTACGTAATCGGTTACGATGATTGCATCACTCGGTGATGGTTTATCGACTATGGGTTTACCCTCGGATACGCCTATAGCAGCTGTTGTAATCACGATTCTGTCTATTTGACCCTTTGGCATAACCTTGAAGTCTCCGCCAATGAGCGCAATGCCTTCTTCTCTGAGCACACTTATCATGGAGTTCACTATGACCTCTAGGCTGCTCATGGGAAACCCTTCCTCCACAATTATCGTGTCTAGCATTGCTATCGGTTTGCCGCCCATCATTAAAACATCGTTAATGGAGCCACAGGCGGCTAAAACCCCTATGTTGCCACCGGGAAAGAAGGGTGGATTAACCGTGTACGAGTCTATGGAAACCACCAGGTACCTGTTTTCCCCGATTGGAATAGCTGCTCCATCATCTGCAGCATCTATGCCTACACCACCCTCAACTCGCTTGTACTTGTCTTCAACCCGCCTGAAGATCATGTTTTCAAGCAACTCCAGCATTTCAACACCGCCGGAGCCGTGTGCCAGCGTTACTCTATCCATGGTTGAGATCACCCTTGTCCCAGACTTCTCATTTTCTCTAAGAGTACGAGGTAAGATGATATTAGGTTTTCAGCATCAGGTCCTAGAACCTCCCTGAAGAACTCCACCTGCTCTAGGAGATCACTTGCGTCCATCCTGGACACGATAACTCCTGCGTGAACTACCACTAAATCCCCTCTTCCGATCCTCTCCTCGGAGATCCCTATGAGCACTTTTCTCGGTAAACCATCACCGTAGTCTACTACAGCTGTCATGTTCTCGTAGTCAACGTTCAGCACAACAGCCGGTGAGCCCAGGCACAAGCTACTGATCACCTGTTCCTCCCTTGATCTCCCTCATGATCTTCGACAGGAGCTCCCTAGATCCGTAGTTGGCCCATATGGCGCATGCACCCTCAACTGATACCATGCATGGACCCACGGGTTTAACTGGTGTACACGCTTTAAGGAAGAGAGGACACTGAGATGGATAAGCCTTGCCAAGTACGACCTCAGCGCATCTGCAACCGGGTGGCATGTCGTACACCCATGTGCTCGGAGTTAAATCCTTGATACCATACTCGTGAAAAGCATCGTACTTCTTGTACTCTTCTCTTAACCTCAATCCGCTCTTGGGTAAATACCCAATTCCCCGCCATGGATCGTCTACTACTTCAAAGACCCTCTTCACAGCTCGCTGAGCCTTTATATCCCCGTGCCACGTAACACTCCTCCTATACTCTACAGTGGTTTTTGCTTCACCCTTCGAGAGCTGCTTGAGCACTTCTAGTATAGATACAAGAACGTCAAGAGGCTCAAACCCCGAGACAACCACGGGGATGCGAAAGTTCTCGGACACGGGTTCCCAGACCTTTGCTCCTGTTATTGTTGAAACATGTCCGGGTGCTATTACTCCCATTATCGGGGGCTCTGTGGGCTTCTCTCTGCTAACCTCCAGCGCGTAGAACATTGCTGGTGGTGTTAGCTTAACAAGGCTTAAGAGCTTTAGGTTCTCCGGTATGTGCTTCTTGATCAGCGCAAAGGCGTAGCCCGGTGCTACTGTTTCAAAGCCCACTCCGGCGAACACTGATGGTTTTCCATGAGCAGACGCATCCCTGGATGCTGTTAGTATATCCGGAACAACTTTCACATTACCACCTAGACTCCTAGCTTCGCTCAGAGACCTAGCACCCTTAACATCTCTATATGCACGTAGTCTGTACACGTCTCCGTACGCATACACTGTTACCCCTTCAAGAGACAATTTTATCAACTCCTCGATGTAGTAGGATGGTACAACGCAGACGGGGCATCCGGGTCCAGCAACAAGCTCTAATCTACTGGGAACTATGCTTCTGATACCATAATAGGTTATTGTCCACTCATGTGTACCACAGAAGTTCATGATCTTGAGCTTTTCGACCCCGGTTCTTGTCCTGTACTGATCCCAGTAGTCTCGAATTTTTGCAAGCACGTATTCAACCAACCTCTTGTTCAGCCTAAGGTCTTTCTCAAGCATCGAGAACAGCTCTACGCTTGAGTACATGTAAACACCTTGCTTATTCTGCATTGGAGTTTAGAGTGTGTGAAGGACCGGGGGGCCCACCCCGGTTCATACGACCGAGGGACTTCTCGGCTAGTCACCGGGGCCTCCATGGGTATTAATGGTACTAAGGGGTTTTAAGCGGTGTACATGCCTACGCTTTCTGGTCTTACTTCTTTTTCAATCCATTTACGCAGGTTTCTCGTAACCACGTACGATGCTATGATCAGCGCTAAAGCTACGATCATCATTAAGACTATTACTACCGGGTCACCGAAGCCGACGCATATAGGTATGAACATTACGACTATGCATCCTCCTCCAGCTACTCTTAGATCAGCTGTATAGCCCTGAACTAGGAGCGCAAGAGTGTACGCTACTGTAGCCAGGAATATAGCTAGAAACCCTGCGAAAATCAAGGCTAAACCTAGCTTGAAGAGCTTCACCAAACCACCCTTAGGACCCCAGATAGTACAAGGTAGACTAGGAGTGTAACTATCATTAGAGTTATCGCAAGCACCACCAAAACCTTCGTTATTCTCGTAGTAGTTCCGAAGACTATGGGTACAGGACCAACAATTACTACTCCACCAGCTTCAGCTTTACCCTCGGCTCCAGCTTTAGCGAACTCCCTCAGTACACTGAGCATTAGCAGAATCACACCTACAGTCACAACAGCAAACGATACGAGAAAAACCAGCAGAAAAAGATCTACAAAGCTCATAAAACTAACACCTATGCACTATACCTATGTCTAGCTATGAAAACGCACTTTAAAAACATCGTACTCGAATTTGACTAGGTGAGAAGAAAAAGTGCTTACATTGGTTTTTCTATCTTGGGTTTTAACCCTATGATCCTTTGAATTAGAACTGTGCAGGCATTGTCTCCTGATACATTGATGGCTGTTCTAATAGCATCCGCTGGTGGGTCTATTACCATCATTATTCCTACGCCCTCGAGTGGTAAACCAACAACGGATAACACGTACGCTAGCATTACGGTTCCACCTCCGGGTATAGCTGCTGTTGCTATTGATCCTACAAGCGCTGATAGAACTATCAAACCGTACTGGTAGGGTGCTAACGAGATCCCGAACAACTGAGCGATGAACACTGCACTGATAGCCTGGTATAACGCTGTTCCATCCATATTGACTGTTGCTCCAATAGGTAGTGTAACCTGAAACACCTCGTCTCTCACGCCCATTCTTCTCGCTGCTTCCATGTTGTACGGTAGTGTAACAGCAGATGACCTCGTCGCGAACGCCACGAGGAAGGGTGTTAACTGGTGTTTAAAGTAGACTAATGGGTTTAATCCACCTAGTGACACTATTATTGGATACACCAGGAAGAAGTGTATGAAGGTAAAGAGGTACTGTGCACCAAGGAGTTTACCGTAGGCACCTAACATCTGGGGACCATACGTTGCTATTAACCAGGCTGCATAACCAAAGATAGCTACTGGTGCATAGTACATAATCACTCTTACAACGTTTATCATTGTTCTAGAACCTAGCACTAATACCGAGTAGACTTTCCTTCCCTCTTCGCCGAGCAGAACTGTAGCTACACCCGTGATTATTGCAAATATGATCATGGTCATAGCTCCACCAACTGTTAACAACAAGTTGAAATCGAGCTGGAAGAAGCTTAGAACTATGTCTACTCCACTAGGAGGCTTTGGAGGCGTGTAACCTGGGGGTGGTGTTAGCCCTACTCCAGCACCGGGTGCGAACAGTAGACCAGCTAATACACCCCATACAGCTGCAAGTACCGATGTAGAAACATAGAGCATCATCATGAGCACGAGAATTACACCTAGTTTTCTTAGATCAGCTATTGAAGCTGTAGCAGCAGCTATCGTAAAGAATATCAACGGCGGTATGACTACCCTTATCAACCTTACGAAGATATCGCCTAGGAGCTTTAACCACGCTGACGCCTCCGTTCTAACAGCATCTGGAAGTTGCAGTAGTGCATAGCCCACGATGATACCCAACAGGAATCCTATTGCTATGGCTAAAAGTAGAGTCCATCTTCCCATTCTGGAGTACATAGCTATACCCTTCCATTGGTGAGTTCAAACGATTTTATAAGTTTTAACTAATGTAAGACCAGGAGGTTATAGAGTTATACTTATAAACCGAGCCTCTTTAAGCGTACACATGAGGATTTAGGATTGGTGTAACCGAGGTATATGACTAGGGTTGCCGAAAGGTTTAGTTTTGTCAACTTCGGGAACATATGCTCCTCGTGTAGTATAAACTGCTGTAGAAGATTCTACGCTGTACTACTACCCGAGGAGGAAGAGGAGTTCAAAGACGTAGCCTTTACAATTAGCACTGAGCGCGGTGAAGTAAAATGCATAGGCTCCAGAAGCAGTAAACCATGTCCCTTTCTCGACAGCAGAAGCCTATGCACAATTTACAATAAACGACCCCTGGACTGTAGACTATGGCCAATCATAGTGTACATAGACTTTAAAACAAGAGAAAAAGTGGTTTACTTAGACATGGACTGTCCAGCAGCAAAAGAAGGTAGAATACCCAGGGAAATCATAGAAAAAATAGTCGAGGAAATCAAGAAAGTAGAATTAAACGAATCATGGCTTGAAAAGTACACACTAGCTCCGTGGCCTAACAACCTTGTGGAAATAACCAGGTACAAATAGTGTAACTAATGAGTTGAGAGAATAGGGCCGGTTTACCCCGATCTCCACATAGTAATAAGCTTAACATACTGGTAAAACACAGAGACCGAGACTGTAAACCAGCACCCACCCGGTTTCCCGGGTGAGCGCCAGCTTACAGCCCCGACCCCCGTGTTTCACCAGTATGTTAAGCTTATTACTATGTGGAAACCGGCTGGGCCCGGCCCAGTTTATTACTTGTGCTGATCTTATACATAAGTAGAATGTTTTGTATTAAATGTGCTTACTATCGTTTTTTCTGCGAACTCTTAAGGCGTTTTTGTATAAGTATTGTTCAAGTAATACGTTCTTCATAATATGGAATGGTATTACTTGAACTATCTTGTTCTTACTCTTGCTTCCGAGTATTCCATACTATGGTATATGGTGAGACCAAAATTATATTTTTACGTGTTATCTCATCAAAAGCCGAGGGGTGAATGTACAAGCCGTAGATCAATGCAACTATCCTGTAGTTGAGACCTAGGGTTGCTACTACTTTCTCTATTTTCTCAGCTAGATTAACTACATCCTCCCTGTGAACCCTAGATTTCGCTTCACCTATTACAACAACTCTTTCACCAGTTTTCCTGTGGTATCCAATACCGTAGAAGTCTACTTCAATGTACTTCCCGTCAACGGTGAAGAAAGCCCTGCTCAGCTGTGAAACCTCTATGTCCGCGTTGTGAAGTAACCATGATGGAAGAAAGACTCTAGCTGTATCCTCGATTATGAGTCCATAAATATCACTTAGTCGACTAACTTCTCGCGATAGCTCGTTTACGTGTTTTCCTATCTTCTCAATCTTATCGGCGAGTAGCATAATCGTTTTCTTCAACTCATCAATGTCTTTACTATCAGTACTAGCGTCCAGTACCTCGTTGGAACCGCATTTTCTTCTGAATAGTCCTCTGTTAAACAGTACTGCGAAGAACCCCAACTAACCCCTTTAAACAAAGCCTTATAGTATAGTTGATAAGGGATTAGACTTGGTATTACCGGGATTAAACATTCATCGTTCACTCGTGGTGATCACTAGTGAGCTGCGAAACCCTATTAAGTGAAACCCTGCTTGAAGCTGTGAAGGTTTTGGTATCACTGGTGTTTCTCGTTGTTTTAGGCTACTACGACATGAGGTCAAGACTATTACCCGATGTGTTAGTCTACACTTACGCAGGGGTTTCAACCGTAGTTTTCACGTTTACATTATTCAATATCTTCAGATGCTATTCACCCACTGTATTAGCAATCTACGTGCTGTTCTCAACTGCTTTAACAACGGGATTGCTATACGCTTTGTATAAAATGGGGCACGCTGGTGACGGAGATGTGTATGTTATGCTATCTATAGGGCTTTCACACTCGTTCCCCAGCGTGTATAGAGTAGTGCCGTTGGGGTACGGTTTACTACCACCAGGTCTCGTTATACTGCTCTATGCATGTATCGTTCAACTAATCGTGCTAGTGTACCAAGTCTTCGTGAACATTACTAAGTATCGAAGTGTAGTCAAAGACCTTAAAGGAGTGTATAAACTGATTGTTCCACTCATCTCAAAGCCCGTAAAAATAAAAGACTACGTTAGTAGTCCACGTGAGCATGTGCACCCTATACAGTGCCCGGAGGTTTATGAGAATGAGGTTAAATGGTTCTTCAGGTTAACATCGAGGATCGACGAAGAGGACTGCATACTGAAGTTTAGGGACGAGCTTGTGAACACAATGGGGGACATGTACATCTGGGTTTCACCGAAAATACCCTTCGTGTTCTACATGATGATCGGGTTTGTGATTTTCATACTGCTTGGAGACTACGCTGTACTTGTAGCATTACGAACGCTGGTTCCAAGTTAATTTCAATCACGGTGGTACGACCTAGCTTGTTTCGTCTCGGAGCAGGTGCATCTCAACTTATGAACTCACTGAAAGCGTTATCGTGTTTCTTAATGATGGGGTTTTCATAATATCCTCTGATTAGACCAGTAATCGCAAGGGAGCTCTGTTGTCTTGGGTTATTAATAAAGAGGAATGGATCAGAATATACAACTACATTACAACTCACCTGCCAGAGCTGAACTTCGCAAGAGACCAGCTCGCTACTGATGTCCTGAGTGCTATTATCAGCAAGCACAGGAGTATTCTACCCCTTGAAGAGTTCCTCGAAGACCTAAGAGGGTTTGATTTAGCTGTCGTAGTAGGTTGTAGTGAATCCCTGTACAAAGACCTTGCAACCCTGGGAAAGCTTACAGCCAGGAACGATGGTGTTCTCCTGGTAGCTGCTGATGGAGCTGTAAGCGCGTTGCTAGAGCATGGTTTTGTACCACACCTCGTAGTCTCCGACCTCGATGGCGACTTCAACAGCATTAAGAAAGCCTCGAGCATGGGTTCAATCGTAGTTACTCATGCTCACGGAGACAACATTAGCAAGCTGAGAAGAGTGCTCGAACTGGAGGGACCTGTGATAGGCTCTACGCAGGTTGAACCCAGACCTCATGTACATAACTTTGGTGGGTTCACGGATGGTGATAGAGCTCTCTACATACTATACCATGCTGGTTACAGAAGAATTATCCTCGCAGGTTTTAACTTCGATGAACCACACGTTTGCCCAGGCAAGGTGGTAGTGGACTATGCTGTAAAGAAGAAGAAACTTGATGTTGCTAAGTGGCTTATTTCTTTGCTTGAAGATAAAGGGTTACAAGTGGTGAACACACGTGAGCTGTAGCGAAGACCCTGCCGCGAAGTACTTCTCTTCTAAGGTTACTCCGAGAGACAGAGCTGTGTTCGAAGCAGGTATAGCCATTGGGACTGCTGTGCACCAATTCAGCGGTATTCCCCTGAGAACACCTCAGGACCTCGAGGTTATACGTGAAGCCGTGAGAAGAGCTCTACTAGCTCAACCCTGCAGAGAGTACGTTGAAGTCGAAATAGAGTATGAGAAACCATCAAGACCACCACCATACGACTACACAACCCTGAAGTCTAGGAACATGGACCTGAGAATAGTTGTTAACTACAAGGGTACTAGAGTAAAGGCTAGGTTAAGGTACATTCCGGAGCTTGATTTCACTCTCGGCTACATAGAGGACATCGAGGAGTCCTAACTTGAAGAGCATTGCTTGGGGAATAACAGGTGCTGGTGCATACCTAGAGGAGTCTATTGAAGTAATCGAAGAGATCTCAAAGCTCGGTCTCAAGGTCACTGCTTTTGTTTCAAGAGCCGGTGAGCAAGTACTAGAAATGTACGGTTTAAGAAGCAGGCTGGAGATCGCTCTAAGAGGAGAATACCCGGTTGGTGTTGTCTACGAAAGCGCTGAACCACCTGGGTACCCAGCAACAGGTAGGCTTTACCTTGGTGTTTACTCTGCTGTTGTGGTCTCACCAGCTACTTTGAATACTGTTGCAAAAATCATTCACGGAATATCCGATACACTTGTAACAAACCTAGTTGCACACAGTGTTAAAGCCGGATTACCCGTGTACATACTACCAGTAGATCTTTACGAGGTCAAAAGCAGGGTTCCTCTCTACGTGGACAGATCGAAATGCAACCTCTGTTCGGAATGCGCCGTAGTACCCGTGTGCCCTACAGAAGCTGCAAAGCCTCACCCGTACTACAAGGTAGTAGTAGACCTGAGGAAATGTACCAGGTGTTTTGCTTGCACATCCATGTGTCCACACAACGCAATAAGGTTTAACGTAGAGATAGTTGTTCACCCGGTTCCATACTACGTTGAGATAATCAAGAAGCTGGAACACATGCCTCGTGTTCGAATCATTAAACACCCATCCGAGATCACCAATATACTGGTGAGGTCTCTACGAAAGTAGTTCTTGTCACTGGTAAAATAGCCTGTAGTCACCTGGAAAACATAGCTGATGAAGCTAGAAGCAAGCTTAAAATAGACACAGCTGTTCTCTGCTTACCGATCCCGGTTGCAGCGATGATCACAGCTGAATACCTAGCAAGAGAACTACCAAGATACAGGGACATTGTGCACGGAGCTGACCTCATCGTGGTTCCTGGCTTCGCGAGCGGTGATATGAGATTAGTCAAGCAGGTAATTGGTGTGGAGGTGGTAAAAGGTCCAAGGTACGCTCACGACCTTATTCACGTACTTAAGTTGGTAACAGAGGGATTCAAGCTCTCACCACTTGAACCAGCCGATGAGGTCTTAGCCGAGTATCTACGAGACCGAGAGTACGAAGTTTTAAGCCAATCGAGATCAAAGGCTTCGGCGAACAAAGTGTTCGAAATCGGAGGGTTACCCGTTAGCTCCGAGTATCCACTGTTGATCGCCGAGGTGTACGCTGATGTTACGTCTGTGAACGTAGAAAACCTTATGTATTCCGATATCATCGTGATTGGAGCATCCCATGGTGCACCACACGAAAGAGTTAAAGAACTCATTGAGAACATTAGGAGAGCTACGGGTAAACCCGTCGGAATAGACTCCCCGGAGCTGAACCTCGTATTAGAGCTAGCTGAATCTGTTGAGCTTATTAACGGTGTACCTGTGGACATGGTAGATCAACTGGTAAACTACGCGGATACTATTGGCGATAAACCCATTGTTATCACATCACCTCAGCATAGTGCTGAAGAGCGAGTAAGTGTTCTCCTAGAAGCTCACGACAAGCTAAGGAGAGCTGGTTTCAAAAGAATAGTACTTGACCCTGTTCTATCACCGCCACTTATTGGTCTTTCAGAGTCCCTTAAAGCGTACATAGAGCTTAAGAGAAGAGCAAGAAGCGTTCCACTCCTGATGGGCGTAGGCAATGTTACAGAGTTAGCCGATGTAGATAGCGTGGGGCTTAACGCTCTGCTTGCTTTCATCGGCGTGGAGTTGGGCGTTGAACTGTTCTTAACAACGGAAGCAAGTGTTAAAACAAGAGGCTGTATTCGTGAACTAAGAAGAGCTCTTGATATGGCCGTTGTTGCACGTGAACTCAAACGCCCACCAAAAGACCTCTCTCTCAATCTCCTATACCTTAAAAGCAAGAAGCGCACCACCCTGGAGTTGCCTACTGCTCGGGAGATCGTAGAAGCCCGTGAGAAGCACAAGGTAATTCCAGATCCCAGAGGCTACTTCAAGATCCACGTAGACCACGACTCGGACATGATTGTACTGCAGCACTACAGATACGACTCAAAAGAACCAACCCTGGAAATCAGAGGTAAAGATCCATATTGCATACTGCGGGTTTTAATTGAAAGAAACCTTGCATCCAGGCTTGATCACTACTTCTACATAGGTTATGAGCTTGCAAAAGCCGAGATTGCACTGAAGATAGGGAAAGAGTACGTGCAAGACGAGAACCTCTTTTAAGCTATAGTACTGGTTCTTCGCTTAATTTGTTCACATGCTTTTATCGGACTCAACTGGTTGCAAAGAACTAACTGCACATAGAAACCCCCATGTTTATTCACAAAGCTGTTCGGTTCAGCCGACAACCCTTTTACACCTGACACTGCGTTATTTAGGAGCTTTACCAAGTGGTTTTACATGGTGTCATTTTGAAAACTATCAAGTGCCCTTACTGCGGGTTTGAGGACAAATCACCCGAGTTCATCTACATCTACGAGGCTACACTCTACGTTTACAATGGAGAAGTTGAACGCGAGGAGAGGGAAAGACCTGTTCTCGTTATCTGTCCAAGGTGTAAGCAAGGTTTCTTCCTAGAGGACCCCTACGCTAGGGCTAAAAAGACTTTGTGAATCACTTGTGCAAATGCATCGTTGTACGGGAGAACTTCGTTGTTTTGCAAAGACGCCAAATGCTATTAAAGCTGAATTTGCATATATACAACTGTAACACCTTATTAGAGGCTAAGTAAGCGTTGATTAGGGCTTAGTGATGTCAGAGGTGCTTGAACCTTTAGTGGTGATAAGCTTGGAGCATGCTGGTGAAGAGTTCAAACCAAAACTGTTCATGCCCTACAACGGTCAGATCAGAGATCCCATCCATGGCTACATAGACTACATAAAGGAGCTTGAAGGAGCCGTTATGGACAGCTGGGTAATGCAGAGACTTAGATACATTTATCAGCTTCAGGCTGCACACTTCGTGTATCCCGGTGCCACGCACACAAGGTTTTCCCACTCCCTTGGCGTAATGCACTTGTCCTACAAGTACATTACGCTCGTTCTTAGATCCTCCATCGAAAGCCTTCCAAGCAATGAAAGATCCTTTGCTACTAGGTACTACAGAGAGATAACTACGGCAACCAGGCTTCTCGGGCTATTGCACGATATAGGTCATGGACCCTTTAGTCACGCCTTCGACAAGCACGTCTACATGCAGAAGAAGTTCTTAAACTACAGAGTTGGAAACCACGAGGTTCTAGGCTACGTTCTCTACAAGTTCTACGTGAGAGACCTCATCGAGAAAGCCTTGGTCGAAAATAGAAGTACACTTGAGCTAGACGTTGATACAACACTTGAACTCCTAGATGCTGGAATGAAGCCGTCCACTGGAGTGAAAATGTTCACAGATCTGCTAAGCAAAAATGTACTTAGTGAAAACGATTTCTTTGTACCTGAGAAGCACAACGGATTCGAAGTTGTATCCAGGATCATAGTAAGGGACTACATATACACAAGTGACATCATGGACTATCTGAAGCGCGATAGCTACTTCACAGGTGTTCCAATGGGTCAAATAAACGATGACTGGATTATTAGAAACTCATACGTGCTTGAAAAGAACGGTAGATTAACCATCGGTGTTGCTTCTAAAGCTCTCGACGAGATTGCAAGACTATTCGATGCTAGAAAACTCATGTACAAGTACGTCTACTTGCACCCGGTAAACGTAGCCTTCATAGAGACCTTAGGTTCCCTGCTACCCTGCATAAAGAGCTTCATAGCAGATGTTCTAGAAAAGGTCATCAACGACCCCGGAAAAGTTGAACACTACATGAAGTTGACAGATCACTCGATATACTCTAAACTGCAAGAGTTACTCATAAACCCAGAAGCTTCGGAGTGCGAAGATAAATCCTACGTTAAGAAAGCGCTGGAAACACTGTTCTACAAGAGAAAGCCACTATGGAAGCAAGTTACGAGATTAACGTACGACCTCAGAGAAGCCAGTGTTCTCTACGGTGAAATAGGAATGAGGGTTCAAGAGCTGATCAAGGATAAGATAAGGCAGGAAGTATCAGCTTCTCTAAGGTCCAAGAACGTTGAACCACAAAACATTGAAGTAGTATTCGACAAAATAGACGTTTATCCAACTGCAGGAAGCGAGATACTGGACAAGATCGAAATCGTAGATGTAAAGAACGGGAAACTAGTGTACGTGGAGTCGATTGATCTGAACGATTTTGCGGAAAAGGCGGGTCTTAAACCTGAAGCCTTGATTACAATTTACGTTGATAGAGACGTATACAAGAGACTCGAGGGCGATGACATATCGAAGGTAATTGATGTATCGAAGAGTATTGTTGAAAGCTCAATTAAAGGAAAAAGAAAAGAAATACCTGAAACCAGCTAAACCCACGGTGGATAAAACCTTTGTTAATTTTTAACGACTTGATGACAATTCTTAGAGAGATTCTAAGGTTCATAGTCAGCATACTCATACTTATAACCCTGGCATCTATTCTTGCTAGGAGAAAGAAACAGTATACCCCTACACTGCTGAGCGAATTTAAACTCAAATTGAGAACCACGCCACACGCAATAATTCTACCTACTACTCTAAGGTACGAGCATGGGTACATTCGTCTTAGAAAAATACTCAGCGCTCACGTTACCGGCGAAGAAGTTAGAGCGGAGTGGAAAGGATCAAAGACTGTTCGCGAAGATAACTTCATAGATGTTCGCGAGCTGTGCATGGATCCGCCTCTCCTCGCGAAGAGCGAAACCATGTACCAAGCACTCTTACCCGGTGTTATGGTCATGAACGGTAAGTACAAAGGAGCGGTAATCGCGTGCTTCAACACGAGTAGACTGAACGCGAAAGGCTTTATACACGACCTATACGAGTACGGGTTTACAAAGGGGTACGTGGAGATCTCGGGCGGTATCATAAAGGTCCTTCTTGAACACCAGGATTTTGGAGCTGGGAATGGTAAGAAGTCCAGAGTGAAACTGGATTTATGCTCAGTGAGGAACATTAGATCATGTATGCGAATCCTGGAGTTAACGGGTAGCGGTGTAAGAGAACTCAAGTACACGTATCCTGTTACCAGGTTAGTAATTATCGGTTACAGTAACGGTGAGGGTTTCGATGAACTCTTTAAAATCATAGACAAAGCACCGAGTGTTATAGGTCCTGGACTAGTGCTTAGGCTTACCACTAAGAGAGGTTTTACAAAGCGGGTTACTATGAGCGCGCTGGAGTACTTTGGTTGAGCAATTGCGGAGCCCTCCAAGTGTATATTAGACCCTACAGTTTTGTACTATTGACCTAGGGATGCTTATGAACAGTTTGCTATTACTGCAAGCTGTTATAATAGCTTTTCTACCCATCTTCGAAGTTCGCGGTGCAATACCCTTAGTTGTTTTCACGGCTAGTACTCCAGCTGAGTTTTACCTCGGGGTAATTCTCTCAGTGGTTTCGAACATGCTTGTACCGCTCGTAGCCTTTAAGCTACTAGAGTACCTGGACTACGTTGTGAACCACGAAAGAACGCCCCGTTCTCTTAAGAGACTTTACAGCTGGTTACTAACTCTGGGAAGAAAACGGGCCTCGAAGCTTAGAACAGGTAGTTATGTAGCTCTTGCACTATTCGTTGGCTTACCATTTCCGGCAACGGGTGCATGGACAGGTACTCTTGTAGCATTTGTTCTCGGGATGAACAAGAGGAAAGCTACTCTCTGGATAATCCTTGGTGTTTTAATAGCATCATTCATAGTTCTTCTAGCATCTGTACTCGGGCTAGAAGTTCTAAAGAAGGTATTTCTACTGTAGCTTCAGTTAAGACAACTCTGCAGAGGAATTCGGTTTTAAACTCGGTATGAATACCCCGTGCTTGGTGATACGAAGAGAGCTGTTGGGTGCTTAACATGGAATCTACGCTTGGAGCCTACAGGGATAGAGTAATTAATGGACCTATCGGAAAAACACTCCTATGGCTTGGTCTACCGCTCATGGCTGTACAGCTAGTACACGTGTCCTACAACATTGCCGATGCCTACTGGCTTAGCCGATACAGCGAGTACGCTTATGCTGCTCCGAGACAGATATGGCCTTTTTTCATGTTTCTAAATGCGATAGCAATGGGTATATCAACAGCTAACACAGCGTTGATAAGTCAAGCTATTGGTGCTAAGGATTACGAGTACGCTAAAAGAGTTATATCGTACTTCATTACACTCAATGTACTCCTAAATGCTGCTGCAGCTACACTTTTCTACTTGCTCAGACCATGGATGTTCAGGTACCTGATAAATGTCCCACCAGAGATCTACAGCTACGTAATGGTATACTCGGCCATTGTTACTTTTGATCTCTTCATAGCAGCTTTCACTATCAGCTATTCCTCCATTTTCCAGTCCATTGGCGATACTAGAACACCATCGAGAATAGGGGTTATCTCCGCTATGATGAACATTGTTCTAGACCCTCTAATGATATTCGGTGTAAGGATCAGGAATGTTGAGATCATTCCTTCGATGGGTGTAGCTGGTGCTGCACTAGCTACCGTGCTCTCGAGGCTTACAGGCTTAGTTCTACTACTTAGAGTAATCCGTAAAAGATACGCTGTATTAACACCCAGGTTAACACTAAGCATTGACAAGGACTGGTTGCATAGAACAATCAGAATAGGTGCTCCTGTAACACTCATGATGATGAGCAATAGTCTAGCCTTCATGTTTCAGCATCGATTGATAAACTCTTTCGGAGCATACGCGGCAGCCGCTGCAGCTATTGGCTTCATTCTAATGGATCTCGCGGATGCCGCACTATGGGGTTTCACAATGTCTGTTGCAACTATGATTGGACAAGCTATTGGTGCTGGACTCGAGAGTAGAGCTAGAAGAGTTGCTTCGAGAGCTATACTGTACATTGGTGTAGCCACCTCAATGGGTTCACTCGTTGTCTACGTGCTACGCATGTTCTTCATACAGCTTTTCACGAATCTGGAAGCTGTTGTAGTTGAGGCTGATCTCTTCGTGTCGATCTTCATATTCTCGTTACCCACGTTCGCAATATTCTTCATAGGTATGTCCATTGGCAGAGGATCTGGTCACACGCTGTACCCAACAATCCTAGGCATCATAAGGCTCTGGGTTCTAAGGCTAGGAGTAGGTTACCTCCTAGCGTTCCACACGGATATGGGAACAATAGGTATTTGGACAGCTATGTCTCTCAGCAACGTGGTTTCAGGTTTAGCGATCATACCCTGGGCTCTCCGGGGTAAGTGGACAACACCCGTGATCAAGAAACATTACCTGCATGCTGTACCTGCTAGAGGCTAAATTTGCTCGGTTCGTTAAACCTCATCGTGGATACTAGTGCAGGTTTAAGACCTTGCATCTACTACATGTTTAAACTGGGAAGATGCGTTGATGAAGACTTTTGGGTCTGATCAGTGAAGATACGGTGGGTTTCTGAGCAAACCGGGTTCGCTACGCAACGATTCCTCAGCTCAAGAACCATGCACAATGGTGTATTACCTGATGCCTTACGAATGTAATAGTACTCTGCGCAAAGCTCTCAGTGCTCTGGTGGAGTGGTTCAAGGAGCACGGAGCCAGATTCCCGTGGAGAGGGGAAATAGGCTGGTACGGTATTCTCGTAGCTGAAACCATGCTGATTAGAACCAGGAGAACAGTCGCTGAGAGAGTTTTCATAGAGTTTATGGAGAAGTACCCTACTCCAGAGTCCTTGTGTAAAGCTGACTCCGTGGAGGTAGAAGCGTTGTTCAGGAAAATCGGTTTACCCTGGAGAGCCCGGAAACTCAGAGAAACCGTGTGTCGTATTCTATCGGAGTACCGAGGAGTTCTTCCGTGTAGCTACAGTGAACTTGTGGAGTTACCAGGTGTAGGAGAATATGTAGCTCGAGTTCTCTTGGCTCGTGTTTGCAAAAAACACTATGCCTTCGTTGATTCAAACATCAGCAGAGTCTTCAGTAGACTAGTTGGGTTGGATCTAGACGTTAAAGCCATTGAAAGAATCCTTGAAGCCTGCACCGAGCCCGGTGAGCTGATCATGGTTAACACAGCGCTACTGGACGTTGGAGACTTGTACTGTAAGCCTAAAGAACCTGCCTGCACGCTATGCCCACTGAAGGAAGCCTGCTCACATGGATTGCAAACCCGAGAAGCATCCTCGAGCAGAGCAGAAGCTAATTTACCTCTCAATGCATGATTGATTCCATGCCTGCGTGGTGAGTTATGAGCAACGTACTTGTGAAGAACGGGCTTGTTGTAACATCACATGGTATATACAGATGGGATATCAAGATACTGAACGGTATTATAGCTGAGGTAGGCGCAGGATTATCGAGCAGTGGCGTTGAGGAGGTCGTGGATGCGGCTGGATGCTACGTTTTCCCAGGGGTTGTAGACGAGCACGTTCACATGCGGGAACCTGGCTTAGAGTACAAAGATGACTTTGAACATGGTTCTAGGGCGGCTGTTAAGGGTGGTGTAACCACAGTTATAGAGCATCCTAACACCATACCTCCCGTCGATTCAGCGAGTAGGCTAATCTCCAAGGCTAAGGCTTTGGAACCCAAGGCTTACGTTGACTACGCTCTTCTCGGGGTTTTACACGATGGAAACGTGCACGAGTTCGAGGACATTCTGAGCGCTGGTGCTATCGGGTTCAAGGTTTTCATGGGTCCAACAACCGGTAATATACCACCACCGAGTGATCATGCACTCGTAGAGATTCTTTCTAAATCCGCAAAAACAAACACCAGGATAATGTTTCACGCTGAGGACCACGCGCTAGTAGTATACTTCACCGAGGTTGCAAAGAAGCTAGGCGAAGACCCTGCTCTCCACGAGCAAGCAAGACCACCGCTCGCAGAGGTTTACAGTATTGCGAAGATAGCAACTGTAGCCAAGTACACTGGTGGAAAAGTGCACATTGTTCATGTATCTTCTGCTGACGCCTTAGAAGCGGTGCTCAAAGCCCGAGAGGTCGGTGTAGACATTACAGCTGAAACGTGTCCACACTACCTGGTGCTTGAGAAGAGTGATTACTACAAGTATGGTTCATTGATCAAGGTGAACCCACCTATACGTGGCGGGATTCACAGGGAAACGCTGCTGAAGGCTACTGCGAGAGGGGTAGTTGATACCATAGGCTCAGACCACGCACCTCATGCACCAGAGGAGAAGCTGAGAAGCATCTGGGACGCAGCTGCAGGAATGCCGGGTGTTCAAACGCTTTTCCCCATTATGCTAGACTTAGCGCTTAGAGGTCTCATTCCGTTGACCGTTCTGCCAAGATTACTCTCCGAGAACCCTGCTAAGCTGTTCAAGCTTTACCCGTGGAAGGGTGCTATAATCCCCGGTTCCAGCGGAGACCTCGTAATCGTGGATCCGAGCAGTGAGTTCACCGTTACAGAGAAATGGCTCGAGTACAAGCACAAACTTACACCGTTCCTAGGCTGGAGGTTAAAGGGTAGAATAAAGTACGTTACTCTACGTGGATACATCGTGGTAAGAGATGGTGAATTAACCGGTGTAAAAACCGGTAGATGGTTAACCAGAGGTGAGCTGCTCGATGAGGGATAAAATTAACAGGTCTAGAAGACTATTCTAAACCCCTTCAGATCTCCTCGTGGCGGTTCATACGTTATTTTCACATTGGTAACATGGCCCGGACCCCGTGTTTTTATGGTCTCTACGAGGTTCTCGATGAGCTTTTCATCACCTTCAACTACTATTTCAACAGAACCATCGCTGAGGTTTCTCACATACCCGTTTAAACCGAGTCTTCTAGCTTCTCTGTAAACAAAGTACCTCATTCCAACACCTTGAACTATACCGTACAACCTGATCGTAGCTCTCTTCATGGGGAGTACCTTGGTCGAAGTTTTCACCACAACACCCATATTGTGGAATGCGCCTCAAAAACACTTCTATATTTTCGGTTTCACTTGGACCCACGATACGCTCGGATCATCAATGGTCTGTAACAGTTTCTCGGCAACTGCAAGACTCAGCTTCTACCCGAGCAATGGGTTTGTGGACATAAACCATGTACACACCCACCGCTATGCACCAACACGAGTAGGAAAGATAGAGTTACAGAAGGCTTTGCGATCGCCTTAACATGAAAACCTAGGGGCTTAGAGACATATAGTCATACTTGAATTTGAAGGTTCTTCGAGCTTGTAGAGAGCATTGTGCAGAAAGCAAAAATCCATGGAGTGTGCTCTTTAGTCTCTTAAAGCAATACAGTACACTTGGACGCTTTGCTTACGTGTTTAGATTCTAGGCTAGCTCCAGAAAAAATGTTGCAGTATCATAGTTCCCCAAATAGCACTGGTTGTTCTAGGAACTACTTTATTAGAATTTTACCTGGGTAAATGCTCAGCTTACAAATCTCCATGAGCACTCCAGTTGCTTTAACGGGAACTTCGACAACATAGTTCATTACGGATTTATATACCTCCTTGATACCTCGCCGAGTTAACCTGTAGGTTCCTCCTGCTTTCGTAACAATACCACTTAGCTCTAAAACTTTCAATAGCAGTTTCACTTTGAACGGTATTTTTCTAAGACCTATTAACCTGAACGAATCTTCCGATATCTCAACAGCGCTCAGTTGATCAAAGAACAATCTCCATACTCTTGAGGTGTATTTCAATTTCCGAGAGTAAATAGCAGGCAATGCGTTCTTTTCTCCAATTGAACTAACGTACTCTTGTATGCTATGTACGTTTATATACTGGTACGTACCAGTGTTACTCCAGGCACCTGCACCTAGACCTATTAGAGGACCCACTAGTTCCAGGTTTACTGTAGCATACTCATAGCGCTTCCTAGATGCAGAGTATACTCTTACAAGGTGTAAGCTGTTGTTCTCAGCAAACTCTACGGCTTCATCAATAAACGTATCAATGTGCTCTAGTTCTTGACTCAGCTTTTCGTACTCAGCGAGTTTGTAACCAGGAGAGTACTTTGGTACTACAGTTGGATAGAATGTTATTTGATGCACACCAAGCTCGTAGGACTTTTCAAGATCTTCTCTGAACGCTTTCAACTTCTCATCTAAAGTAAGTTCTACATAGCCTTTAATACTGGGAGTAAGGAACATTACATCTACGTTAATCCACTTGAAACCCGCTCTGATGCTGTTCTCAATAGCCTTAGCGTTGTCCTCGGGTGTGTGCTTTCTGCCTATTGACTTCAGGATTCTTCTATCGAAGCTCTGAACACCTATACTGACCTCGTCAACACCAACCGAGTAGAGCTCTTCTACGTACCTGTAATCCCTGAAGTCCTCCGGGTTAACCTCTATTCCTAACCCGCACTTAATGCTGAAAAACCGTGCTAGTGTGCTAACGAGCTCCTTGTACAACTTTGAAGGAACAAGGCTTGGGGTTCCACCACCCACATGTATTTCTACAACTCTAAGATTCTTATCCTCTAGGTGTTTACCGTAAATTTCAAGCTCCCTCAGCAGAGCTTTAAAGTATTTCTCGAGCTCGTGCTCACTCCTTAGTACATCTCTAAAGTAGGGGCAGAACATGCATATGGATCTACAGTAGGGTATGTGAACATATATGCCTACATCTCTGTTCTCAATGGTGTTCTTAACGTTGCTCAGGTGCTCGAGTGGATCGTCAATTCTCCTGAACTTCAGGCTGATCTTCCTTCTGAGAAGAAAGTGTGTTCTAAGTCTCCCGGAGTCTAAGATCGGGGCGTCCGTGCTCATGTCTGCTAACCATCATGGTTAGATCAAGGCTGAATTTTTAAGGTTCGAATGCGCGCTTACGTTGACACCCTGGTTTATGGTGCTCTATTATCTGAAGTGTTATGCTGATTGCCTGGAACCGCGGCTTTCAAGTAGTTTTTTGACTTTATCAATGAACTTCTCAGTGTTGACTATGAATCTCTCGTGAACACCTTCACCTATTAGTAAATCCCCGTAGTACGCTTTTACCTCGAATACTAACTTTCTACCCTCACGCAGAACTATCCTAGACTCTACTCTGATCGTTGAGCCAACTGGTGCTGGATTAACGTGCTTTACGTTCACTAGAACACCAACCGTTGTGTAGCCCTCGGGAAGGTACCTTTGAACACAGTTCATTGATGTTCTCTCCATGAAAGCTATCATTGAAGGTGTAGAAAGCACTCTTACGTTGCCACTACCCACATGCTTAGCAATGTGCTCTTCTCCAATCAAGAACTCCTCTGAGCAAACAACACCCAGAGGGATTCTAAATTCGTTGTTCTCCATGATTAATCACGCTGAACAGCGCTGTTAATCAATGAACTAATATCCAGGCTATACCTAAATAAACTAAGCTCACTCAGCATGGGACTTGCGCGAACATCATCACGTTATTGGGGAACGTGAGTACACCAGCGCGAAGAACCCGGGAAATACGCTTACTTATTGAGGATTTTTCTAAGCTCACATGCGAAGGGCGATCACAGGATACAACTCTAACTTGAGCATGAGCTTCAAACTGTTGAACACGAGCAGTGCTCGTGAACCCCTTAAAGAATATGTAGCTAAGTAGCTGGGTTGATCTACGGCGAAAAGTGCAACTTAGAAATGATTTCAAATGATTTTACGGTTTAAAAAGTATTCTAGAAGGATGGTTGTTGAGTTGTGGAAGGAGCCGTTGGCTTTTGCGGAGGTTCCCATGTTAATCCAAGTATACCTCCTATTAATCCAAGAATGAATCCTATGAGGAATCCGCCTCCTGAGATGAACAGGCTTAGTATCGAGAATACAAGTACTAGTATTGATCCTGTTTTAACCTTACCAGGTTCACCGGTGTTTATCATAATTGCACCAACAATCATCAATACACCGAGGAATAATCCAACAACTCCTACTGTTGCAACTACTCCACCAACTACTGGTAGTATTTCTCCTACTAACCCACCCGCAACGATTACGAGAATACTGGATAGTATTACGAGTACACCTCCTATTAGTGATAGTACAAAAGCTGCTGTTGGCTTCTCGGGCATAATCTCTACCCCTCGATACATATATTATAGTGCATCACAGTTATATGCGCTTTTTCACTCCAGAGAGCCTCCTTGCACGTTCATTTCAAGCTTCACATTTATTTACAGCCATCGGTGTGAGCAGAAGTGGTTACGAGCTCTTCTGGTCATACGTTTGTGATACCGATTAATGAGGGTCTAGGACCTCAACGAAGCTCATCCAGGGTGTGCAACTGTTATGATGTGTTAGGTTTATATAGGTTTTTGTAGGATTTTTTATGTTGGTGTAGGTTGTTTGGAGAGGTACTACTCTACTAGGGAGGTCTGCGGGATTCTCGGAGTAACCAATAGAACTCTTAGGAGGTGGATTAAGGAAGGAAGGATCAAGGCTGTCAACGTCTATGGTAGGTGGAGGATTCCTGAGAGCGAGGTTAAGAGACTTCTCGGTCAACCAGTTGAAGAGTTCAAGGAGGTTAAGCTCCTCAGAGCAGTTGTGTATGGACGTGTGAGTGGTTCCAGCCAGAAGAGGGAGCTCGAGAACCAGGTGGAGGCGTTGAAGAAGTACGTTGAGCAAAAGGGTTGGAAGCTCGTAGCAGTAGTAACAGATGTTGCCAGCGGTTTGAACGAGGATAGGAGAGGACTGAGGAAGGTTCTTGATATGGCTAAGAAGCATGAGTTCGACGTCCTGGTTGTTGCCTACAGGGACAGGCTAACAAGGTTCGGCTTCACATACCTACAGGAGCTGTTCAAAGCTTACGGTGTAAATGTGGTAGCTTTCTTCCAGGAGGAGCCGAAGGACTACGTGCAAGAACTCGTGGAGGACATGGTCGAAGTAGTAACGTCATTTGCGGCGAGGATATACGGTGAGAGAAGCTACAAGTACGAGAAGCTGGTGAAGTGTGTTGAAGAATCAACCAGAGAACCTTGAGAGAACCGTTGTACTGGTATCACCAGATCTCACTAAGAGAAAGCACACCATTCTCAGCTACGTCTACGAAGCCTACGGGGAGATACTTAGAGAAGCACTGGACTATATGTACTCTAAAGGTCTAACCTCATGGGTGAAAGCAAAGAAAGAACTCTACAGGTACTTCAGGGAGAAGCATCCGGAGCTACCATCGCACTACATTCATGAAGCAATACGCGATGCATCCACCAGGTTGAAGTCTTTCCTCAAGCTGAAGAAGAAAGGTCTTGCTTACACGGAGAAGCCAGAGGTTAAGCGGTGGAGTGTTGGCTGTGATAACCAGATGTGGAAGCTTACTCTACAGGGAGTTTCAATAGCCACTCATAGAGGATGGGTTAAAGTACCGTTGCTACTCCACAAGCAGTTCTACAGGTACTACAATACTGGATGGGTTCTCAGAAGCACCTGCAGGTGGAAGCTTGAGAACGGAAAGCTCAAGCTCTACGTAGTGTTCTCCAAGAGCGTGGAGACCAGAGCAAGCTACAGCAAGGTTATCGGTGTGGATGTTAATGAGAACAACGTAACGCTCTTCATACTTCCCGACAATAAAGCAGTAACAGTTGTAACCAACCACAGCAGGATTGTCCTGGGCTACGCCTACAGGAGGAGAGCCATTCAGGAAAAGCATGGAAACAACTCGAGAGTCCTTAGGAAAGCTATGAGGAAGCTGAGAGAAGCAGACGTTAAGAAGGATTTGAGAAATAAGGTTGCATCCTTCGTGGTTAAGGTAGCTATTGTGGAGAACGCTATTGTTGTTCTGGAGAAGCTTCCCAAGAGGTTTCAGGATAGAGCATTAGAGAAGAACGGGTTGAAGTCTCTGAATGCACATAGGCTTAAGCAATCAGCCATCAGAGGCATCCAGAAGCAGGTAGTAGAGAAAGCACTAGAGCATGATGTAAGAGTAGAGCTCGTAGACCCGAGAGGTACATCCAGAATGTGCCCCGTGTGCGGCTCCAGCCTAACTCTCATGACGGGCAATGCCCAGAGGAGAAGCTGGAGCCCTAGGTTCGTGAAGTGCACGAAGTGCGGTTTCACCCACGACAGAGACGTAATAGGAGCGTGGAACATAGCTCTAAAACTAGATGTGAGCCCTGTGCCGTTGGGCTCGAAGGGTGCTCATGACCCCCGCGTAGAGTGGCTAGTAGCCGCCGTGAACAGCGGGGCAAGAGGCACAACCCGCCCTAGGAAAACCTACAAAAACCTAGAGCGGGAAACGGTATCTAAAGACGTGGGAGTTCAGCGACTTTCCTGAACCTCAAGAGGGTGATGAGGTTTCAAGACTAGTGCATGGGAACAGAGATGAGTCAATGACGACGTATAACACGAATTCGCGCCCGTGCTGAACCATCTACGGGGAGCCATGCGCTATCCGCAACGTTAACGTCGGGACTCGGCCGTTCGTATCTACTTCAGTTCCGATCCTCTTCACGACCTTTACAGGTCCTAAAGATGAGAGAGGCATCGAAAGCGCTTCGATGCGATCGAACCTAAAGCCATGGATCGATTAATTCATTCTACGTACTAAACTAAAAGAACCTCTCTGATTGAAATTATAGGCTTGAAAACATGTTATGAAACCAGGTAGAATGATTCAACGGATTATACTGTATTTCAACGTGTACTACCTGCACAGTTGTTAAGAAATATTCTCCCTAAGTCAGCAGATAGCTTCGGAAGTCAGAGTTTAGATCTCTAGAGTAAGCGAATGTAATTTAGGTCTTGTACTGCTGGATCAGCTTAAGAACTACGCTGTAAACCTTTAACGCGTAGTTGAGAGCTTCTTCCGCGTCAAACCTGTCATAGAGCTCGTCTGGTGGAATACCGCTTTCCTCATCCCCATACATAGAGAGTTCTCTTTCTCTGCGTAGTTTCCTCGATATGCGTGCTAATTCTGGTATCTCGGCTTGAAACCACTCGGGAAACCTCTGCGCTTCTTTTTTGAGAACGGGTCCTACATCGTGCCATTTCGGCGTTTCGACACCAACTAATCTTAGTGCTGCTTTAAGAAGTAGTTCAACCGATTCTTGGCATTGCCTAACTACGTACGGATAATTGCCTTCTTCAAGTGCCTCCTTCGCGTGTCGAATTCTCTCCTCAGCTTGTCTTAGGTAGGATCGCGCCATGGATACGTTGTTCACAGCTCTATTACCTCACCGAACCTGTAGTCTTTTTTAAGTCTCCAGTACCATTTTCTACCATACCTTACTCTCTCTGCTCCAAGTTCTCTAAGTTTCTCTCTAAGATTGTTCAAAACGTTTGTGAAGAAGTCCTCTCTGTCGTACAGTACTACAGCATCTTCAACCATGTCTAGGTAAAGCGGTGATACCCTCTTCGCCTCGTTAACACTTTTTATGATTGGTGAGAAATCAACATAGTACCCTTGAG
>JAWBAI010000008.1:0-73399 GCA_038816475.1 Desulfurococcaceae archaeon
GATCCAGGAGGTTAATGAAACGCTGCTAGTGAGCATCAAAGACCTTGAGGCAACCGTGATCAGCGGGTTCAACGGTATTGAAGCATTAATCAACGACACAAAGACAACACTCACAACGAGAATAAATGATCTCGAATCATCGTTAATAGAATTGATAGCTAACAGCACCAGTAATCTAACAACTATGATAAGTACTGTAAACACAACCTTGAGCTCAGCAATAGTTAGGCTAGAAGAAAGATTAGTAAACGAAACCTCGGATCTAAGAAGCCTAGTTAATGCTACGAGAACAGAGCTAGTGAGCATGATCAACAGTAGAGCCAAGGAACTTACAGACTTACTAACAGCGAGAACAGACCAGCTGGAAGCTTACGTTAAAAACGAATCCAATAGACTATCAGCTCTCATAGATGCAACAGACAAGGAGCTTAGAAAGTACATAGGTGGATTAATATCAGACTTAAACACTACGATTCAGGCTACTCTCAACGTACATGAGGTAAGACTAGATTACATTGAAGAACTCTTTATGAACAAAACAGAGTCCTTAGAAAAAGGCTTAACCAGCGCAGTCAGATCGATAGAGGATCTAAGAGAAGAAGTAGCCGAGAGCATCTCAGCAGTAGACAGTAAAGTTGACATTGCAATTTCAACCTCAAGCGAAGCAAAAGACACAGCCAGTACAACGATGAACATAAGTATTGCTACATTAGTACTAGTAATAGTAGCTATAGCACTATCATCACTATCCTTCATCGAGATCAGAAAGCGAAAGTAAGAGTTTTAACCCGATTTTTTAAACTTATTTACCTCTTTCCTTTTCTGTAAAGCAGGGGGATTCATGAGCAGGTTTATTATAAGCTTAGACCCTAGATCCCTTATAGTATTGATCATGATTCTAGCTATCGTGATTTTATCAGCATATGTAATTGCTACCGACTTATCAGTGAAGTACGAATGGTATTATCCACTTGATGAGACGAGATCCATAGGCTTTTATTACCCTAAATCCAGTAGAATCGTTACAATATACAACTTGGAGACCAATGAAATTACTCAGGTATCTTATACGGGTCTAGTAGTTGGAGGAATCGGTATTAGTAAATCCAGCTCTAGTTACGCGAAGGTGGAGTACAGCGGAGTTAACTTCTACGTGCTCGTGGTAACAGCTGTCGTTATCTTAGCAGAGCTTACATGCTACATAAAGGTAAAGAAAATCCCTTCACTACACGTGCTTATTCTGTTCGTGGTTTTATCGGTGTTATCCGTACTTGCTCTTGTTTCAACACTCTACTACATTGACCTAGGATACGGGTACGGGTTCACTGTTCGAACCTATGAGAAAACCGGCGAGTTAATAGGACCCTACGATGTTAAAAACGTAACAACCCAAGGCTTAGCGAACCTCACACTACTCTTCGAGTTCTACAGGTACTTGTACCTGTGTCCAGGTGAAACGTTCCAAGAAAACACCCTAGTGTCCGTGAAGATAGAAGATCCAATCCACGTAAGAGCGTTTACAATACCCCTTGTTCAAATGAATGGTGCAAGCATCCTGAGCTACAGAGCAACATCCTACTTAAAGGGAGGAACAATCAGGTGCGCGCTCTTCTCAATGTCGAACGCGATCAATACCACGTACACCATACGAGGTGTAAGCTTTTACCAGAATCCCACAGTGAGCATTATTCCACTGTTCTTCGCTTTATCACTAGCTATAATAGTAATGATCCTCGGGTTAACCCTGACTACGCTAGCTATATCCAGAAGAGTGAAAAACGTGATTTCAAATAACTAGGAAAAACAAGGGTTAAAGTAGCAAAGCTTATTTTTTGAAAAGTCGATTTAAACCTTGAGCACCCGTGATGAGGAACCTATGGGACTCGACAGGATGAGAGAGGCCCCGCATAGCTGAGTACTCCTTCATTGATGCAATGCTTATATACCCAGCGGTCTTAGGATCTAATGGTGCAAGCGGTATGGCGAAGTACAGAGTTAGAATAGACCCCAGGGAGAACTGTATATCCGACATGGTTTGTGTCTCTATATGTCCAGACGTGTTCGAAATGAACCTGGATGACAACAAATCTCAGATAACACCAAAGTACCGGGAAGGAGACAACATAGCTGTTGGCATAGTACCAGAGGAGCTAGCTTCCTGCGTACAGGATGCAGCGAACGCCTGCCCTGTTCAAATAATACATGTTGAGAAAATAGAGTAGCACCTAGTAGCCAAATACTTTGTCACCACTGTAGTTTTTGTTCCTTCTTTCTCAACATGGTTTTCTCAGGTGGTACTTTGAAGCTCGAGGAAGCTTATAAGTTAGCTGTTGAAGTGCTATCCGAGAGCATAAAGTACAAAACTGTTCTAGGAGAACAGTACGAGGAAATTGTTAACTACTATAGTGAAGTCCTAGCAAAGCACGGTGTTCATGTCACAGTACACCGTGTACCAGACGAGTACACCCGTAAGCACCTAGCTCAACAGTTTAATCCGGATAAACCCAGGTACATACTCCTAGCTAGAGTGGGGTATGGTGAGAGAGTTCTACAGTTCAATGGCCACTACGACGTGGTTCCAGCCGGAGAAGGCTGGAGTAAACCACCCTTCGAACCAACGATCACGAATGGTAAGCTCTTCGGCAGAGGTTCAAGCGACATGAAGGGTGGTATAGCAGCGATCATTGCAACACTGGTTTACTTCGCGCAGACAAGGGAACCAGGTATAGTATTGGAAGCAGCCTTTGTTCCCGACGAGGAAATAGGTGGAACTACGGGAACAGGATACCTTGTCAACGAGCTTGGTAGTAGACCAAACTGGGTTGTAATCGCTGAACCCTCAGGGTTAAACAACATCTACGTAGGACACAGGGGCAACGTGTGGTGCCTTGTGAAAGTGCACGGTAAGCAAGCACACGGATCTACACTGTGGCTCGGCGATAATGCATTCGAAAAAATGCTAGTGTTCGCCAGAAGATTCATTGAAGAGTACAGAGTTCTTCTCGCGAATAGGATAAGCTCGTACAAATACGAGCACCCTGAAGCGTCAAAACCCTCGATAAACCCTGGGGGTCTTCTCGTGTCACCTGGAGCTGTTAACGTGGTTCCAGGGTTTGTTGGTTTCAGTATTGATAGAAGACTGGTGGTGGAGGAGAAAGCCGACAACGTCGTAGCCGAGATAATGAGTATAGCCGAGAGGATATCACATGAAACAGGTATCAAGGTATCAGTAGATGTCCTCAGTAAATCCGACCCCGCGTATACACCCGAGGACTATCCAATTGTAAAAACACTTGTTAAAACAATAACGCAGGTAACAGGTGTATCACCACGTACAACAATCTGCGTAGGAGGATTAGACCTAAAGTACTACACTGCGCATGGAATACCAGCAGTAGCCTACGGTCCAGGTAAAGTCGAAGTAGCACACAAGGTAGATGAGTACATTGAGCTCGAGGATCTCAGAAGAACAGTAGAAATATACATTAACCTAGTTAAAAACCTGGAGAAGGAATCCGATTAGCAGGCTATGCTCCGTAAACCCAAGTTAGCTTTTAGTTTGAAGTTTAAATTCTAAGTCCTGGATCTATGTGTTACAGTGGATGCTTACGCCTCATAAGGCTGATTAAATGCCCTACAGAGTGCTAATAGCCAACAGAGGAGAAATAGCAATCAGGATTGCTAAGACCGTTAGTGAAATGGGGCTCACACCTCTGGGTATTTACACGAAGGAGGATGTATACTCGCTTCACAGAAGATTTATGTTCGAGGATAGAGAGGTTTCAAGCTACCTTGACATAAAGGATATAGTTGATGTAGCAGTGGAAATGGGTGCTGACGCTGTACACCCCGGTTACGGGTTCCTAAGCGAAAACCCCGAGTTCGCTGGGGAGGTTTTAAGAAAGGGCTTGGTTTTCGTGGGTCCATCACCGCAGATAATAGGAATGGCTGGTGATAAAACAGCAGCGAAAGTATACGCTGAGAAGATGGGAATACCAACTCTTCCATGGACCGAGGCTTCGAAGCCCGAAGACGTAGTAGGGTTTGCACGTGTTCACGGCTACCCGGTAATAATAAAAGCAGCTGGTGGCGGAGGCGGCAGAGGAAGTAGAGTAGTATGGAGAGAGAAAGACGTAGAAACAGCATTCGAAGTAGCAAGAAAAGAAGCAGAGAGAGCGTTCAAGGACCCTAGGCTTTTCGTTGAACCCTACATAGTTAAAGCAAAGCACATCGAAGTGCAAGTGATAGGAGATGGTTCCACGGTTGTTCACTTATTTGAGAGAGAGTGTAGTATTCAGAGGAAGTTCCAGAAGATCGTCGAGGAAGCTCCAAGCCCATCGCTTAATCCTGATGAACGGGGGAAAGTTCACGAGTACGCTGTTGCATTGGCATCCGGGTTAAGATACGTAAATGCTGGAACAGTAGAGTTCGTGTTCGACGTGGATAGAAGAGAGTTCTACTTCATGGAGATAAACACTAGAATACAAGTGGAACACCCAGTTACCGAGATGATAACCGGAATCGACATTGTTAAGAAGCAAATTGAAGTAGCCCTTTACGGTGTACTTGACCTGCGTCAAAGTGACATCACAAGGCGTGGACATGCGATAGAAGTAAGAATATACGCTGAAAACCCATTAACAGGTGAACCCTCACCTGGTAGAATTACAAGGTACGTGGAACCAGTTGGACCGGGAATAAGGGTGGATACCGGAGTAACCGAGGGATCCATTGTAACCGACAGGTACGATCCACTGATATCAAAGCTAATAGTGTGGGGACCGGACAGATTCGTTGCTCTACGTAGACTAGAGAAGGCGCTGAGCGAGTACATAATAGAGGGTATATCAACGAACATAAAGCAGTTAAAACTCATGATCGCATCAGCAGAGTTCGTGAACGCATCATACACAACTGCGTTCTACGAGAAGAACGAAGCATACTTAAAGAGTAAACTCCTGGATGAGGCTACATTGCACTCGGTAATAGCTTCAGCACTACTAGAGTTCAAAGACGAGGGTTGCAAGACCTTACTCAGGAAAACACGGGGATTGAAGGAAATATTGGAAACACCTCGAGCAGAAAAGCTGAAAAGAAGTGCATGGTACTACTACGTGGTTTTAAGAGGAGCTATTGAAAGAGCAAAGCAACGTAGAATCGTGAAGAAACCCTAGTAGTCCCACAGAAATAACACAAGATCATGTTCTAGTAAAGAATACATGCCACCCTGTCAATACGCATTTTTATAAACCTTTCAAAGTATACTCATGAAACTGAGTGTGTATACGGGTGTTTCAAAGAAATGAGTGAAACCCCCAAGGAAAACAGGTTTGTTCTCTGGCTTGAAGAAGTTAGAAAAGAGGATACACCTCTGGTAGGTGGCAAAAACGCGAACCTCGGTGAAATGATAGCTGCAGGAATACCAGTACCACCTGGTTTCGCTGTAACAGCATACGCGTTCAAGTACTTCCTCGAGAGGACAGGTCTTGGTGAAAAGATATACGATATGCTCCGAAAACTTGATGTCAACAACACGAAAGAACTCGAGGAAACCACCAGGAAGATAAGAGAAATGATACTGGCGGAACCTATGCCACCGGAGATCGAGGAGGATATAAAGAAACACTACAATGAGCTAGCTAGAAGACTAAACATGGATCCGAGTAACCTGAGAGTAGCTGTTAGAAGTAGTGCAACAGCAGAGGACCTACCAGAAGCAAGCTTTGCAGGTCAGCAAGATACGTACCTGAACGTGTACGGTGCTGACAAAGTTGTAGAACACGTTAAGAAGTGCTGGGCAAGCTTGTTCACAGCGAGAGCAACATTCTACAGAGTAGCTCAGGGGATACCGCACGAGAGAACATTCATGAGCGTAACCGTACAGAAAATGGTCAATAGTAGAGCAGCCGGAGTAATGTTCACTCTACATCCGGTAACAGGCGATGAAAACGTAATCGTAATAGAGGGAAGCTGGGGTCTAGGTGAATCGGTTGTTGGAGGCAAGGTTATCCCAGATGAGTACGTTGTTGAAAGAGGATCAATGAAGATCGTTGAGAGAAGAGTGAACAGTAAGACCTACATGATAACCTTTGAACCCAGCATAGGTAAAAATGTTCACCTGAAGTGGGATGACGAGAAGCAAACATGGGTCAGTGAAGAAGAGGTACAGGTTACAACACCATTAGCAAAGATAGCAAAACCCGATGCGCCAGCACTAACCGATGAAGAGGTGAAAAGACTCGCTGAGCTTGGTGAGCTAATATACAGGCACTACGGTAGGCACATGGATATCGAATGGGCTATAGACTACGATCTACCATTTCCGCAGAACGTTTTCATAGTTCAAGCAAGACCCGAAACAGTCTGGAGCGTTAAAAAAGCCAAGGAGATAGAAACCAAGGAAGCCAAAGTAGCTGTAGCTACTTCGAGAAGAGCTGTAAGGCTATCAGAGGCTAAGGTACTAGTCAGAGGTTTACCGGCAAGCCCAGGCGTCGCAGCTGGTGTTGCACGAGTTATATTCAACCCCAAGAGCCCCGAAGCCATGGAGTTCAAGGAAGGGGATATACTAATAACAAAGATGACCGACCCTGACTGGGTTCCATTAATGAAGAAAGCAGCAGCTATAGTAACAGATGAAGGTGGAATGACAAGCCACGCAGCTATTGTTAGCAGAGAGCTTGGTATACCATGCATTGTGGGAACGGGGAGTGCTACGAAGGTTATACAGACGGGAACGGAGATCACCGTTGATGCTAGCAAAGGCATAGTTTACGAGGGATACGTAGAAGACCTTGTTAAGCCCAAAGTGGAAGTATCCATCCCAGCACCGAGCGGAGTTGTAGCTGCAGTTGGTATTAGCCCAGAGCAGCTTCTACCACTATACCCTGTTACAGCTACCAAGATATACATGAACCTTGGTGAACCGGATGCCATCGAGAAGTACAAGGATCTACCGTTCGATGGTATAGGACTAATGAGAATAGAGTTCATAATATCGGATTGGGTAGGATACCACCCAATGTACTTGTACGAGACCGGTCAACCCGATCTCTTCGTGAACAAGCTAGCAGAGGGAATAGCTAGAGTAGCTCAGGCCGTGTATCCAAGACCTGTTGTTGTGAGATTCAGCGATTTCAAAACAAACGAGTACAGGGGGCTAAAAGGAGGAGAGAAGTACGAGCCGGATGAGAGAAACCCGATGATAGGATGGAGAGGAGTATCAAGGTACATACACCCAGGCTATGAACCAGGATTCAGGCTAGAAGTTAAAGCTATAAGAAAGGTCAGAGAGGAGTTTGGCTTAACAAACGTCTGGGTAATGCTTCCATTCGTCAGAACAACATGGGAGGTTCAACGCATACTCAAGATCATGGAGGAAGAGGGACTAAGGCGTAGCAAGGACTTCAAGGTCTGGATAATGGCGGAAGTTCCCAGTGTTGCACTACTCGCAGAGGAGTTCGCGGAGCTCGTAGACGGCTTTAGTATAGGTAGCAATGACTTAACACAGCTTGTTCTCGGAGCCGACAGAGACAGCAACATACTAGCAGCCATGGGATACTTTGACGAGAGAGATCCAGCAGTGCTAAAAGCTATCAGCATGATAATAAGAGGTGCTCACAAGAAGGGTGCTACAGTCAGCATTTGTGGACAAGCTCCAAGTGTATACCCAGAGATAGTGGAGTTCCTGGTAAGAGAAGGAATAGACAGTATTAGCGTTAACCCAGACGCAGTAATTCCAACTAGAAGACTAGTAGCCAGCATCGAGAGAAAGCTGATGCTAGAGAGATTAACCACTATAATCGAGAAGCTAAACAACATAAAACTCTAAGCATAACCACACGTGTTTATGGTTAGCAACGTAGAGAGCATCACTATCGTTTTTTTTCTCAAGAATGCTCATTTGATTTCATTGCATACCTCCTACCCTTTGCACTAATTGATCCGGCGAAATCCTCGTCAATGCTGAGGATGCTACGCTGATTGATATATATACCTGTACAAATGATCTATACAAGTATGTAACTGGCATCTGCCTGATCGATAATCTAGTTTACTCACTAGTTACCGAGCAGAGGTGTGATTGAATGAAGAAGGTTGTTATCGTAGGTGCTAGTGGGAGAGACTTTCACAACTTCAACGTTGTGTTCAGGAACAACCCAGAGTACCGAGTAGTAGCTTTCCTGCAAACTCAAATTCCAGGTGTATCCGGAAGAAGGTATCCACCAAGCCTCGCAGGACCTTACTACCCTGATGGAATACCAATAGTAAGCCTGGAGATTGTGGATGAAATAGTGAAACAGTACGCTGTTGAAGAAGCAGTGTTAGCTTACAGTGATTTAACCTACGATGAGCTAGGCCACATTCTATCAAGGCTGGTAGCCCTGGGGTTGTCCTTTAGGATAATAGGTCCCAACGAAACAATGATCGAGGCGTCTAAGCCTGTTATCGCCGTTCTAGGTGTTAAAACCGGCGTTGGCAAGAGCACTGTTTCCAGGGAAGTAGCGCAAGAGTTGAGAAGACGTGGATTAAGAGTGGGCATAGTAAGACATCCCATGCCCTACGGTGATCTCGAAAAGCAGGCTATCCAGGTGTTTCACAAGCTGGAGGACTTGGACGCATACGATGTGACAATCGAAGAAAGGGAAGAGTACGAACCGTATTTGAGAGAAGGTTTCAGCGTCTACGCGGGAGTAGACTACGGAAGGATTCTGCAGATCGTTGAACGCGAGAACAACGTTATACTCTGGGATGGAGGAAACAACGACTGGCCATTCTACAGACCTGACTTCTCGGTAGTTGTTGCTGATGCAATGAGACCAGGCATAGAGACTAGATCATATCCAGGCGAGATCAATCTCAGAAGAGCTGACGCTGTTATCATAAACAAAGCCGATCAAGCGAAGCCCGGAGCCATCGAGGAGATAAAAAAGAACATTGCATTGAGAAATCCCAAAGCGCACATTTCAGTTGCAGCTAGTGTGGTGTACATTGACAAACCAGAACTCGTGGAAGGTAAAAGAGTTGTTGTAGTCGAGGATTCACCTACAGTAACACACGGTGGTTTACCCTACGCTGCCGGCTACGTAGCTGCACGCAAGTACAATGCGGAGATCGTAGACCCGAGACCCTATGCTACAGAGTTCTTCAGGAGGATATACACTGAGTACCCCCATATGGGTTCCGTAGTTCCAAGCACAGGGTATAGGCTTGAGCAACTCAGAGAGCTTGAAGAATTCTTGAACAGAATACCAGCAGACACAGTTGTTTTAGCAACACCATCCGACATAACCAGGCTAATAAGACTAAATAAACCAGTTGCTAAAGTAAGCTATAAACTAGAGATAGTTGAAGGACCACGCATCAAGGACTACATCGATATGTTCCTGGAGAAAAGCTCGAGGAAGTTGATGTAGATCAAGGATACTAAAACTTCGTCTTTAAAAGAGACCTTATCTTTTTCTAAAACCATGTGGTGTTCTTCTTGAAAATAGCAGGAGAGCAGATCTACATTCCCGACTTCTCAGCTATAGTGCAAGGATCAGTAAGCAAGCTCGTGGAAGAAGGTACTGTAGTGGGTAGAGTAGTCGTACATAGAGCAATTGTGGCAATGCTCGAGCAAATGGCACATCAAGGACTAGCGGTGGGTTACGCTGGATTAGAAGAACTGAAAAAGCTGAGAGAACTCCACGAGAAAGGAAAAATGCTGCTCGAGTACGCGGGTGAGAAAACTAGAATCTCCTTCCCAGAGAACCACAATTTAGCTATCATTGAGGTGAACGCGGCTGTAAGAGACCTAGCCTATGCAACGGGGGGAGTAGTAGTAGCCGGTGATAGAGTCAACTACGAGGTGTGCAAAACCATGGGCATACCCGTGCTCTTAACCATCAAAGAGAGTAAAAGCAAACTAGAGTTTGAGAAGTACTTCGATGAAAACACAATGAGTGTTCATCTCAAGGAAAACTCTGCTCCCTTGGCCAAGGTGGGTAAACCGGGTGACTGGAGGTACATTAGGCTTGCTGATAAAAAGCTCACTAGAGGAGACATCGAGAGAATGGCTAATGAGATCATAGAGGAAGCGCGTAGAAGAAGCGACGCGTTCATAGAAATAGACAGAGCAGGGTCAACCATAGTTCAGCTAGGAGAGTACAGAGTAATCATCGTGAAACCACCTTTAAGTGATGGCTGGGAGATAACAGCTGTTAGACCAGTTAAAAGACTTAAGCTAGAGGATTACAACCTACCGTTGGAGCTGATCAAGAGGTTGAACGAGAGAGCAGAGGGCATTCTAATAGCTGGTGCTCCAGGCATGGGTAAAACCACCTTTGCGCAAGCCTTAGCTGAGTACTACATGAGAATGGGCAAAGTCGTTAAAACGATCGAATCACCAAGAGACATGATCCTACCAGAAGAGATAACACAGTACAGCAAGCACTACGCAAGCATTGGTGAACTACACGACATACTATTACTTTCAAGACCAGACTACACGGTCTTCGACGAGATGAGAACAGACGAGGACTTCAAGCTGTACGCTGACCTAAGACTCGCTGGTATAGGCATGATAGGTGTCGTCCACGCAACGAGCCCAATAGACGCCGTACAGAGGTTCATAGGACGAGTAGACCTGGGAATGATACCTTCCATAATCGATACAGTGATATTCATAAGGAACGGAAGAATCGAGAAAGTCTACGAGTTGAGAATGACTGTTAAATTACCAACAGGTTTAAAGGAGGCTGAACTCTCAAGACCCGTAGTCGAAGTAAGAGACTTCTTGACAGGCGAGCTCGAGTACGAGATATACACCTTCGGTGAGCAAACAGCCGTAGTCCCGGTTAAAAAGCTTAGACCTCGTCATCCAGCGTGGCAAGAGCTTGCTGAGAAAATTAGAAACGCTATTCCAGATTCCGATGTTAAAGTAAACGAAGACGGGATCATTGTTGTTTTGAGAAAAGACCTCCTTAGAACATACAGAAGAAAAATAAGCAGGTTCAGAAAGCTCTGTGAGAAGTCCGGAGCACAGTTCAGATTAGAGGTAATATAGCACCGACTACTCTAATGAACACGTTTTTGACCAAGACTAAAGCTACAATTCAATACTAGTAGATCACAGCAAGCCATAAGCGGATTTTCTACTGTTTTCTCTCGGGAAACTCTGTTAGCCTTCTTACACCCTTAACTATGGATACTAGTGCTTCAAGCTTAATGCTATTCTGCAGGATCTCTGGTGTTATCTTGTAAGTGCTTCCAGCATCTATGAGCCTATCTATTGGAACAAAGAACCACTCACCTGCACCCACGATCTTCACAGCAATGAAAGCCTCACCACTAGCTCTAGATGCGAATTCCTGCAGTTTTTCAACTCTCGATTTCTCGATGTAGATTGTTCTAGGCTTGCTCATGGACTTAACCTCGGCGATAATCACTTTACCCTTGTACAATGCTACAATGTCTGGGTATACAACATGCTTCACTCTACTACCACTAGCTGGAGCTCTGATAACAGCAAAACCATGTTCCCAGAAGCGTCTAACGAGATCCCGCTCGTGGAAAAAACCCCTCCTTCTCGTAGACATACTCAATCACACGTTAACCAGCAACTGCTCGCCATAATCTTCCGAGTGCTTACTTAATAAACGAGAACTGATAAAAGTATAAATTCTTCGAGTACATACTTAGTAGAAAACGCAGGGTAACAAACCATGTCACAGGTTATCTCCAAGGTTTTGACTATCACGATAATAGTAGCACTACTACCAATACCGCTATTGTTGCAATCCGACGTTCAAACTTCACTTCAGAAGCTTCAACCCATTCCTCACTACCTGGATATAGCGGTAGCTCTACCCGTAGATAACGCTGGTCCTGGGGCTCCTCTGGTAATAAAGCCCGGGAGTTGTGAACTCCTAGTGCTCCGCGAAGAGTACGCTAACGAAGAGTTCTCGGTTGGCTACATCTGGAGAGTAGACTACGTGGATGATGCATCAAAGTTGCTAAACTACACAGTGAGAATTAGCAGAAAGAACGGGGTTGAACTAGAGTTGTGTATTCCAGTTAACGTGGAGGAGGGATTATACGACCTCGTTCTCGTAGGATCCCGTGAACTAGTCGTTCCCAGGTCCATCTGGATCATGGAATCTCTTCCGGAAAAACTCAGAGTAGTGGTAATGACGGATATTCACTTCGGAGTTGTTGGTAAACCGGACCTGTGGAGGTACTCAGCAGCTGTAATTGCGAGCGCACTAAACCCCGATCTGATACTATGGGCGGGCGACATACAGGACGTGGATAGCGAGTACTACGCTAAAATGGCTCAAGCTTACCGGCTCATGATGCTCTACAAGTACCCAGTCTTTAGTGTACCTGGAAACCACGATCACCCGGGTTCACGGTACGCTTCCTACATTGGTCCTACAAGATGGGTACGCGTAATTGATAACAAGCTACTGCTGATTGGGGTTTACACAAACCCCTACCTTGCTACGAACAACATCATAACCTGGGATGAGATAGTCTTCCTCGAGAAAGCACTGATGAACTACAGTTACCTCCCCCACAAGATCATCATTACACACTACCCTATGTTCTTCTGTGCGCAACCATGCGTTGTTGAATCCAGCTACGACGACGAAAAAACGTTAAAGCCATATGCTCCTGGAGTTGAAACCCCTGTGAGTTCCTACTGGAGCGGCAACATGACAGCGTTCAGGTACGTTCTGAAGTTAATAGAAGACTACAATGTTACAGCCGTTATTTCCGGTCACATACACAGAGACCAGTACATACTCTACATCAGTACTAGAACAGGCTCCAGAACACACTTCGTAACGGTTACATCATCAGGTCAACTAACTCCAACGTACCCCGGTGTAAGAGTATTCGAGCTGAACACAGAGACTGGTGAACTAATTTTCCCCTATTACCCGGGTATAGGCAACTTCTCTATTCCCGTGGACTACGGTGAATTAGGAGTTGATGTTAAACTGGTAAGAGGCTTAGAAGCATATATGTTCACCGTTCGCAACCGACTAACATTCATGAACATCACTGTTACCACAGTAATAGCGTTACCATGGTCACCTGAAACACTAGCACCTCAGGTAAGCATTCGGGAGAAATCACACGATGCAAGAGCCATTGTGAAGCACATTTACACAACGAGTAAAGTAGCGTACTTCTACCTTGAAATAAGTATACCACCATTAAGTAGCTTAACTATTCTCGTGTTCAGGGAAAGAGACATGAATCCTCCAACCATAAGCCTAGTCAGGTGGATGCCGGATGTTCCAAGATTGAATAGGACTTTTACACTGTACATTGATGTCGCGGATGAACACTACGGTGTAGACCCCGATAGTGTAAGTATTTCATTAAACTGTACAGCGAGAATATCTACTAGAATTACCCCGGAAACATACTACTCTGTATTCAATAGAGTCTCTGTTGAAGCTAGGATAACCGTGAATGCACCCGAGGTCACAACCTGTAGACTTGACGTAGTAGCAGTAGACCTCGCAAACTTCACTACCACAAAGAGCTATCTAGTGATCTTCTATCCTCCAGGGATAACATCCCAGGAAACACCGGTGAGGGAAATAGTAGAAGTTCAAGAAATAACCCCGATCCCTACACCAATCACCACGGAAATTCCAACCGAAACACCAATTACTAAGGAAACGCTGTCCACTCCTACATTAGAGCAACCTCTAACTACTACAGCCCAGGAACAAGTTGCTACTGAAGTACAGCATCCCGCGCTCTCGAATAGTGCATTAATCGTAGTGGTAGTAGGCACGAGTATTCTACTAGCTATTGCTATTGTAGTGGTATTGAAGATTTCAAGGAAAGCAACCGCTTCTTGATATCTCAAGCTATTAGATCCGCTCTCAGTATTTTTAACCCCACCTCATATAAGCTTTAAACGTACAGGTGTTGGTCATGAGTAGAGCATCAGTACTACTAGTAGTACTACTAGTAATCTCAATCCTTGCTATACTTGTCACCCCGTCCGCACTTGCACAGCCTCGTGTTATAACCATAGCAGTAGATCTCGCGCATGGTGAAAACGACAAGTACCTTGGTTTCATACAGGGCAATATAACCTCGGTAACCATAGACGGCGTAGTGTACTCTATTCGATGGATTAACATAACACCAGGTACCACAATAACACCCGAGCTACTATCGGAAGTGGACATACTACTGATCGGACAACCCACAGTTAGCTTTTCACCCGACGAAATGGAAGCAATCAAGAGCTGGCTTTACTCAGGGAACAAGGTGCTCTACGTTGCTGGTGACAGCGACTACGGTGCAACAGGACCACTCAGCATAGAAGCTGTAAACTCTCTGTTGGAGTACATAGGTGTCAGATTAAGACTTGAGCACGCAGCAGTTTATACACCATATCCTGAGATGAGAACTTACGTCTACAAGGGCGTTGAATACCCAACTAACGCTTTAGCATACTACAGAGTACTAGCGTTCGTTGAGCCGGATAATGTTTCCTACCTGCACACCTATATGGTTGATGAGGAGGTTACAAAGCCAATTATAATGCATGGTCCAACATGCGTTATATGGGTAGACGAGGAGGGTAACTACAGAGACCCTGTTACGGAAACATACCCAGGGCTTATAAGGTTGGTTTGGTTTAGAAGAGCCTACATCGGAAACAACAATCCACCAGATCCCTACGTGTATGATATCCTACTCTACGGTCTTGGAGCAGAGAGAGGAGACTGGAGCTTTGTTGCGTACGCGGCAGAGTACATTCCACACGTGAACTCACTAGTAACAGTTGCTGGTGAGTCGCTGTACGGAAACTACGAACCAGCATGGTCATCAAGATACTACGGTGTAGACCTTGATGGACCAAGGTTCGTAACAAACCTTGTTAGATGGTGGGTACGGATAATTACAATGCAGGTGCTATCTTTCGAGGATCCCGTTGATGACGACAAGGGGCCGGGAGCACTAAAGTATCCAACAAACCCGGTGTTTGTTCCAGGTGCATTTGATATAGTGAAGTTCCAGGTGCTCGAGGACGGAGACTACATCTATCTTAGAACAACATTCCGAGACTATGGAGGTAACCCGTGGGGTGGTCCAAACGGTTTTAGCCTACAGCTAATACACGTTTACATTCTCACCACAGATCCAACTATACCTAAGAACTACACGGCACCAGGATTAAACGTGAATGTGTACCATGGATGGCACTACTTAGCTGTAGCTGCACCGGGATGGGGAGGAGTACCATGGCCTGATGGTGAAGCAGGTGCTCTCTATGCTAGTGATGGAACGTTGCTGAGTGGTGAAGATGGTGTACGCTTCGACGTATACTACGTTGGTGGTAACTCTATAGATATAAGGATATCTAAGAATCTGCTGAGGGATGTTCAAAACGTAGAAGGCTGGATATTCGCAGTAGCTGTAGCCAGCTACGATGGATTTGGACCTATGAGAGTGAGACAAGTAGTTCCAGGTGATCCACAGGAGTGGTTGCTCGGTGGTGGAGACCCTAGGGCCATACTAGCCGGTGTTCAACCCTTAGTAGTAGACTTTCTGGCTCCAACAGCGGAAGAGCAGTACACACTACTATCACTCTACGACCCTGATACTGGTAGACTAGCCATAATAGCTGGAATGAGCAAGTATGGATTCATGGGACCCTTAATACTAAGGGTAACGGTTGAAGTACCAGTAGAAGTCACTGTTACTAAAACTATTACACAAGTAATAACTGAAACCCGAATCGAAACCAAAGTTCTAACGGAGCCAGTAACGGTTACGGTACCAGAGTACACGTCAGCGGCCGTTGTAGGAGTAGTAGCAGTAGTAATAATAGCTGTACTAGTGTACATGTTGTTCAAGAAGAAGTAGAATGTAGTACTGGAAATAAAATCTCTTTTTACTCTTCATTTACCTCATCTATATCTATCCTAAAACCGTTCTATGCGCTCTCCCATAATTACTGATCATGGGAAACTTTATAGGTTCTTAATTCGTATATTGCAACGGGAGGGCACTATGCTAAGAGAGCACTCATTTGTACTGGGGTTAATGATAGTAATAGCAATACTCCTACCAGTTATTGGTGCATACGAGACAGCTGCGCAGCAGTGGCCATGGGGTAATAAAGAAGAGCCTTATCCCTGGCTCGATTACCTGGCGAACTTAACAACGGTTAGAAACATTAGACTAGTAGTACTAACAAGACATGAATCATCAATACAAAGCTTAACTAGAATACTCTTCCTGAACTCCCCGGTTGCCGCGAAGCTCGGAATAACAGAACTGCAGTTCGTATACCAGGAGGCTAGTCTATGGCCTGAAACCATCAGAAGAGCTATGCGTCTTGGAACATCTATAGACGTTGCATGGGGTGGAGGTCCAACACTGTTCAACATGCTAGACGAAATGGGCTTTCTGCTACCAATAAACCCAACCGTTCAACCAGAGCATTACGCAATAATGTACGAGCTGAGCAAGATCCCGGAGACCATAGCGGGTAGTGCAACCTACAAGGTTGACGCTCATGGAAACATAAGGTGGATTGGAGCAAGTGTAAGTAGCTTTGGTTTTACCGTTAACAAGCTAATTCTCGAGAGGTACGGGCTTCCAAAGCCGCTATCCTGGGAGGATCTCACGAATCCCGTCTACATTAAGTACTACCCAGCAGCACGGTTAATGGGACTAGCTGATCCAACGAAGAGCACTAGTAACTTAAGAATATTCGAGATAATACTGCAAGCCAGGGGCTGGAATGAAGGCTGGAGAATACTAACACTAATGGCAGCCAACTCGATCGTATACCCTGGTAGTGGCGAAGTACGAGATGCCGTAATCAGAGGAGACATAGCCATTGGAACAACCATAGACTTCTACGGTTACATGGCAATGAGCGTAAACCCGTACTGCGAGTACATAGCACCAGAGGGTGAAACGATAGTAAACGCTGACCCGATAGCAATTATCAACATCACAAAGTACCCTGTTCACGCTGCTGCGTTCGTAGCATGGGTCCTGAGCGAGTTCGGTGGACAGCTTGTATGGCTCCATGGGGATATAAACAGAATACCCGTAAATCCGAGAACATTCGAGATCGAAATACCTGAAGAGCTGAAGGCGTACGGTATAACAAGCAGACCGGACCTTAAGCAGGCATTCGACAACCTTGTTTACCTTAGAGGTATAGAGTTCGATGAAGCACTCTCGGCAAGCTGGATAAACTCTGTGATGTACTACTTTAAAGCAACCCTCGTGAACGCTCACGAGGACCTTCAGTACGTATGGAGTGAGATTGCGAAAGCTTACCTCGAAGGCAAAATAACCTATGGGCAATTCCAATACCTGATCCACGAACTAACAAGACCTCTAAGGTTCGTGGACCCGATGACACGTAGTGAAGTAGAATTTACACTCGAGTACGCTATTAGAGTAAATAAGGCACTAACAGATGCTGCAACCTACCAAGCACTAATGTCGACTTGGGAGCAGGCTGCAAGAGAGAGGTACAGAAAAGTCCTGGAGATTCTCCGTAGTGGTAACATACCAGAGTATACACCACCTGCAACAACCGGCACAGTTACTGAAACAACCCCCTTAACATCATCACCTGTGGCAACGGAAACACCCGCAGGAACGGAAACTCCATCAACTGTTCAACCCGGAGGAGTTTCACCAATGCTAATAGCCTTGGTAGCCATAGCGACAGCCATTGTAGTCGCTCTAGTAGTGCTTGTGAGGAGAAAGTAGAGCCTGTAGATAACCTTACACGAGTCAGCAAGTTTTTTACCTACATTTGCATCCAGGTATGTCAGACGTCGAGTATTTTCATGCTACCCGCGTAACGTAGCATGTTGTTCGGGTGTTGAAATGTGAAGCGTGTTGGATTAACAGAGGTGTTCTTAACCGGTAGTTTATTTGGAGTGCTGACACTGGTAGGATACGAGGTATTACCAGCCGATGAAGCAGAAATACTAGCTTTGTTTGCTCTCGCTATGGCATTTACATGTGGTTACGTTCTACTGAAGCTTGGCTTTGACTACTACAGGGTCAAGTATAGTTTTTCTTTTACGTTCCTATCGGTAATAATTACTCTATTCGAAATTATCATTATATCCATATTCATGGTTTTCAATCGAGATCCCTACACTAGAGACGTTGTTTACATGTATATGGCTATTGCTACATTGCTTGCACCATACCTCGGTGTAACCGTTTTTGGTGCTATAATCGATAAAACACACTCGTGGAAAGAGTTCAAATCCAAGATGTCCGTAAAGTTACCTGTGAGCGTAAGTAGAAGATTTAGAAAGATCACTTTTCAGCTCGATAGGACTTTATGGTTCTTCTTCCTGTATGGAATCATCTACCTACTGATATTTATGCTTGTACCAATACTAACGGTGCTTGTGTACTCGTTTATTCCACCGCTCGGGGGTTCCTGGTGGGATAACTACTATTTCATATTCAAGGAGAATGTTAGGATTAAACCATATGTCGTGGAACCATGGACTAAAGAGACTCTCCCAGGTGGCGAGTGTCTTATTGTCCTCAGAGGAGTGAACTATGGACCGGTTCTCAATAGTATCATATCAGCTACTATAACAACCGTTGTTTCAACAATACTTGGTACATCTATAGGCTACATACTAGCAAGGTACAGGTTTCCAGGGCACTCGTTGCTTAGAATACTGGCTATAGTTCCCCTCTTCAATACACCGTTCATTAACACCTTTACAATTAAATTGCTGTGGAGCGAGGCCGGACCTATTTCACAGGTGTTCAAGTACTTTACAGGTTGCTACTTGAAAATCGATAGCATAGCCGGTGTAATACTGTCTCAGATATTCGCGTTCTACCCGATAGTATACTTAAACGCTTACACAGCATTCATAAACGTAGATCCCTCCACAGAGGAGCAGGCAGAAAACCTTGGTGCTAAAGGATTCAGGATTTTCAGAACGGTAACTCTTCCTCTCGCTCTTCCCGGAATAGCAGCTGGTGCAACGCTGGTTTTCGTGTTTAGCCTGGAGGATTTAATGGGACCAATTGTCTTCAATGAGAGGAGCTTCATGAGCTATGTAATATTCGACCGGCTCAAGGAGGCGTATCAGTACGGTTTTGTAAGACCAGATGCAGCAGCAATGGGAGCAATACTGCTGGTACTCGCTTTAGTAGTGTTCTTGGCTATCAGGAACTACGTTAGCATGAGAAGCTATGCCATGATCAGCAGGGGTGGAAGGTGGAACCCGAGAATAAGGAAACTTGGTCCCCTAGGTAAGGCTGTTCTATACCTGGTTGTGTTTCCGTTGGTTCTACTTACAACGGCTCCACAGATCATGGTCATACTAATGTCCCTGGGTATGTTAAAACCATACAGAGGCGAAGCAGGATTGGTTTTCGAGCTAACAAGTGATCCGCTTTACTACTTTAGCAGAGTGCTACTAGACCCCGCTACGAACAAGTACATTATTAACACGCTAACGTACGCAGGTGTTTCAATAGTGATTGCAGTATTCTTAGCCACGTGTGTTGCGTACAGCGTTAGTAGGCTCAAGGTAAAGGTTATTCCAAACGTACTTGACTCTCTCGCTACAGCTCCACTGGCTATTCCAGGACTGGTTTTTGCTTTAGGATATTTCATAGTGTTCTCTGAAATAGCAAACCTCTTACCCGAAGAACTGGGACGCTATCTTAGTCCAGCTAGCGTAGCGTTTCAAGCATGGATAGTGTTCATAATATCGTATAGTGTCAGAAGACTACCTTACGTTGTAAGATCGGTGTTCGCAGGTTTTCAACAGGTTCATGAAAACCTTGAAGAAGCAGCAATGAACCTGGGCGCTCCACGCTACAAGGTTGTATTCGGCGTTATAATGCCCTTCATAATAGGATACATTCTCAGTGGTGCACTACTAGGATTCGTGTACATGGCAACAGAGGTGTCTACAAGCATAACATTCGGAGGTATAAACGAAGAACAAGCTCCATTAACATACTACATGGGCACGTATCTTCACAGAGCAGGACCTGAGGGACCAATGGTTGTTGCAGCAACAGGTGCTCTACTGATACTTATCCAGTTAGCGGTAGTTGTAACCATAGTCTACGTTTTTAAGCAACGCTACGCTTTTATAGGAGTGTAGAGGTAACTTCAATGACGAGAGTTAAACTCGAAGGAGTCTCAAAGTACTTTGGTACAGTCGTAGCAGTCGAAGACGTTACATTTCACGTTGATAAAGGCGAGTTCTTTACTCTTCTAGGTCCATCCGGATGTGGTAAAACAACGACGCTAAGGATCATAGCGGGTTTCGAGGTCCCGGACAAGGGTAAGGTCTACTTCGATGATGAAGATGTAACCTTCGAAAAACCCTATAAGAGAAATACAGCAATGGTATTCCAGAACTATGCACTATGGCCTCACATGACTGTTTTCGAGAACATAGCCTATGGTCTTAAGATAAGGAGAAAAGAGCTTGGGCTTAGCGACGAGGATATCAAGAAGAGAGTTGAGTGGGCACTAGAGCTTGTTAAGCTGAAAGGGCTCGAAAACAGGTACCCATTGCAACTCAGCGGTGGACAGCAGCAAAGAGTTGCACTGGCGAGAGCTCTTGTTGTTCAACCCAGAGTTCTCCTACTGGATGAACCACTCAGTAACCTTGATGCTAAGCTCAGGATCGAGATGAGAGAAGAACTACGGAGACTGCAGAAATCTCTCGGCATAACGACTATATACGTTACCCACGACCAGCTCGAAGCTATGAGCATGAGCGACAGAATAGCAGTTATGAACAAAGGTAGAATAGTTCAAGTAGGTACCCCCAGAGAGCTTTACCTTAGACCAAGAACACTCTTCGTTGCAGACTTCCTTGGTAGAAGTAGCATATACGCAGGTGAACTAGTTGAACAAAGGGGCCGTGAAGTTAAGGTTAAACTTGAAGAAGCAGACATCATAGTTAAGGGTGTAACACCTGTTGAAAACCTACCCAGAAAAGTAGCAGTTGTCATCAGACCAGAAGTAGTAAAGCTCGGTGCAAGCACGGATCCCGAGGACACGGTGATTAAGGGTGTACTTGATTTCGCCATGTTCGTTGGTGAGAAGATAGAAGGAAGAGTGAGAATCGGAAACCTGAGACTTCTAGTATACTTACCTAACACCATTGAGGTATCCGTTGGAAGTGAGATTGTACTGACAATACCTTGGGTAAACACTGTTGTATTACCAATGGAGGTTTAAACGAACTGGGCAACAGGCTTCTTCCACGGGAGTTTATAATCGGAGATGGATCTGTGCTCGATGATACATAGATCCGCTTATAATAATTCTACGTTAATCGTGTAGAGAGCATGAATTAGGCTACGAGAACACTTTGTTCTCAGTACTTTTAAAGTATAGTAACCATGAACTCAGCCCCATGAGTTATTTTCCACATAAATCACAGGTCTGTTCTTACAAGTAGCAAGGGTTCAACGAAAATTTAACCGTGGTTACAGCCTTTATTTCCACGAATATTTCAAGTTGTATTTCAGGACGCTCCTTGACTGGTTTTCCGTGTTTTACTGCATTTAGAAGCAGAGTAAAAACGCTGTGGATTAGCACTAAATGCACCACGGACCACTGATCCAGTCAAGCTATCTAGTAAGTACAGGGATCGTGCGTGAACTCGACCAGTATGGAAGGATGAAAGTCTCACCCCGATACTTCCTGCTATACTATGGACTACTAAGTAAAGGGTACCATAAACTATGGGTTAGTTAACTAGAGTGGACAATAGGAGAACTTGTAGTGGTAAGGGCAGAATGAGCAGTTGGGTGAATTACCCCAGCAGTCTGTTTCTGTGTTCAATGTGTAACTACACCACTTTCTAAGGTCACAGTCTAGGCATGAAGGCATGTAGTTGAAGAATAACTTGAAGTAGAGGTTCATGTTTCGTCTCCAGATGTTATTCAGATCCTCTCTTAGAGCATCACCGATAACGAACTCCTGAATAGCTCTCTTCGTGTCTTCAATGATAATGGACCAATTATAAGCTAAAAAGAGACACGGAGTAACCTTACCATCAACTCTAACGAACAAAGCTCTGTTCGCTGCAAAGGGGCATTCTCTGGCAGTATACGACTCCATGTTGGGTAACCATAGCTTCAGGGGAGTATTCATAAGCTTTACCGACAATGTATCAGCAATATCTCTAATCCTGGTTAAACAAGTAGTGTCCTTAATGCACTCAGCGTTTTTGAGTCCCCAAGGATGATCTATGTACAGGCTTAGGTACACTTCCTGTATACCTGCGTCCACCGCGTAATCTACGAGTTTAACCAACTGATCCACGTTTAGCTTTGTAACCGTAAATATGGTTTTTACAACAGGTTTTCTTGTTTGATACAGGGTTTTCAGATTACTCAGCTCTTTGATATTCCTAGTAACAACGGAGAGACTACTAGGTCTTCTCAGCTTATCGTACAGTTCAACGTCTACGGCATCTACGCTAACGTACACCTCGTCAATGCTTAGTTTAACTAGTTCATCAAGGTACTTGTCCATGGTTAACCCGTTTGTGTTCAAAACAACGTAGAGATTCTTGGATTTTGCATAGCTCAGCATGTCTAGTATCCAGGGGTTCACCGTGGGCTCACCCCACCCTGTTAAAACCACCTTTTTAACTCCGCTTCTTAAGGCGTTGTTGATGATTACCGCGTACTCGTCAAAGGTCATATCCCTGTAGCTAAAGTTACTAGCAGAGTACCTAAAGCAGTGTAAACAACTCAGATTACACTTCGTGGAGACTTCAACCACGAGGATACGAGGACTCGAATCGTCCTTTAACGCAATAACCCAGTCGCTTATCCTAATTACCATGAACTACCATCACCAACTGAGATTATTGTTGCTGATCGAGGTGTTGTAAGGTAAAAACGGATTATTTGAGCCCAGTACACTGCATGGTACTCAGCTGGGTAAGTTTTCTTCACCGATTCAAACCGGAGGTATTTCATCATTTAACACTATACTCATGTAATAGCTACAAGGTACTATAAATTCTTTAGTTCCGAGCAGACTATGCCTGTGCTAAGAGGTTAAAGACGAATTCTGAGAAAGGTGTTCCTCTATTTTCCTGTAAAACATGTAGCTCAGTGGAAAAGGTATCAGAAGATACAGTAGTGTCTTAAACTGAGTGGTTCTCAGCAACTTAAGTACCTCTAATCCATTACTATTTCCTTCCAAGTATCCACGTATGATGTATTCAAATGCTTTTTCTCTATCGGCTTCAGAGAATAGAGCTTTTATGTACCCGTCTATGAGAAGAGTAGATACTAACACTAGCAGGTCCCACGCGTAGTACTCCACTTTACCACTACTTGTAGCCTGCTCTGCGTCTACTACGTAGAGATTTTCACCTTCATAGAGAAAATTCGTGATTTTCGAATCTCCGAAAGCCCAGCCACGCTCGTGGCATTTTCCAATTTCACGAGCGATCAAATAGTGAATCAATGGTGGAGCCTGAAGATTGTACACTTTTCCCTTTACGAACTCTCTTATGAGCTTTAGATTAATGTAATCTACGAGAACTACCTCAGGTTTGTTGAAACACGTGTTTTTAGACCTCATGAACTCAACTTCGTTTTCAAGTCTTTCATGCGGCTTCAGCTTGAATGGATACACACCAACAGCTAAGTTAGATACGCTAACTAAGTACCATTTTATAATACCCGGCTCCGCTGTGTATGTTTTCTCGATGTAAACCTTATTACCAATCATAATCAATCGAGATTGCTTTGCAACATTGTCCATGAAAAGCAGTAAACTAAGCCTCAATTCAACCCCTATTTTTCTAGTTTAACACTCTTGAAAATATTCTTTACTCACCTTTTCAACTACGTGAGAGGCCCAGGAGAGAGCCTTTGCTCACTCACTCCCGCTCGGGAGCGTTGCAAAGGCGGATTTCTAGCCCAGTGCTATTACTATGGTTTTCATGGGTTTAAAATTACTGCATGCAGATGGCAAATAATCATAGAAAGGTTATTCGACTTATCAAGGCTTTATCAAAGCTCAGTACGAACTTCACGTTTCACCACGGTGTTGTTCGCGGTTTTGAATTTATAAACTATAGCGATAATTTAACTCTGGAAAACAGCGGTGAAATCATTGCTATCATATACTAACGACGAAGAGCAACAATTACCTCGAGGCATTATAATCGAAATCCCACTAAAACCCAGGAAAAAAATGATATCCTTGAGAGTAGACGAGGAAGCTCTGTCAACAATAGACAAGTTCGTTGCGCGAACAGGTGAGTACTCGCGAACTCTGATCATAACTAAACTCATAGAAGCATTTGCTGAAGCCTTAAAAAGAGTAAACTACAACGCTACTCACGTGAGTATTAAGGTAGTATCGAACAATAGCTTTAATACGGTTGAGATAGTTATACCATTGAAAACGAGAAGCTAGCTTGTAGCGGGTTTTCTCGTTTTAATAGAGTCCAGTATTATCCTTACGATGTCAGCAGGTAGGCTAAGCATGTGTGCTAGTTGTTCGGGCGCTATGGCGTCTCCATACAGCTCGTAGTACTGCTGTACAGCATATATAGGTTCCAAGTAGAATATACGTCTCCCTTCCTTAACCTTGGCAATTATACCCATCTTGTTGAGCCTAGCTAGGTATCGAGACTCAATTGTTCTAGCTCTACCGGTGTACTTAGCAACATCATCAGCAGTAACGCGTTTGAGTGCTATTACAGCATCAAGCGTTTTCAACGTTGGTGGTGTAATGATTATGCCTCTTTTAACTAAGAACCTTATATCGTATATACTACAGAAATCTGTACTGCTCATGAATTAGTTCACCAGGCGAACATTCACCATGTATATGCTTTGTCTAGAGAGTCTAATATATTTTTACAGATAGTAGATGTCATATTAATGTTAGTATTAAGCCGTATTACTTTTTTTCAAGCTATTGCATAAAAGCTACAAAATTGCATTTTAGGAAATATAAGCTACTGCGATAACTTAACAACGTAGGTGACATAGTTGAAAATACCCATGGGTAAGTTCATTGAAGAAATACTGGATAAAATGAGAAACCACACCCTCATAGCATCCGAGAGCATTGATATCTTGGGAAGAATAGTAAAGGAGTATCATGTTAAAACATACGATGAACTACAGAAGCTTTTCGAAGAACTCATGCATGTAGAGAAGAAAGGAGACGAGATCAAGAGAGAGCTCATGAGTTGTCTCAGAGCAGGGCATCTTCATCCAGAGGATAGAGAAGACCTTTTAAGAATAGCACTAGTACTCGACGAGATCCCAGGGTTGGCTAAGGCTGTTGCAAAGAAAATACTGGTCTTTAAGCACATCAATATTTCAATCCCGGTTCAAGTTCAGAGGTACGTAGCGGAGATAGTAGACAACTCCAAGAAGTGCATAGAAAGCCTAGTACGTGTCGCAGAGCATTTTCCGCACGAACCCCAGAAGGTCATGGAATACGCTACTGAAGCTGAGCACTACGAGGAGGTCGTAGACGAGCTCAGGCTTAAGGCTCTCGAAGATCTATTTAAACTATGCATGGAGAACTTCGGAGTACAATGTATAGCATTACACATCGTGATCGACGACGCAGAGACTATAACTGATAGATGCGAAGACGTAGCTGACATATACAGGTTAAACCTCATATCGAGGTAGTAGTTTCTACATGATATGCTGCATAGTGCTAGCAGCAGGTATGAGTACAAGGTTCCCATGGAATAAGCTACTCTACGTATACGAACACGAACCACTCATAGTTCAAACAGTACAGAATATTCTAAAGTCTGGTTCTGTAAATAAGATTGTTGTTGTAACAGGGTTCATGAGTAAACATGTAGAAAAGGTTCTCATGGAGAGAGGACTGAACATAGACCTTGTTGAAAACCCTGATTACGCAAAAGGTGGAATGAGCTCCTCGATCAAAGTAGGTCTACGATACATAACCGATAGGCTTAGTCACGTAACAGCTGTAATGATCAATCCTGGTGATGTAGCCTGGGTGCATCCTGGCATATACACTCTCATTGTGACGAAGTTCCTGGAGAACAGAGATCGTTACAAGATAGTTGTAGCCGGTTATCGCGGTAAACGAGGACACCCTGTTCTCTTATCGGGTACAATACTGGAAGACCTTTTATCGATATCCGAGGAGAAGCAGGGATTACGTGAAATTGTTCATAAGTACAAGTATGAAACACTGGTAGTTGAAACAGAGTATCCGGGGGTACTCTTAGACGTAAACACGGTTCTGGATATTTTAAAGGTAAAAAGTACTGTCTACAAGTAGCAAAAAGTTCTCGTGTTTCAAGGTTCCTAGGTGTAGAGATCTTCGTGTTTTACAACTTCGACGATGAGATCACCGCTTTGGTCATAGTTTATGATGATTTCTGTTGCCCCGTATATCAGGTTGTGCTTCATTGCAAGAGTGTCCTGGTATGCACCTGTATCGAGGAAAGCTACGTAATAGTTTTCCTTCTTTGAGGGTAGATGAAGTGGAACACCCCTTAGCTTGAGCTTTAAGCCGGGAACTAGAACTATTCTGGAGTCTACTCTGGTAAACAAGTAATCTCCGCTGTAGTTTACACCCGGGCTTATGTACGAAGCTATTTCTCCCATACTATCACATGTTAGGTCACTCAGCGAGGCTAGTACATCCGGTGGTTCGTTGAGTCTCTGAGTGGGTACAACCTGAAAGTACTGATCTACCAGGACAACGTCAGGTACATCTGCAAAAATGGACATGCTAAGTACGTATCGTTTTGAGGGTGCTGTTAGTATCCTTGAAATAACCCTATGCTTCATCACTTCGTTCAAGTCAAGGGTTCTTTCCCTGATAAGCTCTGCTAGTTTGTGAACCAGGTCTTCTCTAACCAGTTTAACAAGATCCTCGTACAGCTCTCTCTTGCTGTTATCCAGCTGGAGAGTTTTCTTCAGGTTTGCTATGATACTCTTAACTTCCGAGAGAAGCCTCTCAGCATCCTCTAGGCTGTTGACTTCTTCTAGTATTTTTCCACCTACGTCTCCATGGCTTTGTACAGCTGAGTATGGTCTTACATCAACAACCTTTGCTACAACAAGTCTGTGTGCTGATACTATGAACCTTCCACCCTCAAAAGCAATGTCTGGATGAGGCTCAAGTGAGACGAGTTGTGATAGGAGCTCTTTGAAGTAGTCAACGACGGTGTAATCGGGTGACTCCTCGGATCCGTCTCTCACATCGACGTAAGGGTATGCTATTCCTCCTCCTGGATCAATAATGCTTATTTTGTCGAACCCCATGTTTTTAAGCTCTAGATGCACCTTCACTACTTCATTAAAGTACTTTCTGAGATCGCTTAGTTTGTGTATTTGTGATCCAGGGTGCATGTGGAGTACTACAGCTCGTTCGGTTAACCAACGGTAGTCGGACAGGATTTTTGAAACAGTATTAGTTGTCATTCCGAATTTGCTTCCTAGACCAACCGAACTCGACCATTTCCCCTGGAGTTTCACAATGGGCTTAATTCTCAACCCGATCTCTATCTCGGGATAGTTGGCCAGTACCTCGGCATCGTGTTCACTTTCTACATCAGCAACAATTCTCCAACCTCGTCTACGTAGCTCCACCAGTTCTTCTACAATCTTCTCGGTTATTACTCCATCGTATATCAGTATACGAGAACCGTACTTTTCTGAGAGGTGCTTTAGGAGCTTAACTTCTCCATGGGATCCCGCGTTGAACCCCCAATTGTACTTCTCACCGTATCTGAAAATAGCCTCTACTACCCTTGGTGTAGGATTAACCTTCATTGGGTAAACAGGTCTGAGTGTACCTTTGAAACCGAGCAGTTCTGAAACGTGATTGAAAGCTGTAAATACGAGATTCATGGTCTTCTCAATTAGAGGCAGTATTCGAATGTACGCTATGTCGAGCTTTAGTGTGTCCATCAAATCGTTGATCCGGATTACCTTGTTACCTAGTTTGATTACAAGATAGCCATTATCATCAACAGTTAGAGTATCCCCCCTAATGTAGTGTTCCAGCCCGTACAGCTTTTTTGCTACCTCTGTATAATCGTAGCTACTCGCGCACAACTCTACTGCAACCTATAGACGCCGTATAGCAATACAATAAGACAGGTTTATAAAGCGTGTTGTAGCGTTTGAACCCACGGGTCAAACGGTCCGTGAACCGATCACCGATCAGCCAGGAGGGCTTCTATCATCCCCAGTAAAAACTTTCCAAATAACAGCTTAATACGTAAGCTTATGAGACGATTTAGCGTTCTGTTTTCCTTATTTTCTTCTCAGCTAGTTTTAATGCTTCAATTAGTTCTTCGATAGGTGCATAGCCGGGTATAGTTACAATGGGTTTTGCTCCGTAAACGTTGTAATCCTCGATCCTATTAATTGCTACGTATGGAACGTACTGGACATTGTAACTATCGGCTTCATAGGGGTGTTCAAAGGCTTCTATGGCTTCTACGAGTAGATTTTCATTGATGATTCCAGCCTGGTTGAAGAAGTCTACGACTATGGGACAGTAGGGGCACTCCGGTGTTACGAATACCTTTATGTGCATAGGGGTTTCTACGACCTCTATCTCCTCTTGAATGTTCTTGGGCAACTTCACGCCTTCAGACAAGTGCTCGTGAACGTAGATGAAAGGAGCGAACTCTTGACCGCTCGGTAGCCCGTAGTACCTTATGTTCCTTTTTCTCGTGTCGTACACGAATGCTGGTAGGTATCTTGGTCTTATGCTCCTAGCTTCACTGCTGTCTAGCACGTGAAACGATACCTTTCCATTGCTGATGCTCTCTATCTCCCGTGCAAGCTGTAAGGCCTCGGGGCACGTACCACAGTTTCCACTAGACCCAGGGTTAGATACTGAGTCTACAATAAGCAAATCCACTAAGTTTCTTCTTAAACCATCGAATATCCTCCTAAGCTCTTGTACTGTTTCGTCATCGAACAAAGCAACCATAAACTGCCACCCTAACTGTGTTTAGATTCAGCACAGTAAAATACGTAATAAGACCTTATATAGAAATTATAAAGGGGTGAATTAACAGTTTGAAGAAACCTCTATTTCTCAGAGTTCTTGAACTACTACGTGATAACCAAGGGCTTCAGCTTAGGGAAATTTCAACATTGCTGGAATCGTCGGTGAATAAAGTCAGAGCAGTCCTCTACGAGCTAAAAGCTAAAGGCTACATTGAAAAAGCTGGGAAAACGTACGTATTAACCGATAAGGGAAGAAGATTCTTAGAGTACATAGAACACACCAGAACAGCTACCGTGAAGGCGGAGACAGCTGAGCAGGATAAAACTCAAGTAACTCCTCAAACAAAAACCTCAATAAAGGCGTCCGAGCAAATTACTGTTGAAACCGACAGAGAAAGACAAACAGTTGAATTAAAAGCAGAGACTGGAGATGTCAGGTTGATGTTGGAAAACGTACTAACTAAAGTACATGATCTCGAGAAGAAAATTGCCAATCTTGAGAGAACAGTCAGGGACATTGAAAAAGCTATTGAATCTTTGCACAGGAGGAAACAAGAGGAGTTTTCTATCGAAGCACCTATTATGCCCTACAGCTACGCGCAGGCCAAGCTGGGTGGACTGCTCGACAAGTTAATAGCTGAAAACAAACTTGTAAGAGTAGGTTCACTTGTTGTTGATGCACAGTTCTTCAGCGAGTTCAAATCAAAGTTTCCAATTAAAGTATCAGACTTAGATAAGCTCACTTCTCACGAGAGGGTTCTTCTCGAGGAGATGAGAAAGGAAGCACTGGTAATTCTTCACGCAGGTAGAGAGTACAGGCTTATAGACTAAGCCTCTTCAGCTTCCTCGTACTCCTCGGTTATAACTGGGGCGTACTTCTCCGGGTTTCTAATACCATCAGGACATCCTTTGCCGTGTCGAATCGGGTTTTCTAACCTACTGAGAAGCACTACCCTACTGGGTACAGACTCGCTGAGTAAAATGTACCCTGTTAATTCAGCGAGCTTTGCAGCGTAGGCTTTAACCTCGCTGTGACTCGGCATATTATCCCTGGTGAGTCTTCCTTTGCTACCACCTAGGTACATGTAGGCTTTTACCTCAACGTAGTGGGGATAACCTCTTTCAATGAACTTAGCGAAAGTTCTAAGGGCTTCCTCGTTATCGTTGAAACCTTTAACGAGGGTTATTCTGAATGTTACCGGGGATCTAAACGACCTGACTAAGTCAATTGTTTCCTGGAAAAGCTCCCAAGCTCTGGGAACTAGTGGCCTGTTGAAGTACTCGTACACATTCTTGGTCCAGGATTCAAAGCTTATGTAGAGTTGAGAAGGCTCCTTACTCAGGTTTTTGAGAACGTCAGGTCGTGTTCCATGCGTAACGAGGAAAGTTGTAATGCTTCTCTTGTGGTACTCCTCTATTAGCTCGCTAAGTCTAGGGTATAGTAGTGGTTCGCCCGCTAAGCTTATTGCAGCATGCTTCGGGTTCATGGCTTCTTCAACCATCTTCTGATCAGCTTTAGGATTCCCCTTGTAGCCAGCCACGATCTGCTTGTGTACTCTTATGCTCTCTTCAACTAGAACCTCTGGGTCGTCAACAACTGGTGGTCTCGTATCGTCCCAGTGCATTCCTATGTCCTCTGGTTCCACTCTCCAGCAGTGCAAGCACCTGTTCCAGCACCATGCTACCACTGGTGTCATCTGTATGCATCTGTGGCTTTCGATACCATACCATAAGCACTTGTAGCAGAATCTACGTCTCAGTATAGCTTCCTTCGTCCAATGGCAACGTTTAACAGCACCAATGGTTCCTATTATATGGTAGCCTTGTTTAAGCAACCTGTTGTACAGTGCTTTGTAAACTGGACTACTACTCCAGAACTCTTCTCTTCTCAGCTTTATTGATTTCAAGTCCAGCAAGTAAAACCCCTCCACGAACTCCTGTAATCAATACTGGGTAATATCCTGCGTTGCAAAGCTGATAACCTTTAGTATGGTTTCTATGATTCTCTTAGAGCCCGATAGTACGCATTAATATACCCTAGAGCACATTATAGTTAAGGTAGTGTGATGACCGAATCCGTGTCGGATTAGTGAAGAAGGTCGGCGTTGCTGAGGCTTGAACAAAAATGCCGCGTGTATTCAAAGTTAGAACTACTCTTGGTGCTACAGTTGAATTAGAGCTTATTGAGAAAACGAAAGATCTACTAGTATTCAAGGATAGGAGAACAGGGAAACTCTACAAACTCAGAGTAGAAAGAGCCAATGATGGAAAGTACATTATGAACATAAATGGTGAGCTCTACTCTGTTTTCTCCAGTGAATTGCACGGTGTATACGTTAATTCCGAGCCTCTGCTGGTAGACAGCATATCGTACATCGATGTCGTGGAGTCGAAGGAGTTAAAAGCGGAAAAACCCGCTGGTCCTAGAACGGCTGAACCAGGGTTAATACTATCTCCTATAACGGGGAAAATACTAGAAGTTAAAGTAAAACCGGGTGACAAAGTCAGCAGGGGTGACGTAGTTCTCTTAATGGAGTCTATGAAGATGGTCATTGAGGTGAAGTCTGATCTCGACGGTGTCGTAGAGGAGGTTTACGTGTCCCCCGGAAGTGCTGTGAAAAAAGGTGAAAAACTAGTTAAGATAAAGCAGCTATAGTGGAATATTACTATGTTTTCTCATTGGTAGAGCTTCAACGCGTTTTCCTATTAAAACTCTAAGAGCCTCGTAGATCTTTCTTCTCGTATCAGCCATGTCTATTACGTCATCCACGTACCCAAGTTCAGCTGCCCTGTAGGGATTAGCGAAGATCTCCCTGTACTCTCTCAGTTTCTCAGCGTAGAAAGCCTCAGGATTAGGTGATTTCTCGATCTCCTTCCTATAGAGTATTCTAACAGCGCCCTCGGGTCCCATGACAGCTATCTCGGCGGTTGGCCAAGCATAGTTTACATCGCTTCCGAGAGCATAGCTTCCCATGGCTATGTAGGCTCCACCGTAGGCTTTCCTCATGATAACGGTGATCTTTGGGACTGTGGCTTCAGCGTAAGCGTGGAGAACTTTTGCTCCATGCTTTATTATCCCTCCGTGCTCCTGATCCACACCAGGCATGAAACCAGGTGTGTCAACAAGGGTTACTATTGGTATGTTAAAGGAGTCGCAGAATCTAACGAATCTCGCAATTTTATTGCTAGCATCAATGTCTATGACTCCTGCGTTGACTGCAGGCTGATTTGCTACAATACCGACTGTATATCCACCTATTCTTCCGAAGCCAATTACCGCGGTTCTGGCGTAGTTGGCTTGTACTTCTAGGAATTCACCGTCATCTACGATAAGCCTTATTACCTGTTTCACATCGAATGGTTTAACGGGGTCTGTTGGAACGATCTCGTAGAGTTCATCGAGTCTCCTATCCACAGGGTCTTCGGTTTCTACGTAGGGAGGATCCTCTGCGCTGTTGCTGGGTAAGTACGATAGTAGCTTTTTAACTATGTCGAATGCTTCTTCCTCGGTTTCAGCAACAAAGTGTGCTACTCCACTTATAGAACCGTGAACATCTGCGCCACCAAGCTCTTCAAAGGTTACACTTGCACCTGTTGCTGCTTTAACGACTTCGGGACCTGTGATGAACATGTACGAGCCTTTAACCATGATCACGAAGTCCATTAGTGCTGGGCTGTAGGATGCTGCTCCTGCGCAGGGACCTAGTATGAGAGCGATCTGAGGTATAACGCCGCTGGCTTTCACGTTCATGTAGAAGATCCTTCCACATCCGTGGAGAGCTGCAACACCTTCTTGTATTCTAGCACCGCCTGAATCGTATAAGCCTATGACTGGGACACCGCTCTGCATGGCTAGCTCTATTGTTCTAGCTATTTTTTCTCCATGAGCTTCTCCAATACTTCCGCCTAGCACAGTGAAGTCCTGAGCATACACGTAAACCAGTCTTCCGGCTATTCTACCGTAACCCGTTACAACACCGTCTCCATAGTACTTCACTTTGTCAAGTCCGAAATAGGTTGACCTGTGAACTCTAAGCCACTGGAGTTCAACGAAGGATCCAGGGTCCAAAAGCTTTTCCAGTCTTTCTCTAACCCATAGCTTACCCTTCTGCTTCTGCTGTTCAATCTTGTCCTTACCTCCACCCAGTGTAGACAGTTCTCTCAGTTCAGTGAGCTTCTTTAGAAGCTCCTCGTGACTACTCATGCTACTTGTACCTCCTGAGAACAGCTACAGCTGTAATAGTAGCTATTCCACCAATGTTGTGTATTAAAGCGGTCTCAGGGTTGCTTGCTTTGTATCCTGGGAAATCTCCTCTTAGTTGCATGACTGCTTCGGAGAGCTGGTATACACCTGTAGCTCCAACAGGGTGTCCACGGGCTTTCAGTCCACCGCTAAAGTTTATTTCTGGTTTATCACCTTTCTGGAATCGTCCTTCCTTGTACAGCTTAGCTGCTGTACCCTTCGGTGTGAACCCTAGATCCTCTATGGATATGTAGGCTGTTATGTGGAAAGCATCGTGCAACTCGACGTAGTCTATATCCCTTACCGTGAGGTCAGCCATTTGGAGAGCTTCACGTGAAGCCTTAACCGTTGATGCTGTTGTGAGAAGGTCCGCTCTTGAGGTTAAGTCAACACTATCTGTTGAAACAGAAACCCCGGCTACCTCCACGAGTGTGTCTTTACCCGTGATCTTTGAAACCTCTCTCGCTTTCTCCTCGCCTTTAACCAGGAGTACAACCGCTGCTCCATCACCAATAGGTGCTGAGTGGAAGAGCCTTATTGGGTCTGCTATGAGTGGGCTACTAAGTATCTCCTCCATGGTTGTTTTCCTGGGTAACTGAGCATATGGGTTGTAACTAGCGTACTCATGCATTTTGAGTGGCCAGTAGGATAGATCTTCGTCGCTGTAACCAAAGGTATGCATGTAAAGTCTAGCAATCATGGCGTTTAGTCCTGTGAAGGTGGCACCGTAGAAAACCTCGTAGTCATAGTCAGCAGCCTGAGCAAGGGCCCTGGTTGCAGTTTCAGTAACAGCCTCTGTTAGCTTTTCGACACCTCCTACAGCTACAACATCAGCTAGTCCCGACTTAACCATCGCGTATCCTACGTATAGCGCTACGCCTCCACTTCCACAGGCTGCTTCAACCTTGAATGCAGGTAAACCTCTGAAACCGGAGTGATCTGCTACAAGAGCACCCAGGTTGTCCTGCTGCATCAGAACACTAGAAGTCATGTTACCAACAACCATAGCTTTGGGCTTTAAACCGCCTGCGTCTTCGATAGCTTTCCAGAGCGCTTCTGCGAAAAGGTCTTTTGCGTGTTTTTCGTAGAATCTACCAATCTTTGTCATTCCAACTCCAACTGCGAAAACACGCTCCAAGGCAAAGAGCACCTCTGTGCCGAAACCTTCTCTTCTAATAAGTAGCTGGGTCGAAGTATATAAGTTATTGGAAGCCACCGTTGATCTAAAATTTTCAAAACGTGGTGCTTGGCTACATGAGTGAACTGAATGCGCTAAGGGAACTAGCTAGTAGCATAGCAAACGAAGAGCTGAGAAGGGTGGTTTGCAGTATACTGGATAATCCTCTGCTGTCATTTACAAGCGTTAAACCCTTGATAACCTTAGAGGAATCTCCTGCAGCACCCCGTAAACACCACTTCTTCAAGGGTGGACTCGCGGTACACACTCTCTCTGTTGTGAAGATAGCACTTGCACTATCAAACGTACTCAGTGAAGTATATGGTTTAGAAGTCAACAGGGATCTCGTGGTTGCAACAGCGATTCTACACGACATATACAAGTACTATCAGTACGCGCAGGACACCGTTTACGGTGGTTACAAACCCAGGGAAGACTGGTACCTTAGTCACGATTACGCCGTGGTCGCAGAGCTCGCTCGAAGAGGCGCACCGGAGGAGCTTATAAGAGCCGTTTCAGAAGTACACGGACTCGTACCATTTACAACACTAGAGGGGCTCATTGTTCACTTATCTGACAGCGTAGATGCAAGGCTTGGTGAAATACTCCAGAACACAGTTTTAAACAGAGTAAGAGATTACGAGGCTAGGAACTGCCAACTCTACAAAGCACTCAACAACATGATTGAGAACCACGGTTTAAAGTACGTATTAAGGCTTGTGTTTAACAATCCTGATGAGCTTAGAGAGCTATTCGAGAAGGAGTGCAATACGCGTAGCTCTCAGTAGACCTCGCGGGTGACAGTTGTGCATGAAGTAAGATGGAACCCGCTCGTAAAACAATGGGTAATAGTAGCAGAGCATAGGTCTATAAGACCATGGCGTCCTGAGGAGAAGACCAAAGTGTACACATGCCCATTCTGTCCGGGTGCACCAGAGCTAGCTCATCTGGAGAAATGGGATGCTGTATCATTGCCAAATAAATACCCAGCGTTAATCGAAGAACCTGAAAAGCCTCTTCAACCGGGCTTCAAAGGCTATAGTGTGCGGGAAGCAAAAGGGGTTTGCAGAGTCATTGTTGAAACCCCCAGCCACGAGGGGGATTTCTACACGCTTCCGCTGAGCCAGGTGATAAAGGTTGTTGAGCTCTACAGACAGGAGTTCGAGGAGCTATCCAAGAGAGAATACGTAGAGTACGTTGCTATATTCAGGAACAAGGGTAAGGAGATCGGAGTTTCACTTACACACCCGCATTCTCAAGTGTACGCTCTCCCGTTTGTTCCACCCAGAATACGAGCAGAGCTGGAGTCCATGAAGGAGTACAGCGATAGAAACGGTGGTTGCCTGATCTGCGACATAGTAAACTACGAACTAGGCGAAAACACCAGAGTAGTATACGAAAACGAGCACTTCGTGGTTCTACTACCGTACTATGCCATGTGGCCTTACGAGCTCCACGTGTACCCAAAGAGGCATGTTCGATCAATAAGCGATCTAGAGGGCAGCGAAGTAGAACACCTCGCTGATACTCTCAGAGTTGTTACAGGGTTGTACACTGTTCTCCTAGAACGGGATGCACCCTACATAATGGCTATACACAATCCTCCTTCAAAGGGTAACTATCCCTACTACCATTTTCACGTAGAGTTTTACCAGCCGTACAGGGAAAAAGACAAGCTGAAGTACGCAGCTGGCATTGAGTGGGGGTATTGGGTGTTCACCTACGACGGTTCTCCTGAGAGAAAAGCGAGTGAGCTTAAAGAGTCCTGTAAAAAACTCAAAGAGCAACTCGGTGATGTGCTTGGAAACTGCAAATGAAACACGAGAGACCATACTAAGGTATATTCTCAACGAGTTCAAGAACACGTTCGGCGAATACCCCGAAGTAGTAGCATCTGCTCCGGGCAGACTGGATTTCCTCAACACGCATCAGGATTACAAAGGATTACCAGTTGTATCAGTAGCGGTCAACAAGAGAACCTATGTGGCGTTATCCATGAGGCAGAACACGGCTAGAGTTGTATCGCTGAATCTGTGCATGGAGGGTGCTGAATGCGTAGACGAGTTCGATTCCAGGTCCCCCCGGTTGAAAGGTGGAAGGTTCTTCGGTGACTACGTGAGGTCGGTTGTTAAAGCGCTCCTAGAGAGTGGTTATAGTATTGGTGGCTTCAACGCGTTGATATACAGCGAAATACCCATAGCATCCGGGCTAGCGAGTAGTGCTGCGCTACAGGTTTCACTCATAACAGGTCTCAGTGAGCTCTACGAGCTCGATCTCAACAAGAAGGATATAGCAGAGTTAGCTTACCACAGTGAACACGACATAATGGGTGTACCCTGTGGAAGATTAGACCAGTACGGTTCAGCTATGGGCGGTATCACCAGGATTGAAACTAAGCCACCGTACATCACGAAAACCTACGCAGGGTTCAACTGGGTATTCATAGTGTTGCACTCTGGTATAAGGCACAGTACAGCTGAGATACATCCAAGACGTATAAGGGAGATCGAGGAAGGACTGAGATCACTGCTAAAGCAACCCGGTGTTCCAGGGTATCTGAGAAGAAAACTTGCGGAAAAGATAGACGAAGTGCTATGGGAGGATCTCACGTTAGAGGAGCTACAACCATACCTGGAGTACATTGATGCAGAGTCAAGGAAGAGGATAGTGTTTACGATTAAGATGAATGTTTCAACTAGGTTAGCAGTAGAGTTGCTTGAAAACCCGTCATCGAAGGCTTCGAAGAACGCGTTAAGAGACTTCTTAGAGTATGAATGTCCCAATTGTCTTAAGCCGGTAGTGGGGTTGCATGCTGATGATGTTCTAGAGCTGATCGCGGGGGTTGTCAACTATCAGCACGTTCTCTTGAGAGACCTCTATGATGTAAGTTTGCCTGAGCTCGAGCTCATAAGGAATACAGCCTTATCAGCGGGAGCTCTCGGTGTAAAGATCTCGGGTGCAGGGCTAGGTGGTTCACTATTAGCACTAGCGCCGGATAAGAACAGCGCGGAAAAAGTAGCTATGGCTACGAGAGGTGTTACCAAGGCCACCTGGGTTGTTGAAGTGGATGAAGGAACCAGAGTAGACTACCTTAGATAGTGGAATCATAAATAAAGCTATTCTGGGGTAAAGGGTGTTAAGCCTTGGACGTTCTAGGTATTGACAAATCCGTCGTTGAGAAAGTTGCTAGAATACTAAAGCACCAGGATAGATCCTCTGTTCCGCGAATAAACGTGTTCGATGAAAGGTTTTATCCAGCACGTGGTGAGGATCCAGAGCGGGTTGCACGGTACTTACTAGTAATGGTAGCCATGGATCACAGATTAAGCAGACCAGGTAAACCCTATGAAGCCTGTCTTGAGGACGGTTGCTACAGAGGTGCTGATCTACTCTACAGGCTAGGTGCTAGGAAGTACCACGAAGACCCCGAGTTCTTTAGTCCTGAGAGGTTGAGCAGGATGAAGATGGAGGATGTTAGATCATGGCTTAGAGTTGGAGACCTGGTTGAACCACCTGATGTACCCCTGAGAACAATGCTACTAAGAGACCTCGGCGTGAAGCTTCAGAAGCTGTACAATTCCAGTGTAACAGAGTTGATCAACGCGAGTAATAGCAGAGTACGAGGTACTCTTGAAGCACCAGGTTTGGTGGACAACTTGAGAGTGTTTAGAGCTTACGAGGACCCGGTGGAGAAGAAGGCTATGCTACTGGCAAAATTCCTCGTTTACAGAGGATTGTTCAATCCCATCGATCGTGTTGATGTTGCGGTTGATAACCACTTAACCAGGATATCGCTGAGGCTTGGTCTTGTAATGGTATCAGGACCTATGTGGGACAAGATCAAGACTGGCGTAGAGTTCACCTACGAGGAGGATGTACTACTAAGGCTTACCGTTAGAAGAGCATACATGTATCTCTCCGAGAGGTCCGGTTACTCACCAGCTGAAGTCGACGACTTCTTCTGGATCATGGGTAGAACGGTGTGCTTAAGAGATTCCCCACCTCTGTGCGAGAAGTGCTTGTTTAAGAGTGCATGTAAGGCTAGAAGAAACACGGCGTTCATGGTAAACGAGCCCGTTTACTACAACATCTGGTACTACTGAAAGAAGGTGATTCGTTGAGCGGAGGAAACAGCTCCACTAGGTCACTAGAAGATGTACTACGGCTTGGAAAACTCGAGAGGCTTATTATGGAGTACTTTATACGCCATATCAGTGCTGGTGACATAATAGCTGTTCTAGACTTGAAAGAAGAAGTTAAAAAGAGAGCGCGAATGGGTGAAGTTGACCTAGTAAGTGAGCTAGACGATGCCTTTATAGTAAAGGAACTCTATGTAAAACTCGCACTACTCGTTAAAGACGGGTTCTTGGAGTACAGGAATGGTGTTTACAGGCTTCCTCAGTGGATCATAGACATTATTAAATCCAAGAAAGGGGGTCTATATCCTGGTGTTCCCAAGAGTCTCGAAGAACTATTAAATTAGGAGACGTATATGGGGGTTTTCATTGGTAAAGTTAGCAAAGACTTCATGAAGGACGAGGAGTTGCTTGTTCTAGGAACGTTCGACATAAAGTTCGCGGTTGCGCATAGCAAAGCTATCTTCATAGGAAGTGGTAAAATAGGTGTTCTGGCAGCTGAAAACTGCTATGTATTTACAAGAAGAGGACCCGTGATCGTTCAATCGATTCACTGCATTAACGTTGTAGCGGTTGGTTCGAGGAGCCCCATTGTAGCCGGTAACCTTAGGTGCAGAAACATTTACGCGAGGAGATTGATCGCTAGCAGGCTCGAGACTGGTAAAGCTGTACTTGGTGAGATGTCCATTGTTGATGATCTCGTGAGAGCTGAAAAAATAGTATTTATGGACCCGCACATGTACTTTAAAAAGCTTGGAGATGTTGGCGAACTGGAATTCGCTTACGTTGTTTCCGAGTAGACTTCTAGGTCCTTCGCTAGTATTTCAGCAAGCTTCTTACCACTTAGTAGCATACCACCGAATATTGGCCCCATTCTTGGAAGTCCGTGAACAGCTGCAACAGCCATACCTGTAACGTAGAGTCCTGGGACAACTTGTCCTGTGTAGTCAACCACCAGTTTCTCAGCTTTCTCAGCATAAGCTGATCTTTCGCCCTTCACCTCTAAACCTAGCTCGGGGATCTTCCTTGCAGCAATGCACACGATTTCTGCACCATGACCCGTTGCATCAACAACCGCCTTAGCCTCTGTGAAGAGGGGGTCTACGTGGTATCCGCCCTCGTGTATGGGTGTCCAAACCCAGACTACGCCTGTTATTCTCGGTGGGTTTGTTCTGTAGATCAAGTCGTTGACCGTTGCACCTAGAAGGACTTTGGCGCCGGCATCTATGGCCTTGGAAGCTAACTTCGCTATCGCCTCAGAGGGCTTGGCAACGTATAAGCCTGTGTCTGCCTTCTCATAGCGTATGCTGAACTCCTCTAGAATCGGCAACGCCTCCTCCTGGAAAACTATTATGGGTAGCATGTTCCCTCCAGGACCGGTTCCACCGCCGAAGCTAAACCTCTTTTCGAAGACTGCTACCTTGTAACCCGTTTTGGAGAGGTAGTATGCTGCTGTTAAGCCGGAGGGGCCTGCTCCCACTATAGCTACATCAACGCTACTCAATTCTTCCAATTCTCTGGACGCGTACTTAACAATTGTTCTAGTTATGTTGCTCTCCTTGATAACCATGTTATTGCACCTTACCTCCAGAATACTGTAATTCGGATTAAAAAGCTTAATTGATAGGTTTCAGTGGGAATGTTCTTTAACAACCTTGAACCTGGCTTCCACGAGCTTTTCCCTGGTCAGCATCAAGAGCTCGTACAGCTGGTACACTAGACCAGCTGTGATTACATCTCCTGGTTTTAGCCTGCTCACGATCGACTCGAGTTTATCAAGGTAGTTTAAGGCTTCTTCAAGGTATTTAACGGCTTCTTCCATGCTTAAGTCCCTCTTCGTAAGCGGCTCTTAGTAGTTTAATGTTTGCTTCCAAGATGTTCTTTCTGAAGTGTTCTTCCAGCGATTTTTCAACGGCATTAAGTGGTATGATATCTTCGAGTTCCTGGTTTACTCCAAGCGAAAAACCGAGCAGTGCTATGTTAGCGGATATTATGAAGCCCGTGTATTGAGCACTAAGCTTGTTGGCGTCAAAGACGTAGAGCTTCGCATTTTTAGCCCTTAAGCTACTTACAATCAAGTCCCTTGCTGGGTACTTTTGAAGCGGTGGTGGCCACAGGAAATCGTTTACGACGAGGAAAGCGTCTTGACGAGCGTAATGAGCGTACCTTGCAGCCTCGATCAGCTCCAGCGCTATTACGTGATCAGCTGCACCAACGGGCACTATGGGACTAGGCTCTTCACCTATTCTTACATGAACTATTACGCTTCCACCGCGCTGGCTCATGCCGTGAACTTCCGCAATACTAACATCTCTTCCGGAGATCATTGAAGCTGTTCCCACAATGGAGCCAAGGGTTAGGATTCCTTGTCCTCCAACACCCACGATGACAAGGTTAAAAGTTCTCATAGCTCCCACCAGAGCTTCTCCCATTCTTCGCTGGGTTTGTTTGCTATTACAATAGCCTTGTAGGGGCATACGTAAGCGCAAAGACCACATCCAGCGCAGAGCTCACTGATGATCCTCGGTTTACCGGTCTTCGGATCTGGTACAATAGCTGGACAAGCTGTCAGGTTTATGCACGCTGAGCACCCTGTGCATTTATCCTCGAGCACGCTGTATACTGGTAGTGTAATCTTTCTTCTACGAGCTTCTCTTAGAACTTCGAGAGCACATCTCATTCTAGAAACAACGCTCACGTTAACGCCTTGCTTGTACCTCTCCAAAGCCTTCTGTACAGTTTCCACGGATTCTCTAACCATGAGTGAGTTTATAACGTAGGTTTCAAATCCGAGGGACCTTAAAACATCCTCGGGGAGCACCCTCTTTGTTTTCTCACCAGTAGCTGTTAAACCAGTACCTGGATGTGGTTGATGACCCGTCATAGCAGTGGTCATGTTATCTAGTACCAAAACTACTGCTCTTCCCCTGTTGTAGACGATGTTCAGCGCGGGTGGTAATCCAGCATGGAAGAACGTTGAGTCCCCGATGACAGCTACAACAGGGTTATCTACTGTTTTTGATAAGCCGTGAGCAACTCCAATGCTACCACCCATTTCGAAGCATGTGTGCTGCATATCAAACGGTTTTTGATACCCTAGCGTATAACATCCGATGTCTCCTGTGTATATAACATTCTTCAAGTTAGCTCTGTTAGAAGCAACCTTGAAGATGTAGTACGTGGACCTGTGTGGACAACCCGCGCAAAGTACTGGTGGTCTTGGTGGTATAGGAGGAGATATCTCAACAGCTCCTATGCTTTTCCAGGTTCCCGGCGGATTCACGTTGAGAAACTTTGAAAGGGTTTTGACAACGACATCGAGATCTAGTTCCCCGTTTTCTGGTACAATGTCCTTTCCATGAACCTTCACCTTAGCGTCTAATTCAGCAACTAGGCTCTTGACTTGAAGCTCAACGACGGGATCTAGTTCTTCGACTACCAGAATTCTCTCAGAGTACTCTAGAACACTCTTAACAGGTGTACGTGGCAAAGGAACTGGCATATTGACCTTCACCAGGGTTACTTTATCCCAGTACCCGAGAATACGTAGAGCTTCTGACGTGTACGAGTAGGCTAACCCGCTCGCTATAATGGCAGTCTTCATGCCAGGGTTCATGACTTTTATTAAAGACTCTCTGTTCTCGTTCTCAGCAATAGCTTTCCACGCGTTCATCATTCTTATCTTCATTTTCCTTGAATGAGCGGGTACTAGAACCCACCTCTCATTATCTTTGATGAAGGTGCCTTTACACTTCCTGCTCTCTGGTATATCGTTCTCCAGTACTACGGGCATTCGTGTGTGACTTATTCGCGTGGTTGTTCTGAAGATAACAGGTTGCTTGTACCTTGAGCTTACGTCGTAAGCTACCTTGATCAACCTGTAGGCTTCTCGAGCATTGGAGGGCTCTATTACAGGTATGTGTGCTATGAATCCGTACCATCTATTGTCCTGCTCGTTCTGACTACTGTGCTGGCTGGGGTCGTCGGCTGATACTATCACAAATCCCTCCTCTACACCGGAGTAAGCAGAGCTCATAAGTATGTCAGCTGCAACGTTCAAACCCACGTGTTTCATTGAGACTAAACTCCTAACACCGGAAATAGCAGCACCGTACGCTGCTTCAAAGGCCACTTTTTCGTTTACACTCCATTCAACGTAAACACCGCAGTGTTGAGCCACCTCTGATATAGCTTCTATCACTTCGGTGGAGGGTGTTCCAGGGTAGCCAGCTGCAAAGCACACTCCAGCTTCTAGAGCACCGCGAGCTATGGCTTCGTTACCTAGAAGCAGAACCTTCTCTCCTCGTGCCTTAAGTAGTGGATGTTCGTTCAACCTATGCACCCTATTACTAACTTACGTAGTCGTCGTAATAAACGAGTATCCACGAAGAAGTGTTCCAACCAGATGTACATGTATATACACGAGTGGGTTTATCTTATGAAAAAGTTTATAAACAAGTTATCCCACTTAGATAAGTAGGGAGGTGAGTGCTTATGGCTAAGAGAAGAGTTGTCTACGAGGACAGGGACCTGGTTGTTGAGATTGCGCCAACGGACCCTGAGCTACCGGTGCTTGTCTACGAGGCGATAGTCAAGAAGGGTAGACCTGTGCTGTTCCAGGAGCTTGTTCAGGAGTTCAGCGGAGTCGTCGGCGAGGACAGAGTTCGCAGAGCAGTCAGCCACCTGCTAGCACTCAAGAAGATAGTAGAGTACCCCGATGGAACACTGGGAACACCCGGCATGCCCTGGAAACCCATAACAACAAGGAAAAGACGCAGAAGAAGAGTAGCAAGACTCATGGACATAGAGCCAACAGAAATAACTTTACCAGCTTAGTTAAGCAACGGTAGGTCTAAGTTACCTAGTTTCCTAGATTACTTTTTTCTACTCTTGGTTTTTTCTGCCCAAGGAGAAGCCTTGTACCCTGCACACTTTTCCAGTTTCAGCAGTACACCGTACCTTGAGGCAATCTCGCATATGTAGTCCTCGGGTATAATAGCTTTTGCACCCCTGGAGGACTCTATTACCAAGGCTTTACCTACGTAACCCTTGATATCAGCCTCTTCGGTTATGAAGTCCACGAATATCGGGAGTCTTGTGGTATTAATGAATCCTCTTTGCCATTTAACACCTTTTTCTTCATCCAAGTAGACTTCACCGATTCTTCTTCCATCCGAGCAAACTCCGCTCTTATCGCACGTAATGATCTTGATCTCAGCGAGTTTCGCGGCTTCCTCTGCTAGCTTCTCGGATATAGCAGCTAATTCATTCTTCATTGGTGTTGCAAGCACGCTGAGTTTCGCTTCCTCGAGGTTTAGTGAGGACTCTTTCTGCTCTTCACTAATGAGGGGTTTCTGCTGCTCGAACCTTCTACTAGCGATTTCAAGTAGCTCAGTTAGTATATCAGTACTTGAAGTAGACTCTGCGCTGGGTCGAGGAAGCTGTGATGTAAGACCCTCTTTGACAACAACGTTCTTTTCTTCCTCCCTATGACCCTCCTTATGACTCGGTGTGCCAGTTTTCTTAAGATAGTCCGTTAGCTTCTTGGACTTCTTCAAGACTTAGTACCCTAACAACAGATTACATTAACTATATATTTTGCTGAACTCTAATTAAACACGGCTCCTTATACTCGTTGATAAGTACTAAGCTATATAAACCGCCTCTCGTGAAATATAGAATGGTAAAGCGACTAGGGCCCGTAGCTCAGCCTGGTAGAGCGGCGGGCTCTTAACCCGTAGGTCCCGGGTTCAAATCCCGGCGGGCCCGCTTCCTCAACCCAAGAACTTTCTACGAGTCAGAGAAGGTTTCAAGTATGCTAAGAAGGCTACTACACCACGATGAAGTAGACTTGTACATGGTGGTTGGTACACCGTTTCTCTACGTTAAGAGAAACTATACGCTCGTAATGGCCGATTTACACCTGGGATTCGAAGAAGCAGCATCAAGGGGTTTAAGCTACACTGCGCGAAGAGGTCAAAGTGCATACGCAGCAGTGTTTCTACCAAGAATACAGCTGAAGAGAGCGCTATCCTTGTTCAACACTGTAGTTGACAGCTTAAACATTAAAAGAGTAATCGTCAACGGCGATCTCAAGCACGCTTTCGACAGGCTACTGAAGCAGGAACGCGAGGAGGTTACAGCATTCGTTAAGCACCTCAGAGAAAAAGGTGTAGAGGAGATCGTGGTTGTACGTGGAAACCACGACAACTTCGTTAAACCGCTGCTCAGGAGGCTGGACGTTGAACTGGTAAATGGTATTTCAACCATTGTTGATGGAAAAAGTATTCTGTTCATACATGGCCACGAGGTTTTAGATGCTAAAGAGCACGACATCATCGTGATCGGGCACGAACACCCCAGTTTAAGGTGCTTCGATGTCTACAGGTTTCCATGCTTTATCAAGATACCACTACCCGGGGAGAAAACCCTAGTAGTAATGCCGGCAACAGGCCCCTATCACCCAGGTATAGTAGTCACTCCAAACCCCATGGACTACCTTTCACCTCTCATTAGGAGCCTCAAGGACCTCTACTCTATGTCGATCATCATCTGGTTTGACCTTGGTGAGGTTTCACAGCATAGTGTTGAGTACTTTGAGGCAACGATACCTACGGAGCTCGTGAAGGTTGATCGAGTCGTGATTGGAAACAGAGAAGTGGCTGTAGTTGAATTCAAGGATTATGAAATCGCGCACCTTCTATGCATGGTTTAAACGTTATCAGCCAATCGACCCATCATCAACTCATCAGGCTATGTCGGCTTCATCACGGTATCAATTTTATTATAAAAACCTAATTTACTTAATTTACGTTTTGGAGTCACCAGGAGTTAATCATAAGCGGATGCCTCGTTATTGTTTGTCTTCGCTCTTGTCGCTTTTGTAAAGCGCTCTGCGAGCAATTAAACCTTCGATGAAGAATAAGACGAACGCTAAAGCTGATACAGTAAAGATAACCAGCCTTTCCTGAGAGAACTCTAATAGCATAAGTACCAGGGATCCTATGGTTGAACCAGCGAAAAAACCCGCGTATACTAGTAGTCTTGGAACAAGCTTGTATCCTATGTATATAAATCCCGAGGGTGGGTTCACACTCTTTGCTATGTAGCCCTCGATCGTCTTAACCACCAGTTTTCTTGACTCAAGCTTCCTTAAATTATAGTGGACAGTGCTTGGTGGCATACTGAGAGCTCTAGCTATATCTCTCACACTCAAAGGCTTTCCTTGCTCAATGAGATAAAAGTATATCGTCCTTTCCGTTTTGCTTAGGTCCTCGATAGACAAGTAAACTATCCCAAGAGGTAATCTCACGAAAGTTTAATATTAAGGTAGGTAACGTCGCTTCTGTTGTACAAGGTGTTGAACATTCTGTTCAACCGCTTAGTATTTCAGGAACTATACCTTCAGCTGATATAGGGATGAGATTGAATGCACTGAGTAAACCCCTCGGTGTAGCATTAGTAGTATCTATCATACTGGGTATACTAGTGGTAATTATTCCATTGTACTTCAAACCAGCTATACCCGAGGTTAAGAGTCCTCAATCCCAAGAGGAGGCAACTTCACCGCAATTAACTCTGCCTCAACCGTTAATTCCTCCTAGCGAAGAACAGAAAGGTGATCAAGGAGTATATACTGCGTTGATCTCAAGAATAAATAGCTACGCTAAACTTAGCAGAAGAATAGCAAACCTCATGCAGGTAGCAAGGGGTGCTTTACCCGTAGAGGGAACCGTAGTAGGTATTGTGCAGGAACCATCGTCAACAGCTCCTTCTCAAACAGAAGACTATTCTAAGACGAACGTTCAAGTGTATGGCATAGACGAGCATGATATTGTCAAAACGGATGGTAAAGCTATATATGTAGGAAGAGACGCAGATGTAATCTTGTTCGACGCTGTAAGGAATAGGGTTGCAAGTAAACTAATTTTACCAAGCGAATGGAAACATGTGGGCCTCTACGCTATTAACAATCGACTTGTAATCTTAGCATCATCATTAACTAGTGAACCAGCATTACCAAGAACTTTAGTATACGTTGTGAACGTTGAAGACTTATACAGACCAGTTTTGATAGCTAATTTCACAATAGACGGAGCAATACAGGGGAGTAGGTTGAAGTACCCATTCCTGTACGTAGTGACACTACTACCTGCTTTCAGTATAGTTGAGGAGAATAACACGGTCTATGTTAAACCACGCATACCCACGGTGAACGGCAGACTTTCAGAACTAGAGAATATTAAAGACTCCGGTTATCCACCGAGAAACTACGTAACGGTATTTTCCCTCGACCTCGAGAACCTGGCCTGGAGTACAGTCTCAGTACTAATGAACAATGTCGAGAGAATATACATGTCATCAAGCAATCTCTATATCGTTGGATCGGTGGACAAGGAGTATCTAGCGTTCGAAATCATAGTAAGTAAAGCCCTTGAAGTTCTCCCTGCCGACGTAGTCATGGAGATCCAGAAGTATCTTGACCAAGGGGACTATCTGGGAGCCTTTGAGGCCCTTCTTATCTACATTGAGAATCTTAGCAATGAAGAGCAGTTGAATTTTATCACTAGGATCAACGAGAAGCTTCGCGACGAGCTTCTAAGGGAGATCACCAGTAGGAACATATCTATTGAAATACCAAGAGAGTGGTTAGAGTACTGGAGAGGAGGGTTAATACTAGAGGAATCACTAATAGCAGTACTTGATGTCAATGAGCTCTCAATCAAGCTAAAGGGCTTTATCAAAGTTGAAGGAAGAATACTGGATCAGTTCGCAATAGAAGAGTTCAAGATTAACAATGAAAAGTTCCTCGTATTAGCAACGACCTCTACAATCGGCGAGGTTGTAGTGCTCGAAGCGAATCGTGAGATTGCTGAGTACAAAAGAGGAGACCTCGCAGATGTGGTAGCCAAATTATGCAGTTTGGTAAGAAGCACTTATGAATGTAAAGAAATCGTGGTCAAGGTCCCACAGGTAATTCCCGTATACAGGAACACGATTAGACTAACACGTATACCGCTATTCTGGTTTTCAAGCAACAATGTGTATGTAGTTAAACCGGATGAGTTAAAGATCATAAGTGTACTCGAGAAACTAGCGCCAGGAGAAAGAGTCTACGCTGCACGTTTGATCAATAAAACCTTCTACTTAGTTACGTTTAGAACCGTTGATCCTTTGTATGCAATAGACCTTAGTACACCGGAGAAGCCGGTGATTCTGGGATACTTAAAGATACCTGGGTTTAGTGAATACTTGCATCCTGTGAGTAATGATCTCCTGGTTGGTGTTGGCAGAGAAGATCGGTACGTGAAGATCAGCCTGTTCGATGCTAGGGATCCAACCAACATAATCGAAAGGTCAACTCTAACCATAGGCTGGAGTTCACCCGTTGTTGATAAAGACGACTACCATGCATTTCTATTTGATGAGAGATACATGGTATGCTACATTCCAATGACGATCAAGGGATACGGAGAGACGGACGGTATAATAGCAGTGTTCATAGATCTGATTAACCGCACGATCAAACCTGATGTTAAGTTCTTGGATCACGTAAATGCCATTAGGGTAGTGTACATAGAGGACAGATTATATACAGTATCTAAAAACTCCATTAGAACATGGTCTTTACCAGTTCTGGAGCTAATAAGTGAAACCCCACTTGAATAACACCAAGGAATTAAACCTTTTTTATCTTAAGATCCATGGACACTTAGCCGATTTCAATATTCGATTCTTACAGTGTAAGTTTGGGAATAATGAGCCATAGCTTATACGCCATTGAAAAAGACTACTTGTATTAGGGTCTAGTATAAAAGATTTTAGCTCGTTAAAACTTACTGACGACTAGTGTGGGTGTATGCTCGTGAAAGAGCGTTCATTAGGAGCTTTCTTGCTGATATGCTTACTGACATCAGCTATATTCGCTGGTAGCTTAAATGGGTTTCTGAACTACGAGGAGGTTAGAACAACAGATGTGTATGCTCCAGCGGTATCTAGTGGTGGTCAAGGAGTTTTATCAAAGATTACTCTAGCTGTAGCTTATCCCGGCGAAGGTAGGGTATTTTTCTCAGCGTTACCCTATACAGAGGTTGAAACTCAGGGTGCTGCAAGGATAGCTGCCTACATAGCCTCACTAGTAGCTGGTGTAGACTTCTTCAGCTACGACTATTACGTTCTTGTTGAATCCAAGGTTCCACTGATTGGTGGGCCTAGTGCAGGGGCTTTGATGACGATTGGTCTTGTATCATTACTCTTAAACACTGAACTATATGGGAATGTTACCATCACGGGTATGATCAATCCCGATGGAACAATAGGCCCTGTTGGTGGTTTAAAAGAAAAACTCGAAGCTGTAGCGAGTAGCGGGTTCAAGGTTTTCCTGATTCCTAGAGGACAAAGAACCTACACGTACCCTGTTTACACGGAGCGAAGAATTGGAAGAGTAGTGATAAGAGAAGTAACCTACAGAAGCATCGACCTTGTTGAGTACGGTAAATCACTTGGTGTAGAAGTAATAGAAGTTGGTGATATAGCTGAAGCTCTATACTACTTTACAGGATATAAACTTGGAATCTCAAACCCAGCGGCTTTAATAAACGGTGTTACTGAACAAAGCATTCTGTATCAACTAAAGCAGTACTTAGAAGAAATTTCAGGTGAGATCAAGTACTATACATCACTTGCAACCAGGATCGCTCAGAATATTGGAGCATACTACACTAGACAGTACTACATTAGCGTACTAGGTAGAATTAATCAAACCCTTGATCACTATACAAGCTTATTCAACGATTATCCCTACTACGTATCTTACAAGCTCCTGGACGCACTTGAGCTAGCCACACAAGTTTACTATAGTCTCATAGACAGTACTACAGCTCTCAGCGAAGCTCGCCACGTTATAAGCCTAGTTACAGAAGGTGTACAGTCTGATTCTTGCACACTAGAAAACTCTATTGCACAGGGATTAGTAACAATGGCTTGGCTTTACTACACCTACGCTGAAAACGCAACTGCGCGTGACTACCAGGTTGTATACCTATCTAAAGGTATAAGGCTTTCAGCGGAGGCAAAGCTTTATAATAACTTGAGTAGAGCCTCACCAATTAGCCTAGAACTAGTTTGCGGTACATCAGTTTATACTAGAGTGTATGCGCATGTAATAGCTGTCTACACCTATATATCTAAACTCATCGAAGATGTAGGCGCTGGTGAAGACTATCTCAGCGAGGTGGTACCCTACATGAATGCTCTAGACATAGCTTACATTCAGAACGACTCGTCGGTTTACGGCTTAGCAATACTCGCTCTAGCACACTCTACTCTAGCATTGCACAGCGCTTTCAGTAGCGGTAGCTACGTTGATTACAACCGCTTGTTTTCCATCTACGGAGAGCCGAAAAGCATTACTAATTACTTCCTTCTTCGCGCAGCTACAGAGGCTATAAACTACGAAGATACGCAAACAGGTCTAATGCTACTTCAACTATACGTGTTTTCATCTCAAGTAACTGCTGTTACCCCTGGATTACTTCAGCAGAGAGCAGTAAATCCGAATGAACCTTTGCCGGATCGCAATTTAACAACTCGTACAAGCGTGGTTTCTAGAGAAGTGGAAACAGAAGCGAGAACTAGTACAGAAGCAGGTGCAAAGGAACACCTTGATGTAGTAAAAGTAGGACTAATCATCGCATTAGTGGGACTAATCATTGCATTAGTAAAGCTACTGAGAAAGCTAGAGCTTTGGAAAGGGAATTAAAGGTGCACCACACATTAGTAAACTCAATTAGACACATGAAGAGGTACTCTGAGAAGAGGACACCTACCTCTACGCACGGCGTGTTTTCTACGCACTCTACGTAGATTCTAGATATACTGCGAAAATACCGAATCTTCTACGCTCGTATGCTGATAAAAACATGTTGATTGAACCAGGAGAACCACTTGGATAAAGCATTCTAGATAGCCTTGAACTACAATATCACAGTTTACGACGCTCTCTATATCGCCCAAGCGCTACACCACAATAAGCCACAGTTAACTCTCGATCAAAAACAGAGAGAAGTAGCAAGCAAAACAGGTATAAAGAGTATCACTTAAAGAATCCAACACCTCCGGGTTACTCTCGATTCTCCCCACTGTAATCGCTCAACAACGGTGTTGAGAACTACGTTGAATACGCGCTCCCTCGCGGTTTGATTAGTAGTTTGATCTCTATGGTTTACCATTTAAAATACCTAGACAAACCCTAGTAAACGACACGGGCAACCACTTTATCCGTAGTAGGTGCGGGTGGGTTTTATTGTATGCTGTTAGTTGTCTTATGCGCGAGAGATAGCAAAATCGGTATTGGTAGAATCAAGAAGAGCATGGAAGTAGTGAAGAAGAGTTTAGCTACTGTAGTAGTTCTACTGTTAAGTCTACGTAAACAGCGTGAAAGCTTGTAAAATCCTTTACTGTTGTTTCAGCAGCCACTTCTTCAGTAATCAATATATAACGGTGTTTCACAATAATGGAATTTCTGAGTTAAACCGGGAAGGGTGATAGCAAATGTGGTTTCTAATGTTTTACGACCCGCTTACACTGCTGGTTCTAGTATTAGCCTACATTGTTGGTTTTTCAGTACTATTGCTAGTAGCGGGTGTAATAGCACCAAGAGTGGCTAGAAAGTTCGCAAGTAAATTCGCCTTGCAAACATCGATGGCGATCATAGGTCTTCTGGTCATTGTTACAGGATTATCAGGCATAGGATTAATACTCTATGTTCTACTATCAATCTTCGAGTTCGAAGTAGCTGTTGGCTTGATATTAACCGTGATGCTGATCATCCTAGTACTGAACCTCTTCACGTACCTCATATCACCGTTTGCTATAAACATAATGTACGGTGCCAGAAGAGATGCTGAGCTACAGAGAATAGTAAATGAGGTTGCCATGAAACTAGGATTTAAGAAGCCACCTAAAGCCGTTGTAGTTGAAGGACCTCCAAACGCGTTCGCCTATGGTAGTATAATAGCTGGAAGATACGTAGCTGTTACACGTGGAATGCTAGAGATAGCCACACCAGAAGAGCTTAGAGCAGTAATAGGACACGAGCTAGGTCACCACAGACACAGAGACAACGCTGTAATGCTCTTCATGGGTTTAATACCAAGCGTACTCTACTTCCTTGGTATAATGTTGATCAGGACCGGCCTTATACTAACCTATGCTAGACACTACTACAGAAACTCCAGAAGAGGAGAGGGTAGTGGATTGCTACTAGCTGCTGTAGGTTTCATCGCAGTAGTCCTGAGCTTCCTGGTTCAAGTCCTAGTACTAGCGTTCAGCAGACTAAGAGAGTACTACGCTGACTCAGCCGGAGCCTACGCTACATCACATAGATCTATGCAGAGAGCACTCGCTCGAATACACCTGTTCTACAATACAAGGCCTAGAGCTCTTGAACCAGTAAGAACGAGCAAGTTGAGAGCACTGTTCATATACGCTTTCACCGAGGCATACGCAAACCCGTTCTACAAATACTACGACTACGGAGGTGTGAGATCAGCCGACATAGACCGCGTAGTTGATGAACTTAGAAAAGCAAAGCACGAAGACATATCGGAGTTCTTCTCAACGCATCCACCAATACCAAAGAGAATAAAGTTCCTGGACACTCTTGCATTCTACTCTAAGTATTAGCATAGAGCTCCTTCATCGGTGCTATCACAGAACACTACTACCGGGTTTTCAAAACCATTAAGAAGCGAAACAGCGATGAAGAATGAAGATGTGATTCTCACACTAGCACCACTATTTTTCCTCCACCTTTTCTCTTAAGACGACGAAGCTCTTTCCAAGCACGTCTTCTCCCCGGTGTACCGTGGTAAGCTTCTCTTCGACTCCTCGCAGGCTTTGCGGGAACGTAGTCCAGTATTACTACTGCTGAGAGACTAACACCGTGTTCCTCTACTCTGGTTTTGATGTACTCGAGATCCTTTACAACGCTCTCTAGCATCTCTGAGCTGTAGGGTATTTCTATAAGGGCTTCCTCGGTACCTCTCATGGGGTCCAAACCGTACACGACTACTCCTCTGTATTTCCAGGCGAATTCCTCGATCAATCTCGTTAGTTCACCGCTTACTATGTTGGGTTTGTATGGGTCCAGTCCTCGATGTTTAACGTACTCTTCAAACTTGTCTAAATCGATAACAACTATGAGTCCCGGAACCATAGGAGTTTCAGATTGAGCGTAGAGTTCTTCATTCCACTTCATAGTCCAGAGGCTGCCCGCTTCATCACCATGTAAAATTGTAATGCGTAGCGGATTTTATATACTTTACAGATCTTTCATGTACAAGTGATTCGCTCTACTTAAGCTCGATTGAAGCGTAGGAATCAACGGGGGGTGAATACGCATTTTGCGTTGAACTTGGATGACTAAAACTTCAAAGTACAAAACCTGTTCAGTACTGATACTTATAAAAATGAAGTCAAGATAGCGTAATCTTGGAATTTGCGTGTAATAACGTATTTATGCATAAGCCTCAAATATGAATAGCATTCTACACCGTTATTTTGTTTAGAACTCTTCTTCGAACCCCTCCTCTCTCGGTCCTACTATACATCCTGTGTTCCATAGTGTTTCAGCTACTTGTTTCACAGCTGTTTCTACTTCTTTTTCCTCCTTAGCACCAGTAATAACCATTTTACCACTGCTAAAAATGAGTAGTACTACTCTTGGATTTCTCATTCTGTATATTAAACCAGGGAATTGCTCTGGTTCGTACATGCAGTCATCAAGATAGTAAGCTGCTTTCTCAAGGTTAACGTACGCGTGGAGGTCACCACCGGCTACTATGTTCTGGATTTGAACTCTGGGTTTCCCCTCGATCTTTATACCGTGCTTTATGAGTGTTCTAATGATCTTCTTAACAGCCTCAATTAGCTGATTTACACTCTTTGTACCCGTAACAACCATTTTTCCTGATTTGAATATGAGCGCTGTAGCTTTGGGTTTTTCAACTTTGAAGATTATTCCAGGGAATAATTCTGGTTTATAGACAAAGTTCGGTATAGACTCCTCCAGGAGGTCTATGTCAATAGGGTGATTAAGTATAACTGTTGCGACAATATTTTCGATTCTAAAACTCCACCTTGGCATAGACATGAAAAACTCCCTTCTAAAATGCTAGCACTATAACCTATTGTTGAAGTGGCTTAAAACACGATTTTAATTGGAATCCCTGGTCAAAGAACTAATGCATAGCTAAAGCAATGTTAACACGGTTGCTATTACCAGGGGTGTTGCAAAAACATACAAGAGTAGAATTAAAGCTGTTTCTCGTATGCTCTCTTTCAGAGCTTCTTCAAGCTTAAATACGGTTAAACCAGCTAGTTTAAGGTTCATTCTTGCACTCCAGTAGAATGAGTCTTCATGGTAGTTCGTGTTCATCAGGTTACGAGCTGTTTCCTCAATGTCTCTTAAAAGCTCCGGTGTGTCGTGAACTGGGATGTAAGCTATGTGTGCCCTGGTTGCTGTTTCTCCGTGCTCATCGTTTGTTACGACTTCGACAAAACGCAGACCAAGACTCTTCAGCTTCTCGAGTACCATATTCCTAACGCCCGGTTTCATGTTGTTACCACGAAGGTACACAATGCAAGCTTCTTCTCTTCCTTCACCACTAATGAAGAATATGCAACCCTCTCCGTTAATTAGTCCCGGAGCAGTTGACTTAAACCAAGCGATCTTTGAGCGAACTCTAACAGGGTCTCTAGTCTTTTTCATGCTGTCTATGTGCTCAAGTACCATATCCAGGAGCTCCCTTAGATCGCCGACTTCGCGAATTCTTCGACCTTCTTCAAGCTCCCAGTTGTGAGTATCTACAATTACAAAGTCTCCTAGACCTCTTGATAAGGCTTTAAGTTCGTATTCTTCTTGAAGCTCATATGGAAGATCATCAATACCTTTCCCCGGTCTCGAGACAAACACTATGGACAACTTATCGAATACTATGCACAACGCACTCCAGTCAGAGTAGTCTAGCGCGAAGGACCCATAGTACATAAGTGGCTCCTTGAACCCCGATGTGAAAGTCTCCTTAAGATTTCTCATGTAATCGTTGACGAATTTCCTGGAGACGATATTCCTATCGTGAGAACCCAGCCCATGAAGAGCAACAGCTCTGACTCCTCTTACCTGAGTAAAGAATTCCGAAATGTGTTCTGGGAGTCTACTACTACCGATGTTCGAGAAAGGCCCGTAGTGAACATCGCTGTAAACTATCACGAAATCGGGGAACTCTAGAACTCTCGGGTGAACAGTCTCGTACACGCCTGTTTCCTCGAATACTCTTTCGATGCCGGTTCGTCTATCAAGCCAGTTCCTTAGAAAGAGAGTACCTATATCAGGCAGTCTGTAATTGTTGATCCTTCTTCTTGACATAAACAAGTATATAGCCATATCTAGTAGAGCTACTAGTACAGTCAAAGAAGCACCTAGTACAAGCTGTTCTCGCGATATTATGCCATAAGCACTGGAGACTACAAGTGAGAGCAATGGTGGAGCAGTAACAACAAGGTACCTAGCTGAGCACGTTCCATCCAACCCCATTACAACAACGGATAGTAATGCTGTCGACGAAGCTACTGATACAACAACATCTTTCGTTAGAACAGTGTACACAGAGGAATAAACGGCCGCGGCTATCGCAAGCCCGATCACTCTCTTCATTTTCCAGAAGACTGTTTCACGGTAAATAACTCTGTAAGCTGAGAGAACAAGCATCGAAAACAGAGAACCCAGCATGATGGGAACAGATTTTTCGCCGAAAAGAACAACGATCAGCAATGAAATAGCGATGAGAAACGTAGCTAAGTACTCCCACTTAGGGAGATTGAACAACAAGAGATAGTATCTGCTGATGCTGCTTCTTGGTCGGTATACTTTGCTCTTCACTCTTTCGCACCGTAAATGCAGTATTGCATAGACTTCATGAGAGTTAATGAGCTTAAAAGTTGAGTCAGGTTTTTCCTGAGTCGAGATTGTACAAGTACACCGGGTTAATAAGGAGTAAACTCGATCAGTTAATGCAACTTGCGAATCGGTCTAGGTTAGGTCTCCGCAGGCGCAGAACGCTTCGTGGACGAGTGCATGAAGGTACTGCATATCTTCAAATTCCTTTGCAGAAACCAGAACAGCTCTAAAGGGTCCACGTGTCTTGTTTGCTATGCTCGCAAGGTCCGGTAGAACATCCATAGCCAACCCTTCCTCCATAGCTTTATCTAGGAGTTTCGATGGGTCCTCGATCAGGGTTTTCGCAAGATCAGGGTTTCTTGCTATATCACGCTTGTTTACCACCGGAACAGTAATCAAGCCTGTTTTCACCTGTAGTAGAACATACATGAACCAGAGGAACACTGCATCCGCGACGCGCTCGATAGCTGTGGCATCTATGATGTAAACGATCGCCGTGTTGCCTAGCTTAGCTAGCTTACTCAAGAACACTGTGCTCGAAGGTCTGAATATGAATGCTTCCATTTGACCTGGAGTATCAATGAGGATCAGGTCCCACTTGTCGATTTCAGAGAAGGGTTTTCGTGAGAGTATCTCGTCGGACATTTCAGCTATGAGCTCAGACGCCTTTATAAGTGCTCCGTTTGGTCCTAGCCCATACTTCTTCATGACATCCCTAACGGTGAACAGGTTTCTGATATCGAACACGGGCTTGTAGAAAACCTCCTCAGCACCTGGATCTAGGTTTACAGGTGCCACTTTCAATAGTAAACGCTCTTTAGCCCATTTACTGTATGTTTCAACCAAGCTCGACTTACCAGATCCAGCGGGACCAACGAATACTACAATAACAGCGGGCATCACAAACACCGAACGTGGTGGGTTTACTAGCTTCACTACAGATTAGGGGTATTTTAGAAGTACACCCCGTATACTTTACGACTACTGCACCGTACAAACCTATCCGGAAAAGATGTAAATAACGACGTACTAGCTCGCCTTTACGATTCTTCGCGTGGTTCTTGTACCTCGAATGCGATCTTCTTTAACTGCCTACGGTACATCTCTACCAACTCTTGGCTTGTTGTAGCATCTTCAGGTTTCTTGTCAGGTCTCCATCTAATGAACCTTGGGAATCTTATGGATATGCCTGCATCGGGTTTAACAGTACCTTTCGCACAGGTGTGTATAGGGGATAATGTTAGTTCGGCACCTATAATCTCAGCTACCAGAGCTGGTTCAACCCATACGTCGGGTTCCATCTCAGCTACTACGCGTGGGTGTTTTCTATCCCTAATGTAAGGCTTCAGTATTTCGGGTAGTCGATCGAGGTCTTCGTCCTTGAACCCTGATCCAACCTTGCAGACGGTTTCGAAGACGTCTTCTTCGGGGTTGTAAGCAGCCATTAGTAAAGCACCGAACTTTCCGCCTCTTCTACCACGACCGTAGAAAGCACCAACGACTACCAGGTCAACTGTATCAGCCATTTCGCTCTTGTAGTCTCGCTTGTACTTTATCCACAGCCAACCTCTAGCACCAGCTTGGTACACAGCATCCCTGTGAAGAGCTTTAACCATAACACCCTCAGCACCTTCGCTAATAGCCTGCAGGAAGAACTTCTCAAGTTCCTCTACGTTACTGGTTCTAATGTACTTCGCTACGAGAAAATCATCTGTTTCCTTCACGATCTTCTCCAGCGCTGCTCTTCTCTCCAGTAGAGGCTTTACAGTGTAGTCTTCTCCGTTAAGGTACAGCAGGTCGAAGAGGAAGACTTTAACAGGGTACTCTTTTATTGCTACGTGAACATCGTGCTTTCTCTTCCTGTGCATCAACTCTTGGAACGGTTTTAACTCACCTGTCTCTGGATCGTAGGCAACAATTTCGCCTTCTACTATTGCTTCATCGGTTTCAATGCTTTCGAGAACCCTCTGAACAACATCGGGGTACTGGTGCGTTATGTCTTCAAGTCTTCTCGAGTATATCCAGACATTGCCTCCCTTCTTGTGGATCTGGGCTCTTTCACCATCGTACTTGTATTCTACAAAGCATTCTCCTCCAACCTTAGCTAGTATCTCTTTGGGGTCGCTTAGTCTCTCAGCTAGCATGGGTCTAATGGGTACTCCGACCTCTGGTTTTATCTTCCTCAGCTCCTCTAGGCCTTTCTCGGCGAGAATTCTAGCTACTTCTCCGAGATCTGCTCTCAGGTTGTAAGCTCTCTCGATTACCCCTCTCGCGTAGGCTCCTCCACCGTAAGCTGATGCTAGAGCATCCATGATAGTAGCATCGCCTATACCAACTCTTAGTTTACCCTCAATGAACCTGACAATGAACTTTGCCTCCTTTGGGGATGCATCCCTTAATAACCCTGCTGCAAGCCTTATCTTTAAGTCCTTGCTGCCTTCACCCTGAGTCAACGCGATCTTGACCAGCGTGTTGTAGACCGTGAGAACAGTGAGTTCCATTTGTTGCTTAGAGGCAAATGAGAACAAAGTTGTAGTCTGCTTAGTCATTAACCGTTGTTTGAGAGATTCAGCTGCTTTACCGAGGTCACCGAGGTTCTTAGCCAGTTGTTCAACCTCTCGCTCACTCGTATTGCTCGCTAACGCTATAGCCTTAATAAGCAATTTCTCCCCTAAACCTAGCTCAGGCATCTTCTTCCAGTCGGGCCATAGTCGACCTTGAATCATGTATACAACCTTGTCTACGATACTCGGCGGTGTTTGCTTGAACAGTGTAACAAGGTAAGCCACCATCTGCGTTCTAGCAGTAATAAGCTCAATTCTCTCCATTGTATCCACTAGAATTCTCAGTGGCATATCAGCCAAAGCGAATCCCCTGAGTACTATATCAGGTTAAAGATGCTTATTAACAAGGGGCTACAATAAGGCACTTGAATGGTAACGACCTGAGCATTTTTCGATTCAACGAGAGTTAAGATCTACACCTGGGCTTCTTCTTAGTGCTTTGCGCTTTATTAATAAGTTGCTTTAAGGTATAGTTAAAACCTGGGTGATGAGAACCCGGCAAGAATGAGCGGTGATTATTCAGAGTTTCGCTGAGGAGGGGGGTATTCTGATTAACGGACGCGTTTTCACTGCTAGTTTAATGCTTTTGATGGTTATCTTAAGCTCTCTTACATCGTTCGTGGAAGCTCTTCTCACTCAAGGAGATCATGGTGTTATTAGTTGCAGAGTACCCTTGCTGGCGTACCATAAGAGAACAGGAGAAGGAATAGTTGTTGAAACGGAGATAAGGATATCGCGCAGAAAACCCGGCGTGGTACTCGGCGTTGAAGCTAACCGCGGTATGGTTTCCGAGGATACCCTCGAGTCCTTTAAGTTAGCAGCTTTATACGCATCTACACTTTTAAACACATCACCACTGGATTACACATTTAGTTTACGTGTTGATTCCCAGGTGGAGGGTTTAAGTGCTACTCTTGGGTTCTTTACAACACTTCTCGTAATGCTTAGAACGGGTTCATGCAAACCCGATTACACAGGTACAGGCTTGATAATCCCAGGTGGTATTGTAGGACCCGTTGGTAAACTGGAAGAGAAGATCAAAGCTGCTTCGGGAGCAAACTTAGATACGGTGTATGTTCCCAGATTGCAGCTCGGACAACTAGGTGAGGTCCCGGAGTTCGTGGAAGGTGTTTACACTGTTCTTGAAGTCTACGAGAAGGTGCTGAACACTAGTATAGAGCAGGCGAGTATAGACCCACTAGTTACCTACAGTTACCATGGTTACTTCGTAGAAGCGTACTTCGACATGCTGAACAGTACTAGAAGACTACTTGATGTTCTCGAGGAAATTAACTGGACGGACACGAAATTAACCACCTCACTTAGGTTGCTTGAACGAGCTGAGAAAGCTTACAATGCGAGTAAGTACTATGTTGCAGCTTCGCGTGCATACGGTGCTTTCGTGAGTGCTCTTGCATCTTATCTGGATTACCTAGCGAATAGCAAACCAGAGGTTTTCAGCAGTACTGTCAGTACAATGCTCGATGAAGTTAACAAAACTCTCGACTACACGCAAGTAAAGCTACATGAGCTAGCCAATTACGCTTTCTACAGTAAGGGAAAGAACGATACAAGTGTAATCCTAGTGGACGTAGAACTTCTTGATGTACTGGTAAATGCGTACACTCGTTTAATAGAGTCAATGTACTTTATCAACATACTGAGTTCCACTAACATCACGCTTGACGCCTTCATAAGTGCTGTTGCTCAAAGCTATGCCCGCGCCAAAACAGTGAGAGCATGGCTTAGTGTTGCAGAGAAACTCATTGAAACCAGAAGAATAGTGGGACTTCTCGAAGAAACCACACCTACACGTTTACCACCAGAGCTTGGCATACTGATAGAGACTAGCGCTAGATACTTAAACTACATGCTTCAGAAACCGCAAAACCTAGTCATCATGGGAGAACAAGGACTTGAAGCATATGAGTTTATCTCTGAGCTATCGAGTATATTGTTCACAGTAGGTATGATCTACAGGTCTAACATCTATCCCGAATGGTCTTTAAACGTAACACTGGATGATGTAGCTGAAATTCGCAGATCGCTACTAAAGCTCATCAACCTCTTGTACAATGAGAGTGGTAAAGTAGCCATATATCCAGTACTTTTACTGGAGCTTGTTGATGATCACCTCGAGTTCCAGGAGGAAGATGTGCAGAGTGCATTAGTACACTTGTTCACCGCATTTACTCACGTCTTCATGTACCTATTCATACACCGCTTACTTCTGCTCAGCGCTAGTAGACAGAGTAATCAAGTTGCGCTTGAAGTAGGTTTTCGCGGAAGGACATTTGAAGCGCTGCTGATCGCGGTTGTAATGCTCATTACTGGTGTAATAATTACAGTACTATCATTCAGGATAACTAGAGTCACCTCTTTCTCACATAGTCGAACAGTGTTCGAGTCCTCTTAACCTCTCCAGGAGTAGTACTCAGAGACTCGTCTACGGCTGGTTTAATAACCTCCTTGAAATCCTTTTCGAGATCCATTCTGAGTGGTGGCTTGTATAGTGCTGATGCTGGGTGATAGGTGGGTATGATACTGGTCTCAAATCCAAGTAGATTAACCTTGTGAACTTTACCATGGTGTGCTGCCATGTTGATCCACTTCAATCCTGCAAGCCTGAAGAGTATTCTACCGGAGTGTCTACCGAGTGCAACGATAACTCTTGGTTTTAGTAACTCTAGCTGCTTTATGAGATATGGTAAACATGCTTCGATTTCATCATCCTCGGGATCCCTGTTACCAGGTGGTCTACACTTAACAACGTTGGTAATGTAGAAGTCCTCTCGCTTATAACCTATAGACTCTATGAGCTCTGTTAGCAGCTTTCCAGCAGCTCCAACAAACGGTCTTCCCATTTCGTCTTCTTTCTCACCGGGAGCTTCTCCAATGAACACTACAGGCGAGTTCTTGTTTCCTTCGCCTGGAACAGCGTTTCTCCTATTAGCGTGTAGTTTGCACTTTCTGCAGTTCAGTATCTCCTTCTCCAGCTCATCCCAGCTACTTGTGCTCAAAGCATAAAACACCAGGTGTTCTCACGAGTAATCCATTGTAGTGTGGTTTCAGGAGTAGTAATTAACTCTTCACTACGGAAGAAACCCCAGTGTGAAAGAGACAAGTATTACGCAGCTGGATACCAGCGTTATCAGTATGTTATCGTCCACGTGAGGCGCAAACTCGAAGTGCTCTGCAATCGTGGATGCTATACCTGCGATCAAACCCGGGTACCTAGCGTACAAGTATCCTATGAGAATGGTAACAGCGAGCATACCGAGGTTTCCAATCCACGACTTTGTTCTTCTCCCGTACACAACGTTCCTAATAACGCCGGTTACGGCGTCACCAAAGGATATGAAAAGTGGTGGTACAACAGCGTAGTAGGGATTTCCTGTTGCAAGCCAAATGATGAGGAGCGAGAAACCCCAGGAGAAGCAGAAATAAACCTCGTATATGTTATCACTGGTTTGAAACCAGGTCATCAGCTTCCTACTTCTATGCGGTATATACACGATGAATCCCAGGAGAAGCGCGAAGAGGAAGGGTATTAGCGGCGAAGTGAAAAGATAGGGTACCAGTAGTGCTGTTACACCACCCGCAAGCATGTGAATTATCTTCCTGTTGTAGTACACAGCAACATTGTGCCTAAGGTTTAGCTTAGTTAGTAACCTGTACGTGATCTTCGTTAAACCCAGTGTAGCTATAACCATTGAGAGGAGAGCTAATGCATAGAGAAACTCTCTCAGTGGATCCTGGGGCAAGATCATTCGAATCACTCAGTACTATAAAGCTATGGTGCTATAGTCTAGATCACGGCCTTTAAACTTAAAAATCTTACAGATACCTGTAGAGGTTTACCGCGGTGCATTGTTCGTGAAGCTTGAGGTCTGCGTTTCTGACGGTGGAAGTAGAGTTTGTTCTACGGAACCATGGCTTGATCTTGCCTTGAGAATCTGTAGGGGTGTTGAGAACTCAGTTAAGCTTGCATCCAGGGTTTCACTCTACAGGAGGCTATTAATGAAGATTCTCGGGCTTAAACCCTTGGAGACCATTGGTGATAAGATCGTATGGGCTGTTGTAAACAACGGGGAGAGTCTCCTAGAGGTAGAGCTAAAGGGTGATGACTGGTACCTAGTTTACTCGAGAAAGCTACCAAGAGTAATTGCACTCGCTTTAGCAGAACCCACGAGAGTAGCTATGTTCATGCTTGTTGGCGTCTCAGGTGTACCGGTTAACCTCGCGGTAGCAGTCTACGTTCACAGTAGACTTTCAGCAATACTCGGTTTACTTGCTAACCCGCTTGCATCAACAGCGGGTTTTGAAGCCAGTGTTCTCTGGAACTTTACGTTACACGAGAAGGTAACCTTCCGTGGGAGAAAACTCGATAGAACGCTTAAAGGTGTACTTGCTAGACTACTGAAGTACCACGTTGCAAGCGTAATCAGCTACTTATCACAGGTATTAACGGCAACACTTCTACCGGCTGTTTTCGGCTTCTCCTTTTGGCTTGCTCAACTACTAGGTATTATTGTAGGGTTTACAGTAAACTTTATTTTAGGCTACGCTTATACATGGAGTACGCAGTTGCTTAGAGAGGTGTAATCTATGGGGTTAAAGCACAGAAAGTACGTTTACGTTGAGAGAAAGGATGGATACTACGTGAAGATCAGAGTTCTGAACATCAGGTTTGGAAGGAAGATCGAGGGTGGAGATGTTCAAGACCCAACACGCTATATTTTAACAGGTGTTAAGACGAAGAAGCCACCAAGATCAGCTGTTGTAGTAAGCGAGGAGGTTCTTCCACAGCAGGTTAGAGAACTGGTATACACCGTTTAGCGTGAGTGCTTCTTGACAGAGGATGTTGTGAACCTGGTAAAGAGCCATCTAAGCAAAGCAGTCTACGAAAAGCAAGGACGCTACACGCTGATCGTCGGTGAGTTCAACGGAGTTAAAGTAGTTGTTTGCATAGCCGAGAACTACGCTAAGGTCATGCTCGAGGAAGACGTACCAACACTCAACTGCAGAGAAGCCGAGTACAGTCCAGCTGGTTTATACGCGTTCTCCGAGAAACCAGAAAACCTCCCATCAAAGATAGCAGAGAAAATAAGTACACTGATCTCTAGAAAACGAAGACTCAATTAATCTATGCCCGTAGATCGAACACCTGTGTTCTTAATTCGGATCTAATGTCTTTCTTCGAATTGAGCTCGAATAATTAGGAATGCACAATCGAATAGTATTCACTCTTTGCCTCTAAGATAACTGTGAAAAACTCAAAGAGCTGTACGGTTAAACGTACTATCTCAAGCAGAATATTCCAAAAATTAATAAATTTACCTTGTGAAAATTGATAAGCGGGAAAGAGATTGCCTATGCCAAAGTATTTATCAATAATAATTCTCGTTACTCTACTCGCAACGGTTCTCGGTGTGGTTTTGTGGGGTACCTTAGGTTTTATTAGGTGTGAAGTCGAGTTTGTAGGTTACGAACTGGAGTACATGAATCCGTACTACATGAGGTTTTACATATTGGTCAAAGTCACGAACCCCAGCTGGACCAAGGTGACGGTTAATCGTGTTGATTGGAGACTGTACTGGAAGGGTAAACTCGTTGATGGGGGTTCTTACAAAACTTATTATGAGGTACATCCGGGTGTGACAACATTTATTCGGGTGCCAGTTGAGCTCCATCGAGACGACCTTATTGAAAAGATAGGGATTGATGCGCACATAATATGGGAAGAAGCAGAGAACAGGTCATTGCTATGGAGTGTAAGCGGTAAGGTCTACGTGGCAGTAGCGTACTGGGAGCACGAGTTCAGAGGGTAAGAAACCGGCGGGAACACCCAAGAAGTACATAATCTTAGAGTTTGAAATACGAGGTGCTCTGCGAAGTCTCGAACGCCCTAAGAGATAGGGAAGACCTATAACAGGAAACGTGAACAAAAGCGAAACAAAGTCTTCCAGCTTAGGCCCCACGAGAAGCTTTAAGTTGCTAAGCAATCCTATAACAAGAGACTTCATTGAGTACAACAAAGTTGCAGAGAAGACTACCAAGGAGCCAGGAGATTCGTTGGATCGGTGAACAAAATGACGCTACTCCGGGCAAAGCTCACGGATCTTTCAGTGATAGAGCACATTCAACAGTACTAAACTTTGTTTCTTAAAGTATTTTTGAAAGTATTTTTGGAGCCTCGCGAGCACAAGCGTAGAGGTCGTCTGAGCCAATAATAACTCTATGTATGTTTCCTCTACTGGGTTAACTATATCACCAATATTTAGCCTTTGCGGCTTTTACCGGGCTCTATAGTACCTTGGCCTGAATTAAGCGGCGGAGAGTACGAAGCCAAGTTTTATTACCCCTGGAATCCGAAAATAGTTAGGGAAATGCGATGTTAAAGGCTATAATCACAAAATCCTTAGCTCTAATTCTCATCATAGTAGTGCTCGTTGTCGCGGTCGCTGTAGGCGTGTACTTTACGACGAGACCAGCTCCTGCAGGTATCACAGTTAGAGAAATCACGATTGGGGTGATCGAACCGTTAACGGGCAAATATGCGGTATTCGGGCAGGAAGCTGTATGGGCTGCAGAGCTAGTTGTAGATATAATAAACAACGAATTAGGTGGAGTAAAATCTCTTGGTGGTGCTAAGCTAAGGCTAGTGGTTGAAGACGCAGGCACTAGCCCCGAAGAAGCTAGATTAGCTGCTGAAAGGTTAATAGCGGCACATAAGCCAAATATAATTATTGGAGCATACATTAGTAGGCTAACAGCAGCTGTCGCGGAAGTAACAGAAGCGAATAAAGTTATACTGGTAATGGACGCGCTAGTTGACGCCCTGACTGAAAGAGGCTGGTTATATGTCTTCAGAATTGCTCCGAAAGCATCTATACACGGTAGAAGTGCTATCCAATTCCTGCTAGACATGGCTAAACAGCATGGTGTTGAATTAAAGAGGATCGTGATCATTCACGAAGACTCCATTTTTGGTACGTATGTTTCTCAAGGCGCGCACCTGGAGGCTATTGCCAACCGTATAGAGGTCGCTGCGCACATATCATACCCGTACGATATAGCGGACTTTTCTCCGATACTCGACACAATTAGAAGAATAAACCCCGACGCAATAGTATCTGTACCATACTTCTCTGATGGGGTGCTTTTCGCAAAGCAGTTTGCCGAGAGCGGAATTAAGGTAAAGTTCATTGCAGGTGCAGGTGGTTGCGGGTATACAGACCCAGACTCCATAAAGGCGGCAGGTGAAGCCGTTCTCTACTATACTAACACGTATAGCTATAACCCGTATAAACAAACCGAATGGAATAGAAGAATTGTATCTAGGTTCATGGAGAAGTACGGTAAATTACCTACTGAGGCTGCCGGAATAATATTCTACTCCCTATTTACAGTCTATGAAGCCCTTGAATTGTCAGGTAAAATGTTCCCGCAAGATCCACTTAACCCGGATAACCTCAGGCAGGCATTTCTAAGTCTAGATCTCAACGAGACAAACAGCATTGCCGCACAGCTATACCCGTCTGGTAGAATAAAGTTCGCACCTAACGGTGAAAACCTGTACCAATTAGCAGCCATTCTGCAAGTGCAGAGAGTGAACGGAACGCTCACACCAGTACTAGTGTGGCCTGAGCCGCAACCCGGAGTCAAACCTGTATTTCCCAGACCTTAAATTATGAGACCTCGTTTTTATTCTTATACCTTAGAGCACCACAATGATATGTGGGGTCGAGTGTAGTGGGGATAGATCTTACTTTAGTTGTGAGTGGTGTTATTAATGGAATGGTCCTCGGAGCCCTTTACGCGCTAGCTGCACTAGGTCTCTCGCTGATATTTGGCGTACTGGATATAATAAACTTTGCCCATGGAGACTTCATAATGCTGGCATCTTATGTGGTGTACTTAGTAGCGTTATCAACGGGTCACTTGTGGCTTGCCTTCGCAGTAACCCTCGCTGTTTTTACATTACTGGGAGTTAGCATATACCGGGGGATTATTCATCACGTACTCGGCAAAGAACCGCTTATACAAATAGCTATCACCGTAGGCTTGGGATTAATACTCCAAAACGTAGCGTTGGCCATTTTTAGAGCTGAACCAAAAGCCCTTCCTCAGACGCTCTTTCCCTACCCCATTACACTAGGTTTCATCAGCATTAGTGCCAACAGGCTGTTTATAGCGTTTATATCGCTAATTCTCATAGTTCTTGTACACTTGTACTTAACGAAGACCAAGCCTGGTTTAGCGTCATTAGCTGTTGCTGAGAATAGAGAGGCTGCGTGGTTAATGGGCATCAATGTACCAGTAACGTACATGTTAACATTCAGTCTCGGAACAATACTAGCGTCCATTGCAGCTTTTTTATGGATGCAAATAGGCCCGGTAGACCCCTATTTAGGAACTGTTTTTGGGCTTGTGTGCTGGATTATAGTAGCGCTTGGAGGGCTAGGAGGAGTAACCGGGGTTATAGCTGCTGGGCTTATAATAGGCATTTTAGATAGCCTTGGAAGCGTTTTTCTAACTCCTTCAGGCAAGTTCATACCGATGTACTTGGCATTCATATTAACGTTGTGGTTTAGGCCGAGAGGCCTTTTCGCTAGGAGGTGAACACGTTGAAGTCTACTGTTAGAGAGTATCATGGTAGAATACTGGTCGTCGTACTACTGTTAATAGCGATGTACTTCGTAGCCCGACTCGAGAGATATTATTTGCTCTTCATCATAAATATCCTTTACTTCGCAAGCATAGTGCTGGCATGGAACATCATAGGAGGATATGCCGGCCAGCTGGACCTTGCATCGGCAGCATACATGGCTACGGGTGGTATAGTAACCGCCTTACTAATCGACAACTTGAATATACCTCCATTAATAGCGGTGTTCGGGGGAGGACTGACATCCGCCGCACTTGCGGGCGCTATCGGCTTCCCAATGTTCAGGTTTGGAGTTAAAGAAGTATGGTATGCATTGTCAACGGCAGCTCTTGTAGTCATATTAAACAACGCAATACGCCTACTGATAGGTCCCTACGAATACTATCTAGTTGCAAGGCCCATCAAGACGTACGACGAGCTATACCTTTACACTTCTATAGCACTCCTATTCGTACTAATATTCAACTATGTTATTTCAAGGTCCAAGTTTGGGTTCTACTTGAGGGCTATAAGAGAAGACGAGCTGGCCGCTGAGGCTATAGGCATAAATACGCGTAAGTATAAGCTATTTGCATTACTGGTATATGCGTTTATTCTCGGGTCTCTCGGTTATCTGTACGTCGCGTTAATAGGCTATTTCTACACATACAGATTTTACGATACTAGCATATCAGTTAGCATTGCCATATTAGGTATCATCGGGGGGCTTGGTAGTGTCGAGGGAGCACTAGTCTCAGCTGTTATACTCAGAGGCATTGGTGAATATCTGAGAGCACACTTCGCGTACATAATACCTGGACTCCACCTACTTCTATATGGCACAATGCTTTTGGTGATAGGGATCTTCGAGCCGGAAGGCATTTCGGGGCTTTCCAGGAGAATTTACGGCATTCTCAGAGGTGCTAGGTCGTGAGTAGTCCACTTCTTTATACAATAAATCTCGTTAAAAGATTTGGCGGTATAAGAGCACTTGACGGAGTGAATTTCTCCGTTGAAAAGGGCGTTATAAAAGGTCTAATAGGTCCCAACGGCTCAGGTAAAACAACGCTCTTAAACTGCATTACAGGCGTAGTTAGGCCGGACAGCGGTAGAGTGATCTTTAATGGATTAGATATAACCGGCCGCCTACCCCACCAGGTCGCTAAAATAGGCATTGCAAGGACTTGGCAGATAGTGAGGCCTTTCAAGAAAATGTCTATAATCGACGCGGTTACCACAGCTGCTCTTGTGAGGATTGGAGAGATCGAGAAGGCGCGTAGCGAGGCAGAAAGTATTTTACAAATGTTCGGTTTCAGTAGAGAAACCATGAAGAAGCGTGGTAGTGAGATAACCCTCATGCAACATAAGATAGTAGACCTTGCGAGAGCCCTCGCGCTGAAGCCAACACTTCTCTTCGTAGACGAGATTGCGGCTGGTCTCCGTCCTGCTGAGGTAGACGAGATAGTCAGGATATTGAAGAGTGTCCATGAGGAAATGGGCATAACGATGGTCGTAGTCGAGCACCTCATGACGTTCATAATGAAAATAAGTGATGTAATCTCTGTGATGCACGAAGGTAAGCTGATAGCCGAAGGAACCCCTGAGGAGATCTCTAAAAACCCGAAAGTGATCGAGGTGTATTTAGGAATGAGGGTGTGAAGATGCCAATTTTGCGTCTCGAAAACGTAAATGCTGGATACGGCGAATTTAGAGTCTTACACAATATTAACCTCGAAGTAGAACGTGGTGAAGTGGTAGCTATCGTAGGGCCTAATGGTGCGGGAAAAACCACGTTATTAAAGACTATAATGGGTCTTACGACGTTATACAGTGGCAAGATAGTTGTCGAAGGAGTAGATGTTACGAGAGAAAGCCCTGACAAGAGGGTTAAGCGGGGACTAGTACTAATACCTGAGGGAAGAGGGCTGTTTCCCAGTTTAACAGTGAGAGAAAACTTACTACTAGGAGCATATACTGTTAAATCCAAGGAAGAAGTGAAAGAGAGACTCGAACTGGTATATACGCTATTTCCGAGATTAAGAGAGCGAGAATTACAGAAAGCGAAGACTCTTTCGGGCGGAGAAGCACAAATGCTGGCCATAGCTAGGGGCCTTATGAGCAATCCTAAGTTGCTAATGCTAGATGAACCCAGTCTTGGACTTGCACCTAAAATCGTTGCAGAGGTTTTTGAGATCATAAGAAGGTTACGTGAACAGTATAGAATATCGTTCCTCCTCGTAGAGCAGCATGTGAAGGAGTCCTTGGAAATAGCCGATAGGGGATATGTAATACAAGGTGGCAGAATAGTTGCTAGTGGTAAGAGTAGTGATTTGCTAAACGTCGAAGAGCTTAGAAAGATTTACATGACTAGATGACTAGGTAGACATTAAGGGTGATCACCTAGGCATGATATTATCTCGAGAACTTCATGGACCTTAAAACTTCCAGCTCTAATTCATGATTTTTAAATCTACTCCGTGTAGTCACAGTCACTATTACCTTTTAGTCTTTTTGATCACTTCGAGATCGCACTCACGATCAGCCGTGAACAGGTTCTCCCTCCTCTCATTGACCAAAGCAATCAAAAAGACTGAGAGTCAATAGGATAAGACTGGGGTTTTTGTTGTTTATAGAGCTGGGGGTTGTTTATGGAGAAAGATCTGCTTGAGTTACTGAGAAAAATGTTCGGCACGGATCTCGAGAAGAAAAGGGGTAAAGAAGGTCTGGTACTCGAGAAGATAGAACCTGATTCACCGCACGGGATCTACGTGTACGATTTCTCAACTGAGAAGTGGGTTCTCAAGCAGGTATCAGGCAACCCGAATCTACCGTGGGGTGATGGCTACTACCTGGTATACTTCGATAACGCTAGGTGCCCAGCCTGCAGGTCCTATGATAACCACTGGTTTCCGTTTGTTAAGATATTCGGTGGAATGTTCAAGGAGTTCAATTACGTGGTAGTACTTTGCGATTGGTTCGCACGCGAGTGCGTTTCCGAAGCAGCAAGCTCAGCGTTCAGGAAGTTCGATATACATGCGTCACCGACAACACTCATACTTCAGGTTGTTAACGGGCAGATAGTTAGGAAAGAAGAGATAAGTGGTGTTAAGAAGTTAAACGAGCTACTGGAGAAGGTTACGGAGTTCACCGGGGGATCTACCATTGCAAAACCCACCTGATGTTCACAACGAGAAGCCCAGGTATCCTTTGAGAATATGTAGAGCTGGAATTAAGGGAGTAAAGCTACTACCAGCTAAAGTAGGCGACTACTGGATTACACCTTCACTCAGCGTTCTCGTAGATTTACCGGAGAACTTGAGAGGGGTGCACGTATCTCGATTGTACAGAACTGTGTACGAAGTTTTCACAGCTATGGGTAAACTGGACTACGAGTTTCTCGATGCTCTAGCAACAAAGCTTCTAGAAGTTCACAAGGCGTCATCAACTGTGGATGTTGAAGTTTCAGCGAACGTGATAGGCAAAGGTAACCTGGAGTTCTCGGCGCACAGAGGCATATCAATGAGACTAGTAAAGAACAGAGGTGGTGAAAAAACGATGTTCTCCTCTGTTTCCTTCGTGGTAATAGCTGCATGCCCCTGCGCTCTCACCGTATCCGAGCACATGTACTCGAAACCCTATACGCATAACTCCAGAATGAAGGTCGTAGTTACGCTGAGATCAAAGGAGTACGTGCCCTCACCAATAGAGCTCCTAGAGCTTTACAACAATGTGTTTTTAACCCCAAGGAACTACCTTAACAGGGTTGAGGAAGCAGAGTACGTGAAAAACCTTGTTGAAACACCGCGCTTTGCTGAAGACGTAGCAAGAGAAGCTGCGTACACCGTGCTCGAGAGGTACTCGAAACTTCTAGGTAGGGATGGGGCTGTTTTCGTTACGGTTAGGAGTGAAGAGCCTCATCACGAGTTTAAACTAGCTGTGAATTTGAAGATGAGCACCAGCGATCACCAGTTAAATTAGCGCAATAACAATGTTATCGTTGCATATTTTAATCTCTACAACAATACCTCAACGTGGTGGTGTTTATGGGTTTAATAACGGAAGCAAGCTCGAGCAGTACTGTTGATGTTCTAATGGAGTTGGCAAAACTGGAGAACGTTGACTACGAATCTTTGAGAAGAAGAGTTGCTCAGGGTAAAGTTGTCGTTCCCCGTAACGTGACAAAGAGGAAGGCTAAGCTAGTGGGTATTGGAGAAGGCTTAACCACTAAGGTAAACGTGAACGTTGGAACCAGTGGTGTATACGTTGACCTCGAGCTGGAGCTTCAAAAGGTTAAGGTCTCAGTAGAACACGGAACGGACACGATCATGGACCTGAGCACGGGCGGGGACCTCGACGAGATCAGGAGAAGACTCATGGAAGCCTCTGAGGGAACACCCTTCGGCACGGTTCCCACATACCAAGCGTGGATATACGGTGTTAGAAGATATGGAAACGTGGCGAGTATCCCCGAGGACTGGTTTCTGGAGGTCGTGGAAAGGCATCTGAGGGACGGCGTAGACTTCATGACCATACACGCAGCGATCACGAGAGACCTAGCGCTAAAAGCTGTTAACAGCCAAAGAATAATGCCGATCGTTAGCAGAGGCGGCTCCATGATCGCTGCATGGATGATTGAAACCGGCAAGGAGAACCCATACTACTCTCAGTGGACGCACTTACTGGAGTTGTTCAGAGAGTACGATGCAGTGATAAGCCTAGGTGATGCGCTGAGACCAGGAGCCACAGCTGATGCTCACGACGAACTACAGATATCCGAACTCATCGTGAACTCCAGGCTAGCTAGGGATGCTGTGCAAAGAGGTGTTCAGGTCATGATTGAGGGACCTGGACACATGACGATGGACAAAGTGGTAGCAGATGTTAAGCTGATGAAGAGCTTATCTGGTGGAGTACCATACTATGTTCTTGGGCCACTAGTAACGGACATAGCAGCTGGATATGACCATATAGCGTCAGCTATAGGAGCAGCTATAGCAGTAGCAGCCGGCGCAGACCTCATATGCTACCTAACACCAGCAGAGCATCTTGGACTACCGGATGTTGAACAGGTTAAAGAAGGCCTCATAGCTGCTAAAATAGCCGCTCACGCGGGAGACCTGGTGAAACTCGGTAGGAAAGCTGCTTTAAGGGATATTGTGATAAGTATTGCACGAGCCAAGCTTAACTGGGATAGTCAAATCAAGTACACGCTTGACCCTGAGAAAGCAGCTAAGATTAGAAGCCAGTTCGGTAGTGCTGCACTAAAATCCTGCACCATGTGTGGTCAATACTGCGTATTCCTGCTACTAGACAAGTACACCAGCACTAGGAGAGAACCCACGGTGGAAGAACTACTGGAAAGGTACAAGGGGTGAACTCCTTGAGCTGTGGTAGAGATACAAGCAGTGAAAACAGTGGAAGATCCTCGTGGATCTGGAGTACATGGGCTAAGGCACCACATCTGGAGAACTCGGAGGTACTTGTTGTTTCAGCATGTCTCCCGGTTGTAAACCCTGAGCTCTTCAAGAGACTGGCTGAGGGCAGAAATGTTCTCTTCGCGTGTCCCGAGCGAGAGAGCGCAGCCTACTACGGTAAGCTGGCGAGCATGATCAGGTCTACGAAGCCTAGAAGGCTCATCGTTGTAACAATAGATGGGAGTCCTCACTGCTTCACGCTTCAAGCATCAGTGAACGAAGCTGAGTACATTCTAGGTGAGAAGCTGGAGAAAGAGCACTACGTAGTAGTAGACGGTGTTGAGCTCAAGAAAATAAGTCCCGATGCAGTGAGATTAGCGAGATACCTTAGCATAGTTAACAGTATTATCGAGAAGAACCCTGAGGTACTCGAAGAGTTGGTCAAGCACAGCAAGGAATACCAGTTATCTAGGTCTTTGAAGAACAAGTGAAAACCAAAATACACGAGAAGCGATCCGAATGTGCATATCCGTTGAAAAGATTTCGTCAGGGTTCATCAGCGAACAAAAGCGCGTGACACTTCTACCCATCAAAATAAGGGATAAGAGAAGAGAGTTTATCTCAAATTAGCAACGGCTGGTCCAGGTTGAGGTTTGAAGACATCGTTATTGATGGATTCAGAGTAAGATTGTTTCACATCGGCGGTTTAAAGGTGGGAGTAGCGCTTGACATTGGACCTAGGATACTCTACCTGGCTTTGAACAACGATCAGTTCAACCTGTTTAGCACAGTACCTGATGTTCAAATAGAAACACCAGATGGATTGTGGCGAATATACGGTGGACACAGGTTGTGGACTGCGCCAGAGAGCTTTCCAAGAACTTACTCCATCGATGATAAACCTGTTACCATCAGCGTAGATGAGAACAGCGTAGTTATAACGGGTAATCCAGAGCACCAGAATAGTGTACTCAAGAGGATCAGGTTAGAACCGGGGGATGACGAGTACTCGTTAAAGGTAATACACGAAGTTGTTAACATAGGAAGATGGCCGATAGAGTTTGCTTGCTGGGCTATTTCGGTGATGCAACCTGGCGGTACAGCCGTAGTTCCTCTAAAACCCAGAAAAATCGATAAGCACGGTCTTCTCCCCGATAGAGTAATATCCGTGTGGCCTTACACTAAGCTTAATGATCCAAGGATCAAACTAGGCGAAGACTACATCGTAGTTGA
>JAWBAI010000009.1:0-63691 GCA_038816475.1 Desulfurococcaceae archaeon
CAGAGAAAGCACTAGTGGTTAAGGTTTCTCCACACAACACCTCTCGAACCTGCCCACGATGCGGGTACGTGGTAAAGACCCGAGTGGGCAGGATGTTCAAATGCCCAAAGTGCAGTCTCGAAATGGATAGGCAGAAGCTCGCATCCATAAACATCTACCTCAAGTACACCAAGATGTGGGGGTTTCCTCACAGCAATGAACCCAATGAGGGTGAGCTGTGGATTGGGGTTACCCTGAACGGGTGGAGACCAATGACATGGGCACCGATGAAAGGTGCCCCGAGGTCTATGAAGCCAAGGGTTAAAATCAAACAACATGAAACCCGAACCCCGAACCCTATGAGACCTATTCTCCACGTGCGCACGGTCACTCGGCTCACTTGATTATACGAATTGGTTTCGTTAATGGCTTCGAAACAGCGTCTCTGAGAATAAAAGCTGTGCTCGGGGCGTCCTCTACTTTCCAGCGACTTTAACCTTTCTTATCCACATTGAGGGTGTACCTGTATTGTCAACAATGTACACGTCTTCTCCGACTTCAACTAGGTTTCTAGATAACCACTCGTACACGTTTCCTCCTAGTACAACCCCTTTAACGGGCTTCACGATGCTTCCTTTCTCGATGAGCAAACCGTGGGTTACGGTTGTTTTAACGCTACCTGTAACAGGGTCGCTCATCCAGTATCCTATAACCTCGTAAACAACGAGCCCTTTCTCGAGTTCCTCTGCGAACTTGTCCAGTTTGCCTTTCCCGGGTTTCACCACGAAGTTCGTGAAGCCTGGTACAGGATGTGTAGCCGGTGATTGCCTTACACCGTTACCCGTTGGCTCAGTGTTCATTCTACGCGAGGTGTAGTAGCTCTGAAGTATTGTTGTGAACACACCCTTCTCTACAACAGGTTTTGCTCTAGCTGGTACACCCTCATCGTCGAACGATCTCGTGCCTGTGGCACCCTTGAGGAAGGGGTCATCGATTATTGTCACTTTTTCGCTCATCACCAGCTGTCCATGCTTGTTTCTCAGAGGACTCCTGTTCTCGAGTATGTTCGAAGCTGAGAACGCTGGTGCTAGACTCGATGTGAGCACGAGGCCTGCAACGGATGGGTCCAGTACTACGTCGTAGACTCCTGACTCAACAGGTTGCGCGTTGAAGAAGAGCATTGCTAGTTCACCTTCTCTGGTTGCTGCTTCAGCCAAAGCATTCTCGTCAATGAGGTTTTTAGCGTAGACAAGAGTTTTACTCGAGGAAGATCCGTTCTTCTCCACGCTGAGAACAAGCCACAGTGAAACCTCGGTGTACATCTCGCGGAGGTTCACTCCGTTGGAGTTGACTATGCTAAGCTCGGCTCTTGCAACCTCAAACATTCCCTCGGTAACCACAGCTTTCGTAGCACCCTTGGAGAGAGCTGGCTCTTTGAACATGTCCATAGTGTACTTCAGCACCTCCACGTACTCTTCCTCGCTCATGGAAGCTGTTCTCTCATCGTAGGTTTTCGGCTTCGCAACGAGCTTGTAAACTGGTGGAAAACCACCCCAGTACGGATCCTCCTGTGAAGCTCTGGTGATCGACAGGAGCTTTTCGAGAACACTGTCTACTTCTTCGAGAGTGTTAACCCTAATACTCCCTACTCTTCTTCCAACAGCTCCACGCAGACCTATGTCCAGTCGTTTTCTCCAAGAAGACTCGATCACTCTGTCGTTAGCCACCGTGAACTGAACCGTGGCCGATTCAACAGCGTAAACCTCAGCATCGCTTAATCCTTTGCCAACGGCTTTTTTAACCACAGTCTCGTAGTCTAGGCTCATCGCTATCCACCTCCGATCGTGAATCCTCGTACTCTCACATGGGGTCCACCATCACCAACTCTAACTGTTTGCCCACCTTTCCCGCATCCGCCGAACACGCTTGTTCTAACCACGAGGTCTCTGCCAACAGCGTCAACGTTCTTCAGAGTCTCCAGTATAAGCCCTGAGAGCATCACTCCCTTAACCAGCTGTTTCAGCTCCCCGTTCTCGATCAAGTAGCTTGGTCCACTGGTGAACGTGAAGGCTCCTGTGAGAGGGTTCACCTGGCCGCCCAGAGCACCTCTACCTCTCACGTACAGGCCTCTTCTCGTATCCTTGATCATCTCCTCAACGCTCCAGTCCCCGGGCTCCATGTACGTGTTGGTTTGCCTAACGAGTATTGGGTCCTGGTAGCTCATCACGCGAGCATTCCCCGTAGGCTCCTGCTTTAGCATTTTAGCTGTTGTAAGGCTGTGTAGGAAGCCCACTAGAACACCGTTTTTCACAGTGTAGGTTTTCCTCTTTGGTGTTCCCTCGTCGTCGTAGGGTACGAGTACACCGCCCTCTACTAGTCCATCGTCTACTATTGAGACAAGGTCGCTTGCAACTTTCTTCCCTATTCTTCCTCCGAGAATGCTTCCACCCGCTAACACTATGTCACCTTCAGATGCGTGACCAAATGCTTCGTGGAGCATTAACCCAACCATGTCGTTGTCTAGCACTACGTCGTACCTACTCGGTTTAACTCTCTCGGCTCTAGCTGCTTCAACCACGAGCTTGGCTCTCTCTTTCACCCAATCGCTCCAGTTGATCGACTTAATAAACTCCCAGCCAGCAACAGCCGATTCACTATCGTAGAGTGTTTCGTAAGCACCTTCAACGCTCGCTACAAGCCTCGCCGAAGCCCCGATCATCCTCCTAGTGAACTCAACGTAGTCCCCGTTGCTCGACACGTAGACTCTCTTGTCCTTCTCGAAACCGTACCTCAACGTAATACTCGAAAGCTCGCGAACCTCGCGTGCACAGTTGTACATGTCCCTGAGTAGTTCAACCTTCTCCGAGAAGTCAACGTTCTCCGGGTCTACAGTGTATGTGGACTCGAGAGAATCCTTCACGGTTCGTCGAGCGTAGAGATCCACGCTGAGAGAGTACTTCGAGGAGGCTTTAGCTAGCTTGAAAGCTCTCAGAACAGCATCTCTCACAGCGGTCTTCTCGAGGCTTGACGTGGAAGAGTAAGCTACGTATCCCTTGTATACAACTCTGACACCAACCCCTTGAACACTGTTAACTACGAAGTCTCTCACAACACCGTTATCGTATACAACCAGCTCACTGTAGTAGTACTGTATTCTTACATCAACGAAGTCTAAACCAAGCTCACCCTGGAGCCTAGCAATGAAGTCCAAGTCGATCAAGAACTCACCACCAAGATCCAAGAAACACTCCGTCTAGCTAATAACTCTAGCTCCACGATCACCTCACAATAGAGAGGTGCACGAACGGTTAAATCTCCTCACTCTGAAGACCAAAGGTTCCGAGTTGTAAATTCAATGCCTTGCGCATCTGCTGTTCAGGAGGTAGCTCGTCACGAAGAGGCTACAGTGTTGACCACGAAGAGCTCTTCAAATCGCATGGATGCCCACCTTATTTAATTGCCATGGATTAACCATTGTGGGGGAATGAATTGAGCTCTGGCCGCGCAATGTGTGTAGGTTGCGGGAAGATCTGTTCAGCTTTACGCTTAGCACTGGTTCTTTCACTCCTCTTGTACTCGTTTTTCTCGTGGATACATCTCAGCGTGCAGGCATCGCAGAGTAACCCGTCTAGTACTTCGCGCGAAGATCTCTGTAGCTTCGTCGCATCTCTCTACAGGGATTTCGGTGAGTTTGGTTGCTGCGTTGAATCACCAGTGGTTGAACCAGACGTATGCTACACGTCCAGTAACCTTCTAGCGGAGTATGTTCTCAGAAACGTATGCGGTAAACCGGGCATCGCTGATAAGATCAAAAGGTTCCTGGAGAAGTACTCCTCCAGCTTCTACGACTACTACCAGGTTTTACTTGGGTTAAACTACTCCTTGCCCTTCACGGTTGTTGAACACGTTTTAGCCGATGTCGTTGACTCCGTTAGAGTTGTACACGTGAATAGAACTGAAACCGTGATCGAGGACTACTACGACTACGCTAACCTATTGGTTTACAAGGCGCTATTGCACATTGCTCAAGGCGAGGAAAACGAAGCATTAAAGGAGTTGACCACGCTCAGCGAGATGTTCAACGGGTATGGGTTCGCGGATGCATACTACAGGGTATACGGAAAGTACGAAACGTACAAGGTAGCACTAGCTATCATAGCCTACAGAGCACTCGGACACGCATCGGAGGTGGAGAAGTACAGGAGCGTACTGGAGAAGATAAAGCCACTGGCAACACTCTACGAGCAAGGCTTCAAGGGCACAGGCGACTTGAACCTGGAAACAGCATCCCTGGTGCTAATAGCTCTCTACGGAGACCTACACGAACTAGTGAGGAAGCCAGAACCGAGAAACGAAGCCATCTCTCAGCTACCAGAGATTCTAGTAGTTGTACTCCCTGCTGTACTAACATTGTTAGCTATTCTTTACACTGCATTCTGCAAGAAGTTCAAGCTCGGCCACAGAAAGTTTACAAAGCCTTTCAATTCTTTACATTGCATTCAGCACACAAAAGCGTAAGGGGTCTATGATGATCAAGCATTTAAGTTTTCTCCGTGATCAAGCGTGTGGAAAGTTCCATGGTGTTCATGGATGTTCGAGAAAAGCCCATCAACAAGATGTAGCCACGATGCTTCCTGCGCTGATCAGGGATGATCGCATCATTGAATCAGGAGCAGTTTAATAATACGAGAGCAGTTTTTACTCGAGCAGTCGTGGAGCAGTTCATTAACCGGGTTTTACTTGTTGATCGATCATTCCTGCTCTGAACGGGACGTTCTACTGCAGCGTCTGGAAGCTTCGTGCCAATGACTTGAGCGTTTTCTAACCTGGTTATCTCGCAGATGCAACTATAGATACTGCTAAGTAAATGCTCCTCGTAAGCAATAATTGAGATTAAACCTGGAGGCCAGCCTTCACCTGTGCATCGCTTAGAGTGTGGAGTGCACGGTTTCCTGAATGATGGCTTAGCTCGCTGAGGATGCTAGCTGGTCGAGTACTCTGGTTACCTCGGAGAGTAGTTGTCTAGCCTTCTTTACCTCTTCGATAACGTTGTTCAGCTTCTCTGCAAGCATGTTTTTGTCCCTCGTGATCTCCTCTCGTTCTCTTCTAAGGGATTCCAGCTCGGATTCAACACTACTTAGTCTGCTTCTGAGATTTTCTATCTCGGATTCCTTGGTGGCTAGCTGTGTTCTAAGGTTTTCCACTTCAGCATCTCTACTGCTCAGTTTTGCTTTCAACTCCTCGTTCTCGCGTTTGAGGTTCTCCACCTGCTGTTCTAGTGCTTTAACCTGCTCTCGGAGTGCTTCAACTTCTCTTCGCAACGCTTCCATCTGCTCCTCAGCACCTGCCACCGGTGCTCTTATGAAGGGTACTACTAGCCTGAGTTCACCCCGCTTCAGCTTCTCGTAGGTTTCAGCTACGAGCTTACCAGCTTTCGTTTTCTGCGCGAGATGGCTTCTCACAGTGGTCTCGGACCTGCCGATCTCCTCGGCTATTTGCGTGGTTGGCATTCCAGCCTTATGCCTGGCGAACGCAGCAGCTGCAACAGCCAAGCTGTCTATCCAGGTTAATCTCTCAATGGGATCCTTGATGAGCTCGAGCACCTCGGGACTGTAGAGTACACCGATGATCAGCGCCATCTCGAGCTGCGTGATCTCCTTTTTACCCATGGGCTTCAAGGGGACGTTCGAAAGATCTATGTAGACCTCTTCGCTCAAGGTCATTACCCCGGGAAACTACCTGCTGTACTTTAGCACTTTGTCAGGGTGTACAACTATGCCTTTATCCGTGATCTCGAAGAGATGCCTCTTCATACTGTGGCTTGTACCTCTCATTTTCCACACAACCAGGCTTCTAACGAGTTCACCGTTGATCTCGTCGAGGTCAAGCCTCACGATACCATCAGCAGCGTGCTCTACACCGGGTCCTCCGAATCCTCTCTCGGTTACAGAAACCTGTGATACCAGGATACTGGTTGTTCCCATGCCCGAGAGAACCTTCTTGAGCTGGAGAACAACGCTTCTCGCAACCGACGGCTTTGTCAAGTACAGCGTTGAAACACTATCAACAACCACTCTCTGCGCATTCGTTTCCCTGATAGCCTCACGGAGAACATCCACAAGCTCGTTCACGCTATCAGGGTCCTTAACAACGTACTTCTCACGCTTAGCAGCTTCACCAACACCAGCAGTGAAGGCATCAACAACAGCGAATTTACCCTCCTGCTCGTACTGTTTAACATCCCAGCCGAAGTTCCTCATGTTAACTCTAACCTGAACCGGGTGCTCCTCGAGAGCAACGTAGATACCGGGTTCACCCATCTGCAGCCCATTCCACAGGAACTGCATTGAGAATATGCTCTTACCAGTACCCGGGCCCCCGCTCAACAGTACAACGTTCCTCCTCGGAATACCACCGTTCAATATCTCATCGAAACCCGGTATACCTGTTTTAACGCGTTCAACCATGCAATAACACCCGTGACAAACACTAATCCATATTAAATATACAATATACAAAACACTTTTATACATTGAAAACTAACACGGTTACACGAGAAAAAGCTATGAAGTAGCGACTACTTGGTGAAATCATCTACAATCACAGCTCCCGTTGAATAGGATTACGGGGTCATCTTCGAGGTTAACTACAAATTGCTCTTATCTTAGCCGCTTCCTTCGGGAGTAGATTAATCACTCTCGCTTTGTTTGAGCCGAGTATACTGTTGCACAGTTTGCTCTTAAGCTCGTTGTAGTCCCTTACCACAAGGGTAAGCACGGGTTCAACGCGCTCAGCATCTACATCCTCTCGTTTAACACCATGGTCATAGAACTCTATTCTAACCTCCTGCTTCTCCTTGAGCAAACTAGCAATTCTCTGCGAAGCCCCCAGCAGAGTGAGCGGTTCATTGTTCACTCTCACGAAGCCTCCGTATCCATGTGTGAATCTGAACCATTTCAGCAGCTCGCGGATTTCATCGCCAAGAGCCTTGAAGCCCGGAGGTACACCACTCTCGACCATACTGTAAGCTAGCAGAGCGTACACTTCTCTCGCATTCCTTTCGAGAAGCTTCAGTAGATTCTCGAGCAGTTTTAACGGAGAGTACGAGCGATCCTCAACAGGGTCGTAAGCTGACACCAGGAGGTCAAGCTTACCTACAATCTCCTTCAGCTCTCCGTATTCGCGAACTCTACTTGCAACCCTGTAAGGTGTATCTTCACCTGGTCTCTCACGTGCAACATACTCCGCGGCTAAGTCTACTACGTGGTGAAGAAGAGCGTACTCTAAAGCCCTCTTCTCAACAAGCAACCTAGTACCCTGGTGCAAGTACCATGCTAACACAAGCTTCTCTTCGAAAGTACCGCGTTCCCCCATCTCATCAAGATACACAGAGGCAGCTACACCGAAAAGCTCAACAGCTCTGCTCAGAGCAGGGTTCGCTTTCTCAAGCTCCATTAAGGGGTACTGAGAGCTTTGCTGAAGAGAAGCCCCCATGAACTGCTTGCTGAGGCTTCTCAGGTAGTTGCTGACATCGCCGAGAGCACCCTCCAGGTATCTTCTCAAATCCTCTAGTTGCTGTAGCAGAGTTCCATCGAGGGTTCTTGCTCCACGGAAGTAGTGTTTAACGAGGAGAGCAGCGAACCTTAAGCTGTCTCTTCTATCTTTTTCTCTTCCAACATCGTGCACGTAGTGTGTATCGATAAGCTCATCTACTCTGACGAGATCATCTGAGCAGTAGTTCCAGCCGAGGAGACGCCTGCAGATATCCAGGTGAACACTCCACGAGGGCAAGAGAACACACCTACTGTGTATATCAGAAACCCGAAGTATTTAAGGACCGTGAATGGTAAATTGAATTCGGAAGCGGGCTCGTGGTGCAGGTAATTTGTTTGCTTCAATAGCTGTTCTTTCTCTTGCCTAGCTTACGGTTAAATACACGCTACGTTAATGTAATATGGTAATGGTACAGGGATCTATGGGTAAGAACTCGGATTTCACCGAGGAAGTTGTTGAAAAGGACTTCGAGGAAATAGAGGACAGGTACGAGGTAGTTGAAGAGGACGCGGTAGTTACTCCTGATGAACCCTTCGAGAAGGTTAAGACCCGTGGCTACGAGAGGTTTAAAACCTACCTGCAGCTCTTTCAACGTGCTTTGCTAAGGTTTGAGGGTTACGTAGCGAAGCATCGTGATCAATGGTTTCTGGTAGCTGTACCCGGAGGTGAACCCGTTGTGAAACTAGTGTTTGAAACTAGTCCCCCTATACACAACTCCTACATAAAAGTAGATAGATACCGTGAACAACGGGACCCCGAAAGCGGAGCAAGAGTTATCGTTGTATACGACTGGAGTTACATTCCGTTTGAAGTAGAACCCCCCCGTGTAAGTCTCAGCGGCTTTGAATCAATGGTTCTAAACGGCGTGGAGTTCACTAACAAGATCTTCGAAGAGCTCTACGTATACCACTTGATAAGTTCACCTTTCATTGTAACTCAGAGCAGGAGATACTACATAGGTGGTTCAAGACTAGCTCTCTTTGGTGAACACTCAAGTAGCCTTGTGAGCGGTGTACTAGCGCTTAGAAACTACATGCACAAGCCTGTCTCATACGTGAGGGGAACGTACGTGAACATCTTAGTGAAATCCCCCAGTAGCATCTTCGAGAAAGTAGCTACGAAAAACCAAAAGATAATAACCTCGGTGAACGCCCCGGTGGAGTCTATTGGTATTGTTGAACGAGCACCCGTGGACTACAGCATAGATCCAGACGCAGTTGAGCTCATATTCTACTACAAGGTTGCATACCCAGTAATGTTCTTGAATGACGAGGAGCTTGTCAGAAAAGAAGAACTTCTACTCAGAGATACGCTACGCAGAGTAGACCTTAGACCCTCGTTAAGGAAAATCATGAACACAGATCTCGAGGGGGCCATGCTCGCTGTTCTAAGACTTGCAACAGCTGTAGCTAGAACCAGAAGGTCTTCAATGGTCACCGAGGAAATCCTCAGCATTGCTCACAACAGGTTCTACGATGCACTCGAAGAGATCGCATGGGAGTTTGGATTAACCGGGGACATGATAACATTTAGATTAATGCACAAGGATATAGTCTGGATAATCGAGAAGTACGGGTTTGATGCTCAAGGAACTAAGTGTATCGAGGAAGAAGAGCTGGTGAAGAAGCTCGTAGAAGACTACAAGCTGAGTAGAAAAGAAGCAGAAGATAGAGTAGAGAGAGCGCGGCGTTCAGGCGTAATATATAAACCGTACTGGAGCAGAGGTTTGCTCTGTTTAACAACACAATAAACTACAATATTCACGCGTAATCAGCTCAGTTGATCCATCTTCGATCAAACCTTTCATTTATTCGGTACCACGATACTACTGCAATAGTTCCCGTTTGATCAGCTAGAGATGTTCAACCTTAACAACTACTGTGAAACGCTTTGTGTGCATACCGTATACATGCTAGCACGTGGCAAAGACTGTGGTAAACGTGATCGCTCTTCTTGCAGGAAAAAAGAGAACATACTTTTCAAGTACGGCATTCAACCCTTCTCGTTGTATCTATCGTGTACTGAAGTGTACCTTGAAACACGATCAGGAGCAACCTTGAAACGAATTGGAGGAACCAGTAATCGTATTTTTGTTTTCTACCGACTAGCATACAACCAGCACTTTACGTATCTGCTCTCTCCGACTCTAATAAACGGTGGTTCTTCCTTGGAGCATTTCTCAAACATAAATGGACATCGTGGATGTAGACGACAACCTTTTGGTGGATTTGCAGGGTCTCCTATTTCACCTTTAAGGTACACTTTCTCCAGTCCTATTTCTTCGCTAACTAACGGTATAGCACTCAGTAGTGCTTTTGTGTAGGGATGCAATGGTTCCTTTACGATGCTCTCTACGGGGCCTTCTTCAACTAGTTGTGCCAAGTACATTACACCAATTCTGTTAGCTATGAGGCTTAAGAGTACAATGTCGTGTGTAATGAACAAAATGGATTGACCATATTTCTTTTTGAAACCTAAGAGAAGCTCTATTATGGACGTTCTTATTGATGCATCAAGATTACTGGTGGGTTCATCTGCAACTATGTACTTTGGTTTTAGGATCATTGCACGAGCTATTACAGCTCTCTGTAATTGTCCTCCACTTAGTTCGTGAGGTCTTCTCCGAGCGAAGTCCTCTGAAGGTATTAAGCCAACCTCCTCCAGAGACTTGTGAACATGCTCCATAGCTTCACTTTTACTCATTTCGTAGTGGATCATTAAGGGTTCAGCGATCGCTTCACCAATAGTCTGTATGGGGTTAATGGCACTGTAGGGATCTTGTGGTATTAATTGCATTTCTCTTCTCAAAGATCTTAGAGCTCTTTCGGGTACTTTCGTGATATCAATACCTTTATAAACAACTCTACCTTTAACAGGCTTGTACAATCTCAACGAGACCTTGCCAAGTGTAGATTTTCCACTACCACTTTCTCCAACCAGTCCGTAAATCTCACCTTCTAGTATCCTCAGAGAAACATGGTCAACCGCTCTTACTCTCTTCTTTCTTCCAAACAAACCAACCTCGAAATCCATGACTACGTTATCCAGTTCTAGGATTACGCTCACTCGCTATCACCAAGTAGATGACAAGCTACGAAGTGACCGCGTTTGACCTCTCTTAGAAGAGGTGTACTTAGCTTACACTTCTCCCGCGCGTACTTGCATCTCGGGTGAAAAACGCACCCAGATGGCGGGTTCCGTAGGTCTGGTGGATATCCCGGAAGAGACTTAGGAATTTTTCTCTGAGATATTCTTGGTAGCGACTCGAAGAGTGCTCTTGTGTAGGGATGTACCATGTTTGATACTAGTTCGTCTTTCTCAGCTAGTTCCATTACGTGACCACCATACATCACCATCACTGTATCAGCTCTTTCCAGCGCTAAAGCTAAGTCGTGTGTTATGAGAACTACTGAAGTACCTGCACGTTTTCTAATGTCATCAATCAAGTCCATTATTTGTCTTTGAACGATAACATCGAGCGCTGTGGTTGGCTCATCTGCAACAACTACATCTGGGTTTAGTGCTACAGCCATCGCTATTGAAACCCTCTGCTTCTGGCCTCCACTGAGTTGATGAGGATACAAGTCTACAGTTCTCTCCGGTAAACCCACAGCTAGCAGAACCTCCTTGATCATAGACCTTGCCTTGGCCTGGTCAACACCATGCTCTAAGAGAAACTCCTCAAACTGTGAACCAACTTTTCTCAAGGGATCTAGTGTTGTGAAGGGGTCTTGAAAGATCATTGATACCCTGCTACCTCTGATCTTTCTGATTTCCTCGTTGCTTAACCTCAGTAAATCTAATCCATCAAGCAGTACTTGTCCTCGCACAACCCTACCTGGTTTCGGAACCATGTTTAGTAAAGCGTATCCCAGAGTAGATTTTCCACTACCACTTTCTCCAACTACAGCTATCATTTCACCTTTACGGAGTTGGAAACTTACACCTGAAACAGCGTGTACAATTCCACTCAGCGTGTAGTACTTAATCCATAGATCGCTTACTTCTAGTATCTTCCTCAAGCTACCTTACCTCTTTAGCGATGATCTTGAAATACCTTCACTTATAAGCGCAAAGCCTATTGCAAGTAGTGTAATCATGGCTCCTGGGAAGAGAAGCATCCACCATGCACCAGCTAGTACAAACCCTCTACCTTTGTAGAGATCAAACCCCCAGTCAGGTGTAGGTGGTTGAACTGTAAGACCCATGAAGCTTAATGCAGCCTCCGTGAGAATAGCATCTGCACTATTCATACTGAAAACAACCATTAATGTTTGTGTTAGGTGTGGAAGAATATGCTTTAAGATTATTTTCGCTGGTGGTATTCCAAGAGCCTTAGCCATTTCGATAAAAAGCTCGTTCTTAAAACTTAGAACTTGTCCTCTAATCATGCGGAAGTATGTTGGTATGTATACAACAGCTATTGCTATAGCAGCATTTAGAGGACTGGGACCCAGTGCAACGGATAGTGCTATTGCTAGTATTAGAGGTGGAAAAGCATATATAGAGTCCATTACAAACGACAACACGCGGTCCGGGAGTCCACCAACGTAACCACTTATAAGCCCTAAAACTGTTCCTACAACTCCGCTCAAAGATACAGCAATCGCCACAATAGTAAGCATTATTCGTGAACCATAAATTACTCTTGACAATATATCTCGCCCAAGATTATCCGTTCCCATCAAGTACTGCAGAGAGGGTGGGTGAAGAGGTGGGCCCACGCTCTCGACCGGTGAGTACGGGGAGATGACATCGGCTAAGAGAGCCATCAACGCAAAGAACACTACTATGGCTAGCCCTACTAAGAAGTACAGGTTTCTAGTAATAGCTGAGCTTCCAAGTACTTTGTAGAAACGCACTAGTACCTCACCCTGGGATCTATTAGAGCGTAGATCAGGTCAACAATAAGGCTAGTTAGTCCAACTATTATCGCGAATATTATGATAACAGCTTGAATAGCTGTGTAATCACGATACATAACTTTATCAACTAGGTATGTTCCTATCCCAGGCCAGCTGAACGTTGTTTCTGTTAGTACAGCTCCTCCCATCAACAGTGCGAATTGTAAACCAGTATAGGTTACTATGGGTATGAGAACATGTTTAAACGCATGACGTAGAATACGTTCTTCTCTTACTCCTCTAGATCTATACGCTACTATGATCTTGGATTCCATTATCTGCTCCATGTTGTTCAAAGTCAACCTCATGTATGGACCTGATATAACCAAACCCAGGGTAAAAGCCGGCAATACAATGTGCTTTAAAGCATCCAAGAACGCTACTAAATCCAGTTGAAGAACAGCATCTACTGTATATAGTCCTGTTACCGGTTTAATGAAGACTCCAGCGGATAATCTACCTCCGGTTGGTAATAAATTAAGCCATCTTGAAAACACGAGCTGTAAAGAGAGCCCGAGAGCGGGTATAAATAGCACGAAAACCACGGACCCGAGTAGCCTAGTAAATGCCTTAATAATTTCACTTCTACAACGAGCACTGAAGTAGCCTATACCTACGCCTATCATGATACTGAAGGCTATTGCCCAAATGGAGAGCTCTAGCGTTGCTGGTAATCTATCCCAAACATCGCGGGCTATCGGTCTTCCACGTATGATCATGGATTTCCCCATATCCCCCATGGTGAAGTTCAATAAGTACTCAAAGTACTGCAGGTAAAGTGGCTTATCTAAGCCAAGATCCCTCATAATAGCTTTCAGCTGCTCCTCTGGAATACTCTTTGTACCTAATGTTGCGAGCACCGGGTTACCTGGAAGTACTCTTAAAACAATGAATACCATCGTGTACAGAACAAGTATTGTTGGAATTATGAGTAGTGCTCTAATTAAAACATAGCGTACTAACCCCATTACTATAGCCCCGGGTTCTTATCTCCACGAGTTTACAGTAATAAAGCTATTTAAAATATGATGCACTACCTTATTATCTTGGGTGAGATCTTTGAAAAAGCGAATCCTAGTAGCTGTAGCTATTGCAATCGTAGTGATCATTGCAGTATTCGCGCTCCTCTTATACCCGAGAGCTCCAGTAACACCTGGTTATGCTGAAACAGTTGTTATAGGCGTAACTGATAAGGTTACAGACTTGGATCCCTCGAACGCCTACGACTTCTTTACATGGGAAGTTCTATCTAATATCATGGAGGGACTAGTTAAGTACAAGCCTGGAACGGATGAGCTAGTTCCAGGTATAGCTGAGAAGTGGGATGTTCTCGACAATGGTGCCGTTTGGATATTCTACTTGAAGAAGAACGTTACCATGTGCGATGGAAGACGAGTCAATGCACAGGACGTTGTTAGAAGCATTAAGCGTGTAATGACTATTCAGGGAGACCCATCTTGGCTTGTTACAGAGTTCGTCGAAGACGTAGTTGCTCTCGATGACTATACAGTTAAGTTTGTTCTCAAAACTCCAGCTAGCTACTTCTTAGCTGTTGTTGCTACTCCACCGTACTTCCCTGTGCATCCTAACTACCCGGACAATGAAATAGTGAGTGATGCAACATGGGGTGGTGCAGGTCCTTACTGTATAAAGGAGTTCAAGAGGGATGAGTACATAGTACTCGAGGCGAACCCGTACTATCACGGTGAACAACCCAAGACTAGAAGGGTGATCATAAAGTTTTACAGAGATGCTACAGCACTTAGACTAGCACTCGAGAAAGGTGAGATTGACATCGCGTGGAGAACACTAAGACCTCAGGACTACGTAGACCTTGCAAAGAATCCCAATTTCGTTGTTAGTTCAATACCTGGGACCTTCATAAGGTACATCATTATAAGTACGAAAATGGACCCGGTGAGCAACGTTCTTGTCAGAAGAGCAATAGCGGCAGCGATAAACAGAACAGAGCTTGCGGAGAGAGTGTTCTTCAATACAATGACACCACTCTACAGTCTTGTTCCAGCTGGTATGTGGAGTCACATTGATGCATTTAAGGAAAAGTATGGAACTGGACCTAATATTACACTAGCAAGAGAACTTCTTAGACAAGCAGGCTATAGTGAAGAGAACAAACTGTTGATAGAGCTATGGTATACTCCAACACACTACGGTGATACAGAAGCGGATCTTGCAGCATTAATCAAAAGCCAGTTAGAAGCTACAGGTATGATCAGAGTTGAGATCAAGAGTGCTGAGTGGGCAACCTACGTGGACAATGCTAGAAACGCGAGAATGATGTTAAGTCTATTTGGCTGGTATCCAGACTACATAGACCCAGACAACTTCCTAACACCGTTCCTGATGAGCACAGCTAACAAGTGGACTGGCTCTCAATACGCGAATCCAACCGTTGATGATCTACTGAGAAACGCTATGATCGAGGTAGATAAAGACAAGAGAATAACTATTTATGAGCAGGTTCAAAGAATACTAGCAGATGACGTTCCATTCATACCACTATTACAGGGTAACTTAATGATCGTGTATGCTAAGAACGTGCATGACGTAATTGTAGGTCCACCAATGCTACTACCATACTATACAATATACAAGACCACAGGCTAACCATTATTTCTAGCATCAACGCTTAACGCAAAAGGTTTTATTCAATATTTTTCTTACCTTAGTTCGAAGAAGAATAGTTCGGTATTTTCAGCTTCTTTTTCTACTATGTACAAGATAGAAGCTAGGACCATGTTTAACATGTACTAAGGATTGCTCGAAGGGTTGTTCAAAAGATTATCCGATTATTTACAAGCTTACTCGTTGTATACAGCGTAGCTTTAACCCTGTATGCATTTGATAAGTAAATGATGTTGTTTCTGAGCGAAGTACTATGTATACGTATATCAAGGGAGTTGAAGAGGAAGATTAAGGAGCTAAGTAGAGTAAACTGAAAAGATAAGATAGTATTGTTTCTAACTGAGAGAGTTAAGTACTACGAGAGACTAAGATTTATCCGCGAGGTACGTAGAGTAATCGAGAGTATAACTGAAGCTGAGCCAGGAACAGCCGTCAAGTACACAAGGAAGGATCGTGAATAGTAATTGATGCTTCAGCACTAGCTAAGTACCTGCTAAGGGAACTAGGTTACATCACGGTTGAACAGTACTTGATCAAAGGTGCTCAATCGGTTGACCACGTATTGAAGGAGGTATCCAATGCTATATGGAAACATGCCATCGTATACAGAAGAGTACCGCTGCATCTCGTAAGGAACTGCACAGAGCGCTTCTACATCTAAACACCCCGCTCATTTGAATTATGTGCAAAAGAGAATTAAGCAAGTAACGTTCTCGTAGTCTTTGAAAGTTTAACGAATTACGAAAAACATTGTTGAGGAAATCTTAGAGATCCCTCACTGTTACATAGTTCGGAGTTCTCGGAAGACTTCGTGTATAAGGTCTTAACTAAAAGCTAGTCGACCTGCTTTTCTCCAGAAGATAAATATGAAAAACTTGGCGAGTTCTTCGGAGTATTAGCTGTGTCACCTTAATTACGAGCTGAATGTTTCGGAGCTAAGGTAGTGTAGATTTTAATAGCGTTGGCAGTTTTCCTTAAGCTCACATACTCGTTCATGGCATGGACTTCTTCGCTACTGTCTTCAAACGTGATCGCTTTAATACCTGCGTTACCTAATAAAGTCATTTCCATGAAACCTGTTTCACGCTCACAAATGGAAGATGCTCTGTAACCGCCTTAGCTATTCTAGCTATATGGGCTGTTTCCGTTGATGTAGCCATTTGATGGACACTAAGATATGCTAGAAAAGTTAAGGTGGATCCCACGAAGAGCTTAATGTACGGAATAGAAGTTCCTATAAAGCCTAGACCCGTGGAAGAGCTGGTGAAAACTCCTTTGACATTGCGCAGAGCGCTTGCTCTAGCTTTCTTCATGGCAGCTTTCGTTATTCTTGTATATGGTGTATTCGTTCTTGAATGGTGGTTTACTGAAATGTCTGCTCTATTTGTCGCGATGGCTGTAGTAATAGGGCTTGTTGGAGGATTAGGCTTTAGTGGTACCTTCGCGAAGTTTGTTGACGCGCAATGAGCTTGACCTACAGTGCACTCATAGTTGGTTTTGCAAGATCCATTTCCATAGCCTTGAGAAAGGGCAGAATACTCGATACTGTAGTTTACTACCTCGCTGAACCACTACGGGGAGCACCCTCAGCAATACTCGCAATAGGGCATCTCGCTGTTCAAACAGCTATAGATTTCTTCATACCATCAGGTAGTGGTCAAGCTGTTGCAATAATGCCAATAATGATCCCTGTAGCTGACATAACTGGTGTACTCAGACAGGTGGCTGTACAAGCGTTCGTATTCGGAGATGGTATTACTAACTTAATATGGTCTACAGCTGGTGTAATGATGGCGGCTATAGGCATGATCAACCTCCCCTACAGCAAGTGGCTAAAATGGGTGTTACCGTTAGCGTTAATATGGTACGCCATTGCAATCGTAGTCTTAGTGCTTGGGCAAGTACTCGGATGGGGCCCATTCTGAATAAGCAAGCTATTCTAACCTTCAACTTAATTCATTTATTTATTTTTATTTTGAAACTCAACTAACACCTTATTAGCTTAAAAGCACGTCCCCAACACGATGTTAGCACACGATCTAGCACTACAAAAGATTTTAATGGAACTGTAGTAGCTCCTTGCTCAAGAAGAGCTTTATGATGAAGGTAGAAAGAGAAAAACAAAAAAGTGAATTAAGAAGTGTAGAAGGATGTTGGTAATGGCCATGGATGTAGCTTTAGGTATGGTCCTGCAAAATAGCCTGGTACATGTGCCGTTAGAACGTCAACTACGTAGGGTTCCCCGGATTTAAGGGCCTCTTTTACAGCTGGCTTGATCTCTTCTGGTTTAGTGATCCTAGTTGCTCTGCAACCCATTGCTTCTGCGAGTTTAACTATGTCAGGATTCCATGGTGTCTTGGTTTTCTCTTTCATGTAGATAGTGTAGGCTTCTTTACCCAGGAAGTCTTGCATCAGTAGCGTCTCTATTAGAACAGCAGCGTTATCCATTACTATCCAAACAGCCGGTATATCGTATTCGTATGCTGTTGCAAGTGAGTATAGAACCATGAAGAACGAGCCATCACCAGTTACAGCTACAGCTGGATGCTCGGGGTTAGCTAGCTTTGCGCCAAGTATTCCTGCAGTTGCAAAGCCCATTTGAGCCCAGTGACCGTTGGTGCTCACAAACCTGCTATAGGCTTTCCAGAAAGCTGGAGCAAAGGAGTGTGTTAAACCAGTATCGAATAGCACTGACGTCTGACGGTCAACTTCTGCAATCACTTCTGAAGCGTCGTGGAACACTCTCGCGTAGTGCAGTGGCGACGTTGAAGAGCCCTTTAGGTCTTTAACAGAGTTCTCCCATTCGATCAAATACTCCTTGAGTTTTCCAAGCCAAGTATCTGAACCTATCGGTCTCTTTCCAATTCTGGATACTAGTGCTTCATTGAGCGCTCTTAGTGCAAGCTTAGCATCTGATATGATAGCTACTTCCGGTGGATACACCCGCCCTATCTCGATCGGATCTATATCTATGTGTATAAGCTTAGTTTCTTTGGGTATTTTGTAAAGCTGATACCCGATGGTGTTCATCTCACTAAATCTTGCGCCAATCGCTATGAGAACATCTGCTTCTCTCACAGCTTTTGTTGCATGTCCTGTACCACATATTCCAGCTACTCCAAGGCTTAAGGGGTGATCTTCGGGTATTGCTCCTTTACCCATAAACGTTGTAGCTACTGGTATATTGAACGCTTCTGCGAGAGTTCTAAGCTCATCCCAGGCTTGAGCATTATGTACACCACTACCAGCTAATATCACTGGTCTCTCAGCTCTAATGATAATGTCTGCGGCTTTAGATACAGCCTCCGGGTCTGGCGCTATTTTAGGAGTTTTAATAGCCTGATCCGGCTCAATCCATATTTTCTCTGTTTCTATTTTATGGTACTGTATGTCAACAGGTATATGCATTGATACAGGACCTGGTCTTCCGTTAACTGAGACGTTGGCTGCTCTTGCGAGCATTTCCAGTGCAAGTTCAGGTCTATTCACGTATATTGCTCTCTTAGTTATAGGTTTCATAATGTCTACCCAGTGTTCTGGAGCGTACCTGTAGGTTTCCTCAAGTCTACCTTTATCTGTCCAGTGCGTTGGGGTAATTCCCGCTAGCAGAATCAGTGCGCTAGAATCGAAAAACGCGTTTGCAAGAGCTGGTATAGTGTTTGCTACGCCGGGGCCTGTTGTAACAACCACAATTGAAGGTGGAGGAGAACGCTTCATACGCCAATAAGCGTCAGCCATGAATACGGCTTGGTCTTCTCTACGGGTTACTATACCTGTAATATCACTTTCGTACTTTATTGAGTAAAGTAAGGGCAAGTCTGTATGGCCAGCATATACAAAGGCGTGTTTAACACCCCATTTGTTAAGGAACCTCACAAGAATTGTTGCTACTCTTTCCTCCAAGGACTTCCCCATTTACGTATCATGTCTGTTCGTGTTTTAAGTTTTTCACATTAACAGCTCACATGTGTTCTCAAAAGAACCTAAATTATTAATATCGCGCCATAGTTACCCGTGCAGATCTCTGTGTTCCCTCAACATAGAGAATAGTTATGTCATCAATCTCGAAGATACCATTACTAGAACATTTACCATTTGTTTAGATAATCATTTGGCAAAGTTCGTGGCAATCATCTACAGTCCAAGAACGTGCTTATCTATGTTGAAGTCTGTGAAATTGCTATAAAGACAGATATTCAACGATTTTAAGCATATATGCTGTACCTATAACATAGTTATAATTACAGGCATAGTGGTGATGTGGATCATGAAGACTGGTGAGCACGTGGACCCTGTATGTGGTATGAGAGTGGATCCCTCTGCTTCGAAGTACAAAACAATTTACAAGGGCAAAGTGTACTACTTCTGCAGTCTTCACTGCCTTAGGGAGTTTGAGAGAAAACCAGAGTTCTACCTCCGTGAAGGACCCCAGGGAATGCCCGTTAAGCACGTAGAGCACAACTGGGTGAAGCATCAGCGTGAGAAAGCTCGTGATTAGAATAATTGGAGTGGATTGCCCAACGTGTGTTTACTCGATTGAGAGAAGGCTGAAGAGTGTTAGGGGTTTTGCAGAGCTAAGAGTGGATGTTTCTACGGGCTTAGCAGAGGTTATCTGTAGCGAGGACTGCTCTGCAAGGGAAGTGTACGAAGCGATAAGGGAAGCAGGCTATGACGTCTACAAGGATACAGTGGAAGTTTACCTTGATGTATCCCCTGAACAGGTGAGCATCGTAGAGAAGAGGATCTCGGGTATAAGCGGTGTTCTTGAAGCAAGAGTATCGCCATCCACGGGGCTAGCTAGAATAGGCTTTAATCCTCTCGAAACAACGAGAGACCAGCTATACCAGGAGCTCTCGAGGATCGGTGTTAAAACCAGGCGAGCCCCGAGAACCCGGTTGATCCACTCCGAGAAATTCAACCTCGCTACGAGGCTTACAGCCTTCGCGGTGGCTTTGGGAGTTATATCCTACTCTATGGCTGGTATGCTATCCCCCTCGATCAGACTGGACGAATGGGTAGTGGGATCTGCAGCTTTCCTAGTTCTGGTGCTTTCGAGCTCGTTCATCAAGAGGGGATTTAAAGCTCTGCTCATGAGAGCACCCACTATGGAATCCCTGGTTGCACTGTCCTCCACGATATCCTTCACGGCTGGGTTAATCCTGAGCTTGGGGTTTCCAGAGCTGGATCATCAGGTACACGGATTAGTTCACACTTCATCGTTCTATGAAGCATCAGTGGGGGTTCTAGGCTTTGTAAGCATGGGTAAGTACCTTGAGGAGAGATTGAAGCAAAAAGCTTTCAAGTATCTCGAGGAACTCGAGAAAGCCTCAGAGGGTAAAGCCAGAGTTTTTCGCGGAGACAGCGTGGTGGAGGTTGACGTATCCCAGGTCCACGTGAACGACATTGTTGAAGCTAGAAGCGGTGACAGAATCCCCGTGGACGGTGTGGTAGTGGAGGGTTCAGCCTACGTGGATGAGTCGCTTCTAACCGGGGAATCACGCCCCGTTCTGAAGAAAGCTGAGAACAGGGACTACGTGCTTGCGGGTTCAACTGTGCTCAGTGGTTACTTGAGGATCAGGGTAACCCGCGTTGGACGAGACACTACTGTAGCTCGAATAGCTGAAGAAGCTGGCAGAGCACAGTTCTACAAGCCGGGGATTCAAAGGCTTGCCGACAGAGTTGTAGGGTTTATAACATGGGTAGTTATAGCAGTAGCGCTCGTGGTTGCTACTACTTGGTACATGCTAACGGGCAACCCGCTCCTCTCAGTTCTCACAGCAGTAGCAGTTCTTGCTGTAACATGCCCTTGTCCACTCGGAATTGCAATACCAATGGCTGTTTCAATCGGAGTAGTGAAAGCCTCGAGAAAAGGCATACTGGTGAGGCGGGGAGACGTTTTCGAGAGAATTACGAGGTCGAACACAGTAATCTTCGATAAGACCGGAACACTTACAACAGGTGAACCAAGGGTTACCAGGGTTATCAAGCGAGGTAAGTACGATGAGAGAACGGTTATGAGCTACGCGTGCAGTATTGAAGCTAGAAGTGAGCATAGGCTAGCGCAAGCCATCGTAGAGTACTGCAGGGAGAACAATTACGCTTTCCACGAGAGCGTTGAGGACTTCAACTACTTCCCAGGTCTAGGAGTAGTGGGTAGAGTTAACGGACATCTCGTTGCCGTGGGTAGCATTGAACTTGCTACTAGACTAGGATTAAGCATTGATGAAGAAACAGGAAGGATGGTATCTATGATTGGAAGCAACGCTAAAACACCTGTGCTCGTGATCGTGGATGATGAGCTGGCGGCTGTCGTGGAGATATCCGATACTCCTAGACCAGAAGCTCGCTTTGTTGTTAAGCGGCTTAAGGAACTAGGCTTCAGGGTTGGAGTTGCAAGTGGTGACGTGGAATCGGCTGTTCAGAGAATCAGGGAGGACCTTGAATTGGACTTTGCAGTTGGAGAGCTTAAGCCAATGGATAAAGCTGAGCTTGTTCGCGAAACCCAGATGAAAGGAGGAAAAGTAGTGTTCATCGGTGATGGTGTTAATGATGCACCAGCACTAGGAGTAGCGTTCGTGGGAGTTGCCATGGGTAAAGCAACGGACATAGCGAAGAACGCTGGAGACGTTGTTCTCGTATCAAACGACCTTAGGGGTTTACTCGAGATCTACGAGCTAAGCAGAAGAGTTAACAGAATTGCACTTGAGAACCTAGCGTGGGCGTTCGTGTACAACGCGGTACTAATTCCAATAGCAGCTGGAGCACTCTACCCGAGCCACGGTGTTCTCCTAAAGCCCGAGTGGGCTGCTTTAGCAATGATCTTAAGCGATATATCAGTAGTAGCGAACTCTCTTAGACTCGTAGCTGGTAAACCCTCTTAGAGAAACCCAAAAGCACCTCCTAAGCATTGAATAACACAAACAAGGCTGAAGCAATACTGTTCAACATTCACCCGCGAGTACTTTGATGAAATATGCAGAAAATCGGAGGATTGTAACCCGAGAGCATAGATGAACGATCTATAAAAACAGGGTTCTAATTTCAAATCGCGGTTCAATAGCGGCGTACAGTATCATCTACCAATCGGCAATCAAATATGCTTGCGTGTTTTAATCCTCAAGGTTACTAGTGCAACCGTGATAGCAACTACTACGACAACAGCTCCTATCAGAACATGGCTCGGCATGGCACCATATAATGGGGCTTGTGCAGATGTCGGCGGTGTTTCCACAGTAGGTGCTGGAGAAACCTCGGTCTCTGTTATGGTCAACGTCTCCTGGGGGATCTCATGCTTGTACGCAGCGTTCAGCAGTAATACAGCTGTTAGTGGTGGTATAACAATTGAGGTACCATTGATCACGGGTTCTTCACCACTTGATGTGTATAGAACAATCCACTCGTACTCAGCGAGATCACCTGGTAGCTTGAAGATAGCTGGTTCCAGCTTGTTGTTAGCAACAACCAGGACCTCGTCGTTGTAGCCTCTTGTGTACGCTAGAACTCCGCCTTGTGTCTCGAACACTCTTATTATACTCGTGTGGAGAGGTTTAAGGTTGTTCTTGAACCACCCTAGTTTCTTGTAGTGCTCGAAAACCTCGGTATTCAGTTTATCCCACTGTATGGGGTATCGGTGTTCTTCCCACGGGTATGCTCTCATACCCGGTAAACCGCGCTCATCACCTTGGAATATGATGGGTGCACCAGGCTGCGTGTACTGTAGTGTTGACATGAGCTTCAACCTTAGAATGGATTCTCTCGGTGGGTTTGGCTCAGGGAATAGTCTACCACCACCGAGCATTGTTAGAACTCTGTCTGTGTCGTGTGATCCCACTATGTTGAATCCCATGCCTGCAACGGCTACGCTGTACCTTGCGTAGTACGAGGAGAGCACGTACGCTATGTTACCTTCGTACCTGCCTCTAGCATACTCAACTAGGATGTCTAGTCCCAGAGCGTAGTTCATGAGCGAGTCAAAGGGTCCTCTGTTAACCCACTCCGGTCTCTGCTCCCATATTTCGCCCACTATGTAGGCATTGGGAAACCTAGATTTAACAGCTCTGTGAAGCTCCTCGAAGAACTCGCGTGGGTTAAGGAGATCCAGTGGTGTATCTATTCTAACACCATCGAACCCCAGCTCTAGCCAGTGAAGAACAGCGTTGATCAAGTGCTCTTTAACCTCGGGTACTGTGGTGTTCAGCTGTGGTAAGTGACCAAGGTTCCACCAGCATCTGTAGGCTCTACCATCACCAGGTGTGAATGGCCACCTGTAGACCGTGAACCAGTTCCAGTAGGTGCTGTTCGGGCCCTTTACAACCACGTCTTGGAAAGCCCAGTGTCCAAGCCCTACGTGTCCTGGTACGAAGTCGAAGATCACCTTGATGTTCCTTCTGTGGGCTTCCTCGAGGAGTTCCCTGAGATCATCGAGTGTACCGAACCTTGGGTGTAGCTTGTAGTGGTCAAACGTGTCGTAGCAGTGCGTGCTCCCGCAGAGGAAGATGGGTGTTATGTATAGTAAGCCAACTCCAAGCTCCTTGAGATAGTCCAGCTTGGCTATAATGCCTCTGAGGTCTCCACCGTAGTACTGGTGGCAGCAGTGGTGTGGTATGTGCGGTGGATCACTCCAGTTCGAGAGAACAGGTTTATCCGATGTGGTGTTGTCGTAGAGAAGTGCGTCGTAGATCAGTGCGTAGTGGTCGTTGGTGGGATCCCCATTGTAGAACCTGTCGGGGAACACCTGGTAACCCACTCTGCTTCGAACCCAGCTTACCTGAGGATACCTGTTGACACCGTCAAAGCGGAAGAACGGAGCTTCCCTTCTCTGGTACACCAGAATGGTTGTGCCGTTGGTCAAGTGTAATCTGAAGTAGTAGCTTATCTCTGAGCCCGTGTACACTATGTGCCCGAACCAGACAACGCGGTCCACTAGGAACAGCTGGGGTTTCATCTTAACTTCTCTATTGTTTACAACCAGGTACGCTTCTGCAACTTCAACAGCACGATTAACTGCTAGTCTCACTACAACGTGGTCGTCTGCAATGGACAGGTACACGGGGTCCTCGGGTACGTGGACAAGTAGATCCATTTCGCTCACGTACACAACGCTCTCGCTTCCCGTGGTAGCGGGAACTCCTATGAGCATGCTTGCGATGATCATCTGCAATACCAGTTTTACGGTTAATGCTTTCTTCCACATCACGGTAACCAGCCTCGCCTGCAGGCTCGTGGAGACTATCGCGTAGAAGGGTAATAAGCGTGCTGTTCTACTATGTATGTTCTGGGTTTGGTGGTGTACTCGGGGGTTTCTCTTGCCTTTAGGCTACAATGGTAGATGGCTTAGAGTAAATCTAACCGATGGAAGCGTTAGAGTTGAAGAAGTCCCGGAGGATGTTTACAGGTTGTTCCTCGGTGGAAGAGGCTTCGCAGCCTATGTGCTCTTCAGGGAGGTGAAACCGGGTACTGATCCCCTGGGACCCGGGAACAAGCTTGTGTTCGCCACGAGTGCTATCACCGGTGTACCGGTTCCAGGGGTTAACAGGGTGACCTTGGCTGCTAAGTCTCCTCAGACCGGAACTTATGGTGACAGCGAAGCAGGCGGGTTCTTCGCTGTAGAGCTCAAGTACGCTGGTTTCGACGTGGTAATCTTTGAAGGCGCATCCGAGAAGCCCGTTTACCTGTGGATCAAGGATGGGGAAGCAGAGCTGAGAGATGCTTCACATCTCTGGGGTAAAACAACGAAGGAAACCGTGCTAGAGATCAGGCGTGAACTCGGCGAGCCATTGGCTAGAGTAGCCTGCATAGGTCCAGCTGGTGAAAAGCTGGTGAAGTTCGCCAGCGTGATCTTCGACTGCAGGTATGCAGCTGGGCGCAGCGGTATGGGTGCTGTTATGGGGTCCAAGAAACTTAAAGCTGTTGCTGTGAAGGCCTCAAGGAGAACACTCGTGTTCCACGACGAGAAGAAGCTCGTAGAGCTCACCAGGTGGTTCAACGAGAACTGGAGAAAGCAACCCGGTGCTGTTTCCAGAAGCACCTATGGAACAGCTGAGCTCGTGGTACCGCTCAACAGGGATGGTATACTTCCAACGATGAACTTCAGAACGGGGTTCTTCGAGAAAGCGGACGAGATCAGCGGTGAGACCCTCAACAAAACCATCCTGGTTAAACGCGAGGGCTGCTTTGCATGCCCACTGATGTGTAAACCCGTGGTCAAGGGTAAACCTCCGTACGAAACAGACTCCGACTACGGTGGACCAGAGTACGAGACCATTGCAGCCTTCGGCTCACTCCTGGGCATCAGCGACCTCAGCGCGATAGCCTACGCAAACCAGCTGTGCAACGCCTTCGGATTGGATACCATAAGCACTGGAGCTATTATAGCGTTCGCGTTCGAGCTCTACGAGAAGGGCATCATAACCCGGGAGGATGTGGGTGGACTAGAGCTCGGGTTCGGAAAAGTGGAGGCAGCGCTAGAACTCCTGAGAATGATCGTGAACCGTGAGGGATTCGGGAACCTACTAGCCGAGGGTGTTGCGAATGCTTCGCGAACCATAGGTAAAGGCTCGGAGAAGTACGCATTGCACGTCAAGGGTAAAGAAATACCCATGCACGAGCCTCGCGGTAAAGTTGGCGTTGGGTTAGCCTACGCGATCTCACCTACTGGAGCAGACCACCTCCAAGCACCACACGATCCAACCTTCGAGAGAAGGAGGTTAGACCTCATGCAGCTCGGCGTGGAAAAACCGGTTGGTAGACTAGACCTCGGACCAGCCAAGGTTAAAGCACTCTACTACACGTGGCTCTGGTGGAACCTCGAGGACTGCCTTGGCTTATGCAAGTTCACAGTACTACCACACTCAGCAGGGGTCTTCTACCCAAGTCATGTAGTTGAGATCGTCAACGCGGCAACAGGTTGGCAAATAACGCTCTGGGAGCTGATGAAAGTAAGCGAGAGAGTTTTAAACCTTGTGAAAGCCTTCAACACCCGCGAGGGCTTTACCTCAAGAGATGACACACTACCGGAGAGGTTCTTCGAACCTCTGGAAACAGGTCCCAGGGCTGGTCAGAGAATAGATAGAGAAGAGTTCGAGAAAGCACTAAAGCTCTTCTACGAAATAGCAGGCTGGGACATGGACGGTAGACCAACGAAGGCTAAGCTCTACGAGCTTGACCTCGACTGGGTTGCAGATGAGCTCTACAAGAGTTAGAGTAGTACTCATACCAATGCATCTTAGGGAACTCGCTGGAGTAACTGAAGAAGAGCTTGAACTAGGCGATAATCCAACCGTGATGAGTCTTCTAGCTAAGCTGAGAGAAGTACATGGACCTCGGCTATACGAACAACTCTACGACGAGAAAACAAAAGACCTTAGAAGCGGAATTCTGCTCATCGTCGACAACAGGGTAGTCCAGAGTACAAGCGAAAAACTAGAGAACGGATTCACGGTCATCGTAACAATAGCGTACGAAGGAGGAACACGTGGTGAGTAAAGTATCCCGTTCGGATCGGAGATGCTTGATCAACACATGGAAACAACCATGTGAACCGAACAAAACTGCTTGTATAAAGCTGTTATGTAACATTGAACGGCTCTGATCAACCAAGCGACCCCCGATTAACCGGGGATTCGTCTAGTAATAACCCATTGATAAGATTTGATCTAACATCCATGATCACCATGAAGTTTTCCACGGGGTTGATCAGAGCAAAGCTTAAAATCCCTCCAACGTAGATAAAGTTGAAGAAAACAATTCAAATCAAAGCTCACATTTAGAATACAATGACAAAGAATTGAAAGCTGCTTAGACCAAGTTTATCTCCAACAGTATAAACAACGGGAGCAGACATAAGTGCGCCTCCGGGAACAGGCAGTAAACCCATAACAGCTGGAACAACTGATGCAACAAGCTTAGGTTTTTCAAGGAGTTTTACGATTTCTTTACCAAGCTTAGAGATGAAACCCGTTGTGTTGTAGAGGTTCACCAGTATAGCTATCATGAACACTACTAGAACAAGGTCAAACGTTGCTGTACTATGAGCCGTTGAAAGCAATGTAGAAGTGAAACCGTTGAGTCCGGAGCCTATCAACCCCATGGTCATTGAAGCTAGCAGAAGAGCTAGCCATACAGGTTTCTTTAAGCCGAGAACTAACGCTAACACAGTAAACCCAGCTATAATACCAAGCTCGCTGTGCAACGCGTCTTCGCCTCGTGGTTCTTTTAAAGTACTTACGCCACGGGTTTCCAGGATCATCGAAGCACACTTTATATACGCAAAGATCACTCACATTTACTAGTTATCCATGTTTGAGTTTTCCATTATAGCTGAAAACCCTAATATTACACTTGACGAGTTCCTAAACTAGTGGTCTTCTTGAGAAATCCATTAAGACGGACCTCGTGCTAAGCTATTCTCGGCATGTCTTTACACATCTAGCTCATGATTATACACATTAACACTCGCTTTCTCACCCGATTACTTCGAGGTGTCTTTATGAATAGAAACTCCTTCGAGAGAAGTGATTTTCAGATTTCAACATTGCAATAACTAGGATTTAACTAAGCTTATATCAAGAGATGAGGCTCATTCTACTTGGTGTATTTTGTTGAGCTTTGTAAAGAACCAATTGCTTGTTGGACTAGATATTGGAACTAGTAGTGTTAAGGCTTGCGTTTACGATAGACATGGTGCTAAGTACTTCTCTACGAGAAAACCACTTCTAAATACCATTTACTCCGGCTCCATGGTTGAGCAGGATCCCTACGAGGTCTTATCAGCTGTAGTTGAGGTTTTAAAGACCCTGGCTAATGTGTTCAAAGACGAGGAGTTATATATAGGATTATCGTCAACCTCACCATCACTAGTTGTAGTTGACGGTGAGTGCAATCCTCTTTACAACATAATAGCTTGGATGGATAGAAGAGCTGTTGAGGAAGCAAAGCTCCTCGAGAGCCAGATCGGCAGATTTGAAATTGTAAGAAAAACTGGGCTTTACTGTGATTCTATATTTACAGCACCAAAGATCCTTTGGGTCAAAAGGCATCTTCCAAGTTTATTCAATAAAGCGAAGTTCTTTATTCAGCTGAAGGACTACGTGTTTTATCATCTAACCATGCAGCCATATACGGATTTCTCACATATAAGCGAGACATTGCTATACACACTCAAAGGAGATTTCTACAGCGAGATACTGAATTTAATTGGTATAACACCGGAGAACATCTTTAAACCAGCATCCTCGAGTAGTATTTTTAAAATAAACCCATCCCCGCTCATGAGGGAGTTGCAGGAGTTAAGAGGAAGAGTATTTATAGCACTTGGGGGAGTAGACTCCGTAGTTGCAAACCTCGGAGCAGGTGCTGTGAGTTCCAACATAGCCTCTGATACAACAGGTACATCAACCTGCATAAACATAATACTTAAGGAACCATCTGAGAAGTTTATTGGTGTATTCGAGATATACAGGCATGTAATAGACAATTACTTCGTACTAGAAGCATCATTACCTACAAGTGGCTTTTTCCTTGATAAAATATTGGACCTTGTAGGAGCCGACTACACATTATTGGACAAACTCGATGAAAAACCATCAACTCTGCTTGTTCATCCTTTTCTCGAGGGTACAAGATCCCCTGACTGGAATCCTAGAATGCTTGGATCAATCTATGGCTTATCAACGTCAGTAAGCAAAGAGGACTTGGTAAAGGGAGTATTAGAGGGCGTTGCTTTCTGGATTAGGAACATTATTGACATAGTAAAGAACGGCGGGTTGCAAATAGATGAAGTAAGGTCTGGTGGTGGAGGGGGTCGAGGTGTATGGAATAAGATTAAAGCTAATGTAACAGGAGTTGTCTATAAAGAGCCACTTGAGTTAGAAACATCTTCGCTTGGTGCTGCGATACTTGCTGGGCTAGGAGCTGGGTTCTTCAAAGACGTTGTTGAAGCTGTTTCATCGATGGTTAAGATAAATCGTACATTCTTTCCAAATCCTAATTATAAGCCTATATATGATGATAAGTACAGGAATTGGTTATCTATATGGAGTTTTTATAGAAAGCTCTTAACGATGAAGTAGAATTGTTGTACTCTAATTTACAACATTTTATTGAGAAGTTCATTGTGTAAATTAATTATTGGCGAATGCCCCATTCATTTTATGGGAATTCTGTGGGAGTCGAAGTTAAGTATAGAAGAGCATCTGGACTTGTTAGAACAATAGGAGCATTTGATGCGTTAAACCTTAATGTAGCAATGTGTAGTCCTCCGCAAGGTGTTCTGTGGGCTTGGACATGGGGCGCTGCAATGTTCCCAGCTGCTTTAATAAGCCTCTCATATCTTCTCGGGATCTTCGCAGTGCTCCCAATAACAATACTGTATGTGTTCTGGACGGTTGCTATGCCAAGATCCGGTGGAGACTATGTATGGCTGAGTAGAGCATATCATCCAATCTTAGGATTCATGGTGAACTTTTTCTTAACCTTTGTAATGCTAAACTGGTATGCAATGAATCTTCAAACTACAGGCCCGTTTTTCCTGGCCACGTTCTTTGAAGCTTTTGGTATGAGAGAGATAGCAATGTTTGTTGCCAGCGTTGAGGGATCAATGCTAGTGGGAACACTATTTCTAATAGTATACGCTATACTCCTCGTAAGAGGTACACGGGTGTTCAACATCTTTCTAAGAGTATTCTTTATATTATCGCTAATCGGATCCTTTGTATTCATATTAGCTACATTATTAACACCGCAATCGGTAATAGTGAGTAATTTCGCTAAGTATGCTGGGATCTCACCAGATGAGCTTGTAAAAAGAGCTGTTGCACTAGGGTTTACTGGAACAACTGTTCTACTATACCCAACATTATTAGCACTCATCTTTCCGTTCCAGAACTACAGCTGGGGCTCTTTCCCAGCTTACGTTGCTGGTGAAATGAAGGAAGTTAGAAGAACTGCTTGGATAGGAATGGTGGGAGGAGTTATTGCAATGGGCATATGGTATGTTGTACTCGGACACATGGTTTATGTACCTATAGGATACGCGGCACACTCAGCTCTGTCGTGGCTTTATCAATGGCACCCGGAGCAGTATCCACTACCGTTTCCACCATACCCGCAGAACTACGCGTTTTTCCTCACTGATAACATAGTAATAATATTCATAATAGCATTTGGATGGCTAGCTAGTGGAATCTACTTAACACCACCGAATTTAATGATAGTTTCAAGAAATGTATTCGCGTGGGCTGTTGACGGACTGATGCCTCAGGTGTTAAGAAAAGTCAAGTACGGTTCACCCATAGGATCAATAATAACTCTATCTATCATCACATTACCCTTAATGTACATTGTTAGCCAAGCAACTTATCAGGTCATGATAGTTAATACGTTCTTCTTCATGCAGCTAGCATTAATCATAGTAGCATTGTCGTCAGCGTTTCTCCCATACGTTAAAAAATCCGTCTTTGAAGTTTTACCATCCTACGCTAAGATTAAGATTGGTTCGGTTTACGTAGTAACAATTATTGGTTTGCTAGCAGCAGTACTACACGGATGGGTTGCCTATGCTGCTATAACAGCTCCTGCACTTGGTGGACTACACTGGTTATCATTTCTCTTCAATTTAGCAGTCTTCTTGTTCCCAATACCATGGTATTTAGCAGTAAGGTACTACAGGTTAAAGAAGGAGGGTATAGACATAGCACTTCTCTTCAGAGAAGTACCGGTAGAGTAGCATGGTGCAGATAAGACTGATATACGCTACAGACCTGCACGGATCCGACTTGATGTTTAAGAAGCTAGTGTCAGCGGCTCTTCTCTATAAAGCTAATGTTGTAGTTGTTGGCGGAGATATCACTGGCAAAGGAATAGTTCCTATAGTTCAGAAAAGAACCGGTGAGTATGAAGCGAGTGTGTACGGGACACGGTATACAGCCAAATCAAGGGAAGAACTGGATAAAATTCTCAAATTAATATCGAATTACGGCTTCTACCCTTATATTACTAGCGAACATGAGCTAGAAGCGTTTAGTGATCAACAGGCTTTTGAAAAACTATACTATCAGCTATCTACTAAAAGACTTAGAGAGTGGATAGAGTACGCCAGGGATAAGCTCAAAGAGGCAAATGTGGAGTTCTATATGATGCCAGGCAACGATGATCCCTACGAGGTAGATGAGGTACTAAAAGACGACTTCGTAGTAAATCATGCTCGTAAGGCATTGGAAATAGCGGATGGAAGATACGTTTTGATAGGATACGATAGGACAAATGTAACTCCATGGAAATGCCCTCGAGACGTAGATGAAGAGCTTATTGAAAAAGAGCTCGAAGAAATATGTTCTAGAGTAAGAATGGGACGACCTGTAATACTTAACACTCATTGCCCACCTTACGGAACACTACTGGACTTAGCACCTAAGCTTGATAAAGACTTAAAACCGGTTATTTCGGGTGGTTCGGTAATAATGGAGCATGTTGGTTGCGTATCGGTGAGGCGGATTATAGAGAAGTATCAGCCTCTTCTCGGTCTTCATGGGCATATACACGAGTCAAGAGCCGTTGACAATCTGAGAAAGACAATAATTGTTAACCCGGGTAGCGCATACAATGAGGGAGTTTTATTTATGGCTCTGGTAGTACTAGAGAATGGTAAGGTAAAGAGTACTTTGTTATTGAAAGGTTAAACCTCCTCTACCACGTTGTACCACCTTTTTTTAGTACCTATCCTTGCTCTTTTTAACCATCTAGTTGATTTTGGAGCCTCGTTTAAGACCTTTATTAGTTGATTAATTTTTCCGAGAACAGAGTTAGCTAACTCTACCATGCTACTAGGTTGATCTTTCATCACAGACTCAACGAAGTTAGAGAGTTTGTTAAGGTTCATTAATGCATCGTACCAGAAACCCCAGTCATCAGACAAGATGCTAACCACACGCTCTATGTTAATAACACTGGGTTTTTCTTCATGGGAGAGATCAAAACAGGCAAGCAGAGCAGTCGCATCTCCAAGGTCTTTTCTATTAATATCGTGTATTTGCAGCTTCAGTAAAAGAAGGTCCGCTAGTGATAGTGTATACGGGTGTAGCTCTAATCTTCCCTCCAGGTCTACCGTGTGACTAAACTCGAGAGGAGTAAAGAACACATCTAGGGTATAGTGCGAATGAGCATGGTAGAATGTAAGTCGTTTGTCGCTGAAGAACGCGTTTATATACTCATCGGGCTTAAAGCCCATCTCCAGGAAGAATTTTTCGAGGTTATTTTTGTTCTTCTTATATGATACAAGGTCTACATCTGTAAGTGTGATCTCACCTGCTTGAAGTCTTCCTATAGAGTTGTAAAATTTCATACATAACTCGCTACCTGAGTTCCTTAAGTGGTAATAGATTGCAACCGCACCCATGACTCTTATCACTAGATTTCTTTCACGCGCTTTATCAATAAGGCTCTTTATCTCTTCAAGAAGCTGATCACCGGTTATTTTAACGGCCTTATGCATAGAAACGCCCTCAATCGTAATTCTTCATCCATCTCTTTTATATACCTTGGGATTCAGAATAGTATGGCGTTTGTAGGGGTTTATTTAAAGAAGCAAGTTTCAATACAACAAATTAGCCAGGGATTGAACAATCATGGAATGCTTTGATCGCTCGAACCTCAAGAAAATGGACGGTGTTCTCAGAGAACTATATGAGCTAAAGCTACTATGCTTACTCGGGATTATTACAAGAAAAACTTCTCTTAGAAAGCTATCTACTCAGCTTGGAGTTGATACATCTATTTTAAGTAAGTATATGAACAGACAAATTAAGCCAAGATACCCCCGCCTGCAGAGTATTCTAAGCAAACTTGGCGAGATCGAAATAGAGGATGCCATTAGGGAATGCTATGATAAGGGAGTATACGGATTTCCCGAGGTGAATAATATCAGCTGGATGTGCCCACACGTTTACCAATGCATCATCTACAAACTCGCAGAGTTCATACTTAACAAAGATTTTACAGCGTTCTTAACAGTTGAAGGAGGTGGGTTGTACATAGCAGCAGGCCTAAATCGGGTTTTTCCACGCAAAAAAATACTCTATGCTCTCAGAGATGTTTTAGTGCAGGGAGGATTCAGTCTTAGGTATAAGTATGTACCAGCATACGCAGCTGGCCCTAGAATAAAAAGGTACCTTACGTTGCCGATCAGTAGAAATGTTCTAGCTGGAGAGAAGATCGTTATAGTTGATGATTTTATGTGGACAGGGGAAACAGTAAAAGCACTCTCAAAATATGCAAGAAGCAAGGGTGCTTCAATAGTCTCCATAATTCTAATAGGTGCACGTTCCGAAGCTGTTGAAAATGTTACAAAGCACATTGGAATAAAGCCTTACTTCCTCGTCGAATTTTAAGAAGATTAAGTCCAAAAGGATTGTTGACATCTAGGTCTCAACATTTTGCAGATTCAATCAAGCTACGACATAAATCATCTAGTAAGTAAAAATTTATCGGTGAACGAATCTGTGAGTGCAAAGGCGGCTCAGTTCGTAGCTAGTAAGTTTGCTTTCGTTCCCAACCCTAGCGAGATTATAAGAAACGCCGAGTCTTTCGGTTTTGGACCTAGGTCAGTAGAGTTGATCAAGAGAGCTCTTGAGGTTGAATCCTTAGGTGCGATGCCGTTCGGTATGTATTTAGCCCCGCCGATCATAGAAAAAGCCTATGAGGAAGACGCTATTGTAGAAGATGCTGATGGCAAGAAGTATATTGATATGATGGCTGGATTCGCTGTCAGCAATATTGGACACCATAGAAGAGCTGTACTAGAAGCCATCATAGAACAGTTTAACAAAATTGTGCAATACTCCGAGATGCTCTCGGAGATCAGGATCAAGCTAGGTGAGAAGCTCGTAAGCATAACTCCCGGCTCTTTTAAAAAGAAGGTTTTCTACGGATTAACGGGAACTGATGCAAACGAAATAGCAATAAAGCTTGCCAGATACTACACTGGGAGACCGATCATTATAACTCAATGGGGAGACTACCACGGTAGAAGCATTGGAACAGTACCATTCACAACGAGCTTCTCAACATGGAGTCAGAATTACCCATTGATGGGAGCTGATATAAATGTTGTTAGAATACCGTTTCCTTATAGGTACAGGTGTCCATGTGATCCAAAAGCGGATGAGGATGCGTGCGGAGAAGCCTGTCTTAACCTGGTAGACTACATGTTAAGGCATTCATACTATGGGCTATGTGAGCCTGATAAGCGACTTTGCAATGTTGCCGGATTCTTAATAGAGCCCTTCCAGAGTGCAGCAGGATATATAATACCACCAGATATTTGGATCCCAGGTTTATACAAGCTTGCTCGAGAACATGATATTCTATTCATGGTCGACGAGATTCAAACAGGTTGGTGTCGTACTGGCAAGACTTGGGCTATAGAGTACTATCACGGAGTAGAACCGGACCTCTTTTTAGTTGCAAAGTCCATTGCTAACGGATTACCATTCTCTGCGGTGATCGGGCGAGCTGAAATACTCGATAGCTGGGGTCCTGGAGCGCACTCATCCACATTCGCTGGGTATATGCTTGGATGTGCTGCTGCTTTGAAAACTATTGAGATTATGGAGAAAGAAAACATGGCGTACCAAGCTCTTGTTAAGGGGTCCAAGTTGTTAAAGGGTCTTCAAGACTTAATGGAACATCATCCAATAGTGGGGTTTGTGGAGGGAAAAGGATTATATATAGGAGTAGAGTTCGTCGTTGATCGTAGGACGAAGAAGCCGGCGGTTAAAGAAACCGCGTGGATGACGAACAGACTACTACAGTTAGGTATGCTCGTTAAGAGAGCTGGGTATTTACATAATCGGTTTGCACTCTCACCCCCATTAACAATTACAAATGAAACCATTGACAAAGCTCTCGAGCTCTTTGACAAAGTATTCGGAGAAGCTGAGGAAAGATTCTCTATACAAAAAACCTGAAGCTTATATCATTTTTCCAATGATCTCCTCTAAGTGTTTTTGAATGGTCTGAGCAACAGATACTTTGCTTATCGGACTCATGATCGTATCCGTTGCGTACAAATCTCTTAAACCTAATGAGAGCAATTTATCGAGAGCATTACCAACTAGTATAGCGTGAACTACGCCGACGAACACCTCACTCGCCCCTTGTTCTCTAAGCGCTTTCACAGCTTCCACGATCGTCCCACCAGTGCTTATAATGTCATCAACCAGCAAAACGTTTTTCCCCTTTACGTTAACACCTCTCGCTTCGACAATAACCTTGTTAGCTGAGATCCTCGTCTTATACATAACACCATATTCTACTCCGCCGAGTTCCTCGGCAGCTATACGTGCCCACTGCTCAGCTTCCTCGTCAGGACCAACAACAACAGTGTTTCTCACGGATTCTCGGTAATTGGTGTAGTAATATTTTGCTAAGTCCCTTACACCAGTTATGTTAACGAATCTCGCTCCAAAGAGAGCCGAAGGATCACTTATTCTGTGCAAATGCATGTCCACAGTTACCATGTGATCTACATTGATAGCTCTGAAGAGTTTAGCTATTGTTTGAATACTAATAGCTTCTCCTGGTTTAAACCTATAGTCCTGCCTAGCATAGCTTATGTAAGGGATAACGGCAATAAGTTTAACTGCTCCAAGATCCCTCAACGCATCAATAGTAAGAAAAGTCTCTATGAGCGATTCGTTAGGACTCTTCTGCAAGCTATTAACATACACAACAATTTTACCCGATACATCAATAGGAATTCTAACGTAAAGTTCTCCATCTGGAAACCTGTCTATTATGACTTTGGAATAGTGATACCCTCCTATACTAGCGATTTTTTCAGCAAGATGTGCCCCGTTAGACCCTCCCACAACCACGATGTTCATCGCAACTCTCCTATCAGAAATAACAGGTGAGAGTAAATATAAGACAACAAGCAGGAATCTCGGAGAGTGTTGAAAATTAAGAATCCATGTATACGTGTAAGTTCTTGATACCATGCTAGGTCTTGAACACATAGCTTAGGTGGGTCAATTCGATTACGCTGACAGAGATTAAGGCTCTCCGCATCGACAGATCTCGCAGTAGGATAAAGGTTCATGCTAAAGAGCTCTAGAATGACATCTGTGAGAGAAATAACAGTTAAGGAGTTTACTTAGTTGAGTAGTAAGATATCCGAGCTTCATGGGTGAAATATTAAATTTACTGGTTAACTGTTACTATAAGATTACATTGCACTCAGCGACTTTACCGGCTTAGTACACTTCCTGGCTTCGCAGATTACTTCAGACCATATGCTAATAGCTATCTCCTCCGGGGTGTCAGAGCCTATGTCTAATCCTGCTGGCATGTGCAACCTGTCTTTTAACTGCTCGATATCGAAGCCCTCGGACTTGAGTCTGCCGAGCATCCACTCTGCTCTTCTCCTACTGCACAGTACCCATATGGGTCCCTTGAACCCTTTTTTAAGAGTGTTTCTCACAGCTCTGTAGTCTACCTCGGGGTCTCCGTAGACAACTACGAGTACATCACTGTCGGTTAACTCCAGTTTTTCAAGCTCTTCGACAACGTTGCCAACAAGCACTTGCTCAGCGTAGGGGTATCTATCCCTGCTAGCTAGTCTCGGATCGGAGTCTAGGACCACGACTCTATAGCCAAGAATGTTGCCGATGTCTGCAACCGGTTTACCCACGTGGCCAGCACCCACAATGATCACTCTGGGCTTCGGGTTGATCACGTTGATGAAGACTTCAATTACACCACCGCATAGAGCTCTAACTCTGACAGCGTCCTCAGGGGGTTTTTCAGCACCAAGCGATACCCTGATCCTTTTAACTCTACCTGTTCTCAGGGAGTCAAGAGCCTCCTCAACTATCCTCTTCTCGAGGTCACCACCACCAATGCTCCCTATCTTCTCTCCCGTGGAGGATACAGCCATCATAGCACCAGGATCTCTGGGTCCACTACCCTCCTTACCTATGACCGTGATCAGGGCTACACTGCGCCCCTTCGAGAGCTCTCTAAGACACCAATCGAGGATTTCCGCGGAGTCCACGGTTATCAGCCCTGTTCTCCACATTTATACACTGTTGATTACCTGGATATTAAACTTGAACCTTACAAATAGAAGGCAACTATATTAGTTACCAACCATTTAGAAAGGTTTGAGATCGGTGCTTGATCTTGAGCTTCAACATGGTTTTAACACACGAGCAAGGCTTGGACAACTACAGGTTTGTGATGAGCAGGCTAAGGAGAACCGGTTTAGACTTCGTAGTGGTAGACAAGGGTCCATCAGTAATACTTCTCAGAGTAGTCGACCCGTACAAAGCTGTGGAAGAGATAAGACCCTGGGTTCACGAAATACCTGTACTCTACAGGGTTATACCCGTGGACGCTGTTGTAGACCCATACGTTGAAGCTGTAGCGGAGAAGGCGCGGGAGTTATCAGAGCAGAAGATACCAGTGGATAAGACCTTCAGGGTAACACTACACGGTAGACTGTACTGGGCTGAAACAAGACTACCTGCTCACACCATGGACGCGATCAGGGTCATCGCCAACGGAATCAACAGGCAAGTATCCTTAACACACCCGGACTACCTGGTCTACGTTAGAAGTATAAAGCTCTACCACAGGAAGAGGTACGCAACCATCACTGTAGCACAACCCAGCATGATAATAGCGCTGAAAGCTAGTAAACCCTGGTAAACTACCTTGGTTTACCCACGGGGAAAACATAGAGAGCTATGTAGTTCTCTCCGAGACCAATCAGCTTAAGTAGCTCATCGTCCTCGAAGGCACCAATGGCAACCGTTCCAAGCCCCATCTCGGTTGCAGCGAGGTATATGTTCTGTCCAACGTGACCAGCCTCCATGTAGATGTACCTGAACCCGCGCTCACCGTACCACCTGGTGGTTCTCTCGTAGTACGCCACCAGAACAATGTTAACTGGTGCTTCACGAACCCACCTCTGATCAAGGCAAGCCCTGGAGAGCTCTCTGGAGAAATCACCCTTCTTAACCAGCACGAGCTTGTGCCCGCGATCATCGTACCTGTAGATTCCTGGTTCCAGGCCTTCAACTCTTCTCGCGAAAACGTACACCTCGATCGGGAACGTTGCTCCCGCTGACGGTGCAACATGCCTCTTCGAATCTACGAGTCCGTAGGTGGCCCAGAGAAGCTTCGAGAGCTCGTTCAACGTTAAAGCTTCATCAGCATACTTTCTAACGCTTTTTCTCTTCAGTAGTAGTTCCATCAAGGGGCTACTCGTATCCGGTTTAGGCAGTACTACCTCCTCCATACCAAGGTTCACCGTTATACACTCAGGCGTTTTAAGGTAAATATAGTGCAAAGAGTAACGAGCGTTCAACACTATATAAACCTCGTGACCTGATCTACTCGAAACGGTGGAGAGTCTTTGAAGCTGCTTTCAGATGTACTGCCGGATTCACTCATGACCAACCTGGAGAAGTACGTTTCTACGGTGGAGGATGCTAGCAGGGAGTTCACGAAGGCTATTAGCCTACTGAACAACGTTAGGATCGGTGAAGCAAGGGTTTCGTTCACAAGAACAATAAAGCTTCTAGACGAGTCAGGTGCTCTGAAGAGCAGTATTGAAGAAGAGATCGCAAACCTAAGCCTTGACCCTGGCTTAAAGGAGGAGCTTCTAAACCTTATAGACATGTTCGACGATATCAGTGACTCATTGAAGGAGTCTGCTAGAGAGTTCACGATCATACCATTCCTAGAGCTACCGGAGCGACTACGCAACGGTATACTACGACTCTCGGAGAAAGTAGTAAAGTCCATGAACCTACTCGCGAACACACTAAAGTTCTTCATAGAAGGGCGCTACAAGGAAGTAGAGAAAGTGTTCTCAGAGATACTCAAAGTAGAAGAAGAAGCAGATGCTCTAGAGCTGGAGAACAGGAGTCTCATACTAGAGCTCAGCGAGAAGATAAAGCCCTATGCGCTACAGCTACTAGCTTATCACTTAATTAATCAGCTTGAATCAACAACGGACCTCTGCGCTAGAGTTGCTGAAAGAGTAAGACTTATCTCAATGGCTTGGCTCACTTAGAGCCTTCCTTGAGTGAATTCCCTGAAGTAAAACAAATAAATACCTTGATAGGATCATAATGAACAACTTGGTGACCTGAATGGCAGAGAAAAAAGTTGAGGAAATAATGAAGAAGTACCTAGGGATCAGTGCACCAAGACTGGTAATCGCATTGTTAATGATAATCTTCGGTATAGTAATCATAGTATGGCCTGAACTCGTAGCAATACTCATCGGAATTTACCTGTTGATCAGCGGAATATTAGCACTAGTTGACGAGCTACTTAAGGGTAAAGCGTTAAAAGCGCTGACCAAGTAAAAGCTGAGCAGGACTAATCTAAAGCTCAAGTAAACCAACCATTTTTAAGCCTCTCATCCACACGAACTATTTTTCGATGAACGCGTTAACACAAAACTGTGTATCGTATAAACAACGGGTATGTGTAGCACCAGTAACTCGGCTTATGCCATAAGTCATCGGTTCCACGTATCTGGACATGGTGAGGATTGCTGAGAACCGGTTCAGCAAAACTGTGTGAAACCCTGATTCGTTCACAGAGCACTTTGAAGAGTATGCTCGCGGAATCGGGAAGGTGTTTTTGAGAACTCTGAGCTCAGGAGGTCTTCTGGTTTATACACATAGCTTAGCCTACAAGTTACTTGGTGTGGAAAAGGTTTATTGGTAGTGAAACTTGATGCGGATGCGTCTTGTTACGTTTGATGAGTACCTTGAGTACGTCAAGAAGCGCAGAGGGGTAGTCGTCGAGGACACTGTGATCAGGGTTGGTGTGAAGCACGAGATCAAGGAGTACCAGCCAAGGGACTTTACACTTGAAACCACGACTGTTTGGAGCTTTCCTGAGAGGGGTGATTGGGCTACTCACAAAGGGGACTACAGAGGGAACTGGTCCCCAAGGCTTGTACGAAATCTCCTCCTGAGGTACACTAGGCCTGGTGAATGGGTATTGGATCAGATGTGTGGTAGTGGTACAACTCTTGTTGAGTGCAAGCTCCTGGGTAGAAACGCTATAGGAGTAGATATAAACTATGAAGCAGTGATCCTGACCTTGGACAGGTTGAACTTCACGTACAAACCACTCATCCCCGACTGGAAGGAGCCCGAGATCAGAGTGTATCATGGGGATGCTAGGAACCTTGACCTAATAGAAGATGAATCCATAGATTTCATTGCAACGCATCCGCCCTACTTCAACATTATACCCTACTCGAAGCGGAAACCAGTACCCGGAGACTTGTCTCAGGTGAGTAGCTTAGAGGAGTACCTTGTCGGCATGAGGAGGGTTGCCGAGGAGAGCTATAGGGTTCTGAAGCCTGGAAGGTACTGCGCGATACTCGTTGGTGACACCAGGCAAAACAGGCACTACGTTCCCATAGCCTTCCGCGTCATGCAACAGTTCCTCGACGTTGGATTCATACTGAAGGAGAACATCATCAAGATCCAGTGGAACACCAGAGTTACAGAGCAACGGTGGAGAAAGCTGGTTAAATCCTCCTGCGAGTGCTGGGTTGAAGAGAACTGCGGAGGAAAGGACTTCTACCTGATAGCCCACGAGCACCTCTTCATCTTTCGCAAACCCGAAAAGGGTGAGGACGTAAGCCAGTACAAGCTGAGCACGAAGTGGTGGTAGTAAACGTGGGGTTCGGGTTTCATGTTGGTTGATGTTTCAACCCTTGGCTTCATAGACCTCGGGGCACCTTTCATCGGTGCCCATGTCATTGGTCTCCGCCCGTTCAGGGTAACCCCAGCCCACACCTCTCCTTCATCTAGCTCGGGTTCATTGCTGTGGGGAAACCCCCACATCCTGGCTTTGAATGCCCCACCCACTTGGGTCTTTACCACGTACCCGCATCGTGAATGAGTTCAATCCACAGTAAAACAACCATCATCAATTCTTATAAACCTATATGAAACCCGAAACAGTTGCGCGAGGCGTTAGTATCCTACGAATACGAAAACACGATCTCAGCGGTATTGTCTGGGAACATCTCGATTTTTAAGGCCTGTTGTTCGCGGTAAGAGTGAAGAATCTTGGGGCATGTTTCAGTGCTAGTCTACGTGGTTCGGAGGACAGTGTTCAACTATAAATGAGTAGACGTGTGGATTATTAAGGTTGGAACACTTTATATGCTCCTACACAGGTGGTCTTTGTGGCGTACAGGTTGCTGTACCCGTTTAGAACGTACCTTGTTGTCTCTGGTAGGTATGGTGAGGAGGTGAACGTTATGACTGCTGACTGGGTTACACCGGTTTCAGCTAAGCCGTTCATGGTGGCTGTAGCTGTTGCTCCGACTCGTTACACCTACAAGCTACTGGAGAAGTACGGTGAGTACGTGATTAGTGTTCCAAGCCTTGAAAACCTCCGCGATGTTTGGATCGTTGGCTCAGAGCATGGACCCGAGAAGCTGAAGAAAACAAAGTTCGAGTTCACACCTGCAAGTAAAGTGGGCACACCGATCATCAGGAACGCTCTTGCAAACCTGGAGTGCAGAGTGTACGATAAACGCACTTACGGTGACCACGTGCTCTACGTTGGAGAAGTTCTGGCGTATCACTATAGAGAGAATGCATACGTGAACTATGAGCCAAGGCTCGAAGCGGGTTTCATAGCTCACATAGCTATGAACAAGTTCACAACGTTCGGTCGCGAAGTGATCACCGTTCAGTAGTGTCTCTTTCTAAGTATGCTTTTTTAAACCAGAGTTACCATGTGCAAGTTAGGGTTGAGTATTGGCAAGACCAGACTACGCCAAGTTCCTTAGTAGTAGATGCAACTACGTTGAGCCGAGTCCTATACGTGAGTTTGTATCCAGAATTGCTGTAAAATCCAGGGAAACACCGGTTATAAGCTTTGCAGCAGGAGACCCCGATCCTGACGTTATCCCCAGGTTGGTGTACGCTGAGCTCGCAAAAGAGATTTTCGAGAAGGAGAAGCGTTCCGTCATATACTCGCCAACTGAGGGGATTCCAGAGATTCGCGAGGAGATAGCTAAATTCATGAGGGAGTACGAGGGTGTTAACGCAAAGCCTGGTAACATCGTGGTTACCCACGGTGGTAGTCAAGCTGTAGACTTGATTGGTAGATTAATGATAGACCCCGGTGACATCGTTATCGTCGAAAACCCGTCCTACGTGAACACTCTACTAGCATGGAAGCACTACGGTGTAAGCCTCGTAGGTGTACCAATGGATGAACAAGGTATGAAGACTGATGTGTTAGAGCAAACCGTGAAGAAGCTGAAAAGCGAAGGTAAACTCGTAAAACTAGTGTACACCATTCCCACTGGTCAAAATCCCTCTGGCTTAACGCTCTCTCTTGAGAGACGCAAGCATCTGCTTGAAATCGCTAGTACGTATGACCTGCTAGTGGTAGAAGATGGGGCTTACAACCACCTTGTTTATGAGCCGATCGAGATAAGATCCCTCAAGTCCATGGACAAGGAGGATAGAGTTATATTCGTAGGTACGTACAGCAAAGTTCTTGGAACAGGTTTAAGAGTAGGTTGGCTGGTACTTCCCAATGAGATAACGGATCTGTTCAGGTCGGCTAAAGGCCCCACCGATATGTGTCCAAGTGTACCATCACAGCTACTCATAGTCTGGGCTTTGAGAAAAGGTGTTTTCGAGGAAACCAGAAAGAAAGCTATCGAGGAGTACAGAGCTAAGAGAGACTTAATGATTAAAGCCATTGAAAACTACCTACCGGGTTCCAAGCACACCAGGCCCGTTGCTGGAATGTTTGTACTGCTCTGGTTACCAGAGAAGATAGACTCGTGGAGCTTCGCGATTGAGCTATTAGACAAGTACGCTGTTGCAGTAATCCCAGCAGCACCCTTCTATACTGACAACACGGGTAGAAATGTTATACGATTAAACTTCTCAATGCCAAAGAAGGAGGTTATCGAGGAGGGAGTAAAGAGGATCTCGGTTCTCTTAAAGGAGAAGCTACAGTAGCGACCTCAATTGTTTTTTTCACCTTGCTTTTGAACCACTATTCCTTGATCCAGCCACATGTTGGGCACTGCGGGTTTCTGGTAACGATGATCTCGTGGAATTTCATGTTGTAACCGTCGTAGACTATGAGCTTGTTGAGCGCGGGAGCACCGTAGCCTGTTAGAAGCTTTATGGCTTCTGTAACCTGTATCATCGCGATTAAACCAGGAGTAGGGCCAAGTACAGGGAGTCCAGGTTTCTCCTCGGCTGGTTCCCTGGGTAGAATACAGCTTAAGCACGGTGTTTTACCTGGTACTATAACCATGACTTGACCATAGAGTCCTTGTACACCTCCATGTACAAACGGTTTTCTAAACTTAACGCAGGCTTTGTTAACTATGAACCTCGTTCTCCAGTTATCCAGGCCATCCACTACGATGTCCACTTCTCTGATCAAGCTCTCAATGAGCTCTTCATCAGCGTCCTTTTGCACGGGAACCACTTCTACATTGGGGTTAAGCTCCTTCAGCTTCTCGAACGCGACCAGAGCTTTGGGTTTACCCAGGTCTCTAGTTGAGTACAGGATTTGCCTGTTGAGGTTGCTCAGTTCAACCTTCTCCTTGTCTACGATTACAAGTTTACCCACACCAGCAGCAGCTAGATAGATTGAAGCAGGAGATCCTAAGCCTCCGAGTCCAACGACAAGAACACGGGAGTTCTTAAGCTTAAGTTGACCATCGATCCCGAACAGCTTGATCTGCCTATCATAGCGTTCCAGCTCTTCCAGTTTGAGCAACTCTTGCATCACCAGAATATCAGTACCATCAACAAGTATATAACCGGTGCGTGTTTTCAGCGAATTAATCGCGTTCACGTGCTGGTGTACCCTTAAATAGCTTCATGCAGTACCATGTATTCGGGATGACGACGCCCTGCCGCTGGTGATCCCGTGAGCCCACGAACCCCTGGCTGACTCCAACTGGCTGACTCCAAGCGGAGTTTCCACCAGGCAAGTATTCATCGTTGCAGGTTCTACTTAACAAGGAAAATGGTTATAACGAGAACTAGTACAACAGAGTAGAGCAAGACATCGTTTCTCTTGAAGTAGGTGAACTTAGCTCTAGGCTTCAGCGATGCTCTGTAGATTAAGTGTGCTTCGTATAGTCCTCTTGCAGTGTAGAGCGAGAGCAGTATAAGGGGCACTACTAGCTTGTAGAGCTTTCTGCCCTTGAACTTCAGCTTGATTGCTACAGCTGACTCGGAGAGGTAGTTTAAGAGCACTGGTATATGAGCTACAGCAACGGACAACACTAACGCCTGAGTTTTCAAGCCAAGCTTGTTGTACAAATATCTCCACTCCTCAAGGCTTAGTATCTGGAAGAAAAGCGAGAAGGATAGGAAGAACGCTACGAGTCTTAGTGCACCAACTGGTATGTATGCGGGGTCCAAGGTAAACCAACCTAGGAGGCTACTTAAGTAGAAAACGAGTGCACTAGCAAGCGTGAACAATAGGATCAACCTGGCTCCTTCAAGCACAACTCTCAATCCACGTACAAGAGACGAGATCGCGAGAACCATCGATAGCGCAATGACTGTTCTAACCACCTCGGTGCCGAGTTCAGCTCCGAACCTTGCGTAGGTAAGGTACGCCAGAATGGATAGGGCTGTGAATAGCCTAGACAACGTGCTGAACTGCTCTAGTCTCTTGGACTGAACAAGAAGATAGGATAAGCTTCTAAGCACGATCCAACACCTCGCTGTAAAGCTTCGACGCGTAAACAAGGTCGTGGTGAACTCGTTCTCCATCCAAGACGAGCTTGCTGAGCACTCCGTTCTCCAACTTGTACATGGATGTCCACACGGGGGATACAGCTGCATCCAGGCTACTAGTTGCAACAACAACAGATGCGCTGAGACGGGAGATGTGCTCTAGAAGCAGGAATCTACTCTTGTACGTTAAACCAGAGAACGGTTCGTCCAGCAGTAGTAAGCCAGCGCCCGAGAGAACTCCGAGCTCTACTGCAAGCTTCACCATTTGTCCATGACTTAGGTTGAAGGGGGATTGACTTGGATCTAGTCCCAATTGCGCAACTCTGCTCAGACCCTCTTCGACGCATTTCTCTCCAAGCTTCCTGGTTTTGCATAGCTCCCTTACCTCCTTCTCGACTGTTTCCTCAGTGTAGAAGAGTGCTATGTTTTGAGGTATGTAGACTGCGTCCACGTATCTTTCAACCTTTCCCTTCTTGGGCTTCAGATAACCCGAGAGCAACTTGAGTAGCGTTGTTTTACCAGAACCATTGGACCCGTAGATGAGAACAATGTCACCCTCCGAGAGTTCTAAGTTAACACCCTTCAGAACATGATTGTTCTCGTAACCGTAGTGCAGTTCTTTAGCTCTAAGAACGGGTTTTCTAGCTTCTCCGCTTCTACCACTCTTGGACGTGAACTGTGCTTTTATCTGTGATTCTGAGTTTTCAACGCGAGTGAAAACTAGCTCTGTTGCATCCCTGAGAACACCGTTCTTCAGAACCATGATCCTGTCGAAGTACCTGTATATGGGTAGAAACCTGTGTTCAATGACAAGCACGGATTTACCAAGTCTCCTCAGGACATGAAGAAGCTCTACAAAGTTCTTTACACCTTCATCGTCAAGCCACATCAGCGGCTCATCGAACACTATGAGCGAGGGGTTCGCCATGATCGACTTAGTAACCAGAACTCTCTTTGCTTCACCACCCGATAGTTCGAAGAAGTACCGATCGAGCAACCTGTAGATGCCGGTTGCTTCAACTGCTTTAACTAAAGCTTGCTTAGCTATCCTGATCTCTCCGTGAACCCTGAGCGAGTAAGCTAGCAGGTCGTCTCTTACAATGGGCTCTGTGAAGTATAGGTAGGGGTTTTGACCAATGATGTGAATTACCTTAAAAACATCCTCTGGTTCAAGGTTCTTCAAGTTTTTACCATCTACTAGTACTTCGCCCCTGGATTCACCACCGTAAACTAGTTCACCCACACCCGTTACTGCTCTTACCAGCGTTGTTTTACCCGACCCTGTTTCTCCTATGATCAGCACATGCTCTCCTTTCTCGATAACGAGATCCACTCCTCTGAGAACCCAGTTACCTCCCGGGTACCTGAACCACAGGTGTTTTACTTCAACAACCGGTTTGCTGTTCATCTCAGTATGCCTGTTCTGGTTAAAACCCTGTAGACACGTATGGAAAGAGGTGATACTATTAAGGCTATCGTTAGGTTAAATATTACTGAGTGTGGCAGTATGAAGCTTACGGTAAACTCGTAAGCTTGTTCAAAGCTCTCTATACCTGGATACTTGACAAATAAGAGCCAGTGGGGTGTGACGAGGTAATTGGCCAAAGACATTATTGCTACGCGCGATACGGTTGCAACGGCTACGGCTATCATGGTAGCATCGCTACGCTTTCCGTGAAGTTTCCTAAAAGTCAATGCAAGAGGTGTAAAAGTTGATAGTTCAGCTAAGCACTTCATTGCCATACCAATAGAGTCCGTGCCCAAGGCTACGGGTATAATAAAGTATATTGGAAGAACACTATAAGCAGCACGAAGGTTCATAAACGCTATTACGGCTAGTGGAACACCTGATGCATCGTACTTTAAGAATGGTGCTGGTGGGTATGGGAGCTCGAAAAACCTCAAAATAACAGCTAGTGCTGTTAGCGCTGCTACGAAGTAAACTACGGGGGTGAGTTTAGTCATGGTATTCACCTCCCGAGGTTCCGACTGAGAGAAAATCTTAAAAGCCAGATGGCACCGATAGCATTATAACACCCTGCCACCATAGATGTATTGATCCACGGTGTACAGCTTTGAATGATTACTTGGAGTTTCTCAGGTCCAGAAGGAGTATTAGGAAATTCAAGGATCAACCCCCTCCGCTTGAGGAAGTGCTCAAAGCTATAGACGTAGCGAGATTTGCTCCGAGCGCTAAGAACGCTCAACCATGGAGGTTCATTTTGGTCAAGGATCCCGATGTGAAGAGTAAACTGAGCAGGATCCATCCAGCTGCTAAACCACTCGAGAGAGCACCGCTCGCTGTTGTTGTTGCCTGCAACATAGATGAGTCTCCTGTCTCCTACATGCTTGACTGTTCAGCTGCTACAGTGTACTTCCTTCTTGCTGCTCACGCTCTGGGACTTGGAACGGTGTGGATTCAAACCATGAGAAACATTGAAAACATAAGAGAAGTACTCGGTATGCCTTCTTCAACCGTTCCTATAGCTATAGTAGCTGTTGGATACCCCGATGAAGCACCGGAACCTCCTCCACGTAAACCACTGGAGAGCGTAGTTTACCTTAACAGATACGGTGAACCGATGATTAAATCCCATGGTTCTAAATAACTGGACCCAACGGGGTCCACGAGTAGAATTCCAGGCTCCTGCTTACTACCACCGCTGGTATGGCTAACAGTGCGGTTGCAGCTGATATTAGGCAAAGACTACTTAGAACCTTCATTTCAGCTCTGCTTGCTTTAAGCTCGTAGTCGATCACTATGACGTTCCCAGGTCTCCAGGTGTAAACAGCTCCTACTCTAGTGTACACTACAACTTTGCTTCTGAGTTCGCCACTGGAGTACACGACGAACCCGTGCTCATCGTAGGTAACTATAGCATTTAATACCACTGGTACATTTAAACCACTAACTAGTGCCTGATACTCCTGGGTAATAGTTAAGTTTTCACCGGCTAACATTGGATTGTAAAGAACACCTGCACCAGCTAGCCTATTAACGAGTATTCTCACATTATCGGATACTACTGGTGAAAAGTCCAATTTCCCATCGTCAACGTAGAACGTTACAACTTCGCGTTGAACGTTGCTATCAACAACGGTTTCAACGGTTGACGCGTAAACTAGAAAACCAGAGGACAGTGTAGTGTAGTACGTGTATATGAAACCAACCGCTGTTAACAACAGTAATACCGCTAGTATAGCCTTAACACCTCCGCTCAGCCCGGGTTTACGCGGAATTACTATTCCTAAAACCGACTCCATGTACCTTATGATGGCATCCTCGTAGTACATTCTTCTCCTAGCAAGCGATCTCGCCATAAGCGGTGTTAAAACAAGACCCATTACAAATCCACCCACGTGCGCAAAGTAGGCTACACCCCCGAGAACCACGTATCCGTATATGACTTGCTGAGCAAACCAGAACACTATGAAAACGTACGCTGGTAGAGAGAAGCAGAGTGGTATAAGGAAGAAGAACATGCACATAGCAAGTCTTGTTCTCGGTAGAAGAAGCAGGTATATACCTAGCAAACCACTAATAGCACCAGATGCGCCTACCGCTGAAATGCCCAAGGCTCCAAACCCGGCGAAGGGTGCAAAGGATGTGTGGAACACAACAGCCATTATACCCGAGAGCACGTAGAGCAATAGGAACTTCGTGTGTCCCAGGAGCTTCTCGACCCTCGAGCCGAAGACCCAGAGAAACAGCATGTTGAAGAACAAGTGGAATAAATCAGCGTGAATAAACATGCTCGTGAAAATAGTCTTAAGAGCCAAGGAAGCATCGTAGAGCAGGTACACCGGTTTAAACCCGTAGTTTACAACGTAGTAGTCCAGTGTTCTCACAAGTAATCCCCCGCTTGTGTAAAAGTAAATCGCTACGTTGAGAGCTATAAGCGTTATCGTGAGGAATGGTCTATGTCTACCAGGAATTTTTTCACCAGCAACAACAGTCAATTAACCCTACCTCCCCTAGTTTCTCACCAATCCCAAGGTATACCTAACGAGTTGTGCATTTATATAGTAGCGCTTTTGAACCGGAAAACTTGAACTGCTCACATCGTTTCAACCTCGCGAAGTCTCAGGGAAAGGAAAAATACCCCCCTTTACCATGGATCTAAATGGATTTTGTTTTCTAGAAAGTGTCTTTCGACTTTGAACTCTATTCAGCTGAACCGTATCATGCTTTGTCAATAGACTATTAGCGTAAGGCTTAGAGGTGGTGTTCGTGGAATACAGGGCTATTGAGCACAGGCTAAGAAGAGCTATGAGCGGGTTCAAGGTATCCTTTTGGTTAAGCTTACTTGGTACTACAGTTGAAGCACTAGTTGTTATGGTCATGTACAACATTGTGCTTTTCGCTGATCTCGCGCACTGGGTTGTAGATACTGTTCTCGAGGCTTTGTTCATGGTGTCGTTGAACCACGCTTCCAGGACTAGCAGAAGATTCCCCCTTGGAACACTATTTCTTGAATCCATACTTGTAACAGTTGTTGCAGTTATAGTAATAGGAGTGTACGGTTACGTTTTCGTTGACTACTTCATCAACTACAGGAACCAGGAGCTAAGTGGTGTGTACCACCCGGCGTTATCCCTGGTTACAGCATTAGGTGCTGTGCTAACAGCTACAACCATGCTTATACAAAAGAGGAAGTACGAGGAGCTCAAGCTGGAGATCGTGAGGATAGACTACGTACACGCTGTTCTCGACACGTTTGCAGCGATCATTGCTACACTCGGTATGCTGGTCGTAGCGTTCACCCAGAACTCTGGCTTCGAAGCGCTATTCACGGCAGTACTTACGTTCTTCGTTTTCCACAGCATCATCGAAGTTCTAAGAGACACGTTTAGAACAGTTACTGGCAGGAACGTTGATCCCGACCTCAAGTTAAGGGTTTTTGAAAAGCTGGTTAGAGAACTCGCTGATGTACGCGTGAAGAACGTGGATGCCAGGAAGATCGGGTCGTTTTACATAGTCAGTGTTCACGTTGGAGTCGATCCGAGAACCACTATTCTGGAAGCATATAGGATTCGTTCGAGGATTGTAGATGCTGTGCGTGAAGTAAGCGACCTAATATACCACGTAGATGTATCAATATCACCTTATAGAGCACAGAGAAGAAAGCACAAGTAGGATTCAAGGTATTTAAGTTCTGCATCTATATAGATATCAGGGCTCAGTTGAAAAGGTACATGCGTAGAGTGCAATTTACAGGCAGATCAACCTATATAGTTTCGTTGCCCAAGGAGTGGGCTATAAAGCACGGTTTAAAACCGGGTAGCCAGGTCATAGTTGAGGAAACAGACCACGCTGTAACCATAAGACCATCGCTTGCTTCAACGCGAGAGCTCAAGCGCATAGTACTCAACGTGAGCTCTGATCAGGAGCCAGAGACGGTTGTTCGCTGGATCATAGGTGCATACGTCATGGGGTACGACGAGATCGTGGTTAAGAGCAACAGTATACATCCACAGCTCAGAAACTCCATTAGGAGCGTTGTTCTCAGCAGGTTACCGGCTGCAGAGATCACGAACGAGGATGTGGATGAGATCAGAATAAGCGTTATTCTAGCACCGGATAAACAGCCTCTTCATACAGCACTCAAGCGGTTGGTCAAAGTGGTGTTGTCCGTCTTCAGTGATTCCTGCATGGTTCTCAGCAGAAAAGACCCTGAGACGGCAGCGGAGATCCTCAGAGAGGATGATAGCATAGACAGAGTGTACTTTTACGTCAACAGACTCATAAACATGAGCGCTCTGGGTAGAACAGAGGTAACTGAAGATGTGAGTAGTCTTGACTTGATAATGTACAGAGCTCTATCAAAGCTTCTGGAGAGAATAGGTGATCACGTTGTTAACATTGCAAAGCAAGTGATGGAGCTTGCGGCAGCTCAAATACCCAGCGAAGCTCACAAGCTATGTTTTGACGTAATGAACGTATGTAAAAAGTCTACGGACGCTTTCCTCAGTAAGGACCCGTTTCTCGTTCAGGAGGTCTCATCGTTCGTTGACAGCGTTAAACAGCTTGAGAAGAAGCTGGTTGAAGACTACTCCAGGTTGCTTAAACCAAATGAACTAGTATCCTTTAAGCTTCTACTGGAGAGCTTGAGAAGAATAGCTGAGTACTCGAAGGACATAGCCGAGCTAGCGCTTGACATGGGTCTCGATAAGATATCTGCTACTGGTGAAGGTAAATAAACCTGGACGCTGTTTAACACAGACTCTGTGTTAGACATGTTCGAGCTACTTGAAAAGGGCAAACACGCACTTGTGATAGCCATTGGTGGTGGAGGAGACATAGCTTCCGCTGTTGTAATAGCCAGGTTCCTAGCGAGGTTCAACGTTAAGTACACTCTTGCATCCATAGCATGGGAAAGGTACATTAACGACCCTGTTCCAGGCCCCATAAAGCTAGATGAGGTTAAAAACTACGTTAAGAGAGGTGAAGGCTACGTTGTTGTGGATGGAAACTCCTATGCTGTTAGAAACAGCAGAAAGGTCGTATTTCAAGCTGTTAATGCTTCAAAGGCTACGGGTGAACATGTCTACGTGGTAGATGTGTACGGTGGTGTAAGAGGTTACGTTGAAGCTTTGAAAGAGGTGATCTCAGGCACGGGCGCTGACTACGTACTGGGAGTTGATGTAGGTGGAGATAGCCTAGCTACTGGATGCGAGGAAACGCTTTGGAGCCCTCTTGCTGACTGGATGGGTGTTTCTGCTGTAGGAAGTCTCAAGGGTGTTTTAGCTGTTCACTCCCTGGGTAGCGATGGTGAACTTGAACAAAACTACCTGTTAACCAGAGTAGACGAGATATCGCAGCGCGGAGGATTAATAGCTGTTTCATCTCTATCGCGCAGAGACGCTGAGCTACTGGAGGAGATACTTCGGTACGTTAAGAGCGAGGCTTCAATGGTATCGCTACTTGCGTTAAAGGGGTACAGAGGTCCCTTTAAGCTTAGAATGGGCTCGAGAAGTGTTAACGTAAACCTCATTAGTACTTTCACCTTTTACTTACTAGCAGATGTTGTAAGCAGGGATGTTGCTGTTCTAGAGGAATTAGCATCAACGCGATCCCTGAGTGAAGCCAACAACCTGCTGAACAAGTATGGAATATACACAGAGCTCAACCTCGAGGAAGACCTAGCTGAGCTCGGAGTTAAACCAGAAGAGCTCACTGCTGATCATCTCACGAACGTGAGGAGTAAAGGGCTTAGGGAGCTCGAGAACGCTAGGAGGTCCTACTGTACTAAGCAACTGCCGTAGAAGAGCCCTGTAGCTTTTATATACTGTTTCCTCATTTTTGCATATGGCACAAATGCATTCATGCAGAGCTGGGTGCGAGCAGTACAGGTTGGTGCTGTATGCCTAGTGTGGTTGTGTTCTTCGAGGTTCACCAGCCCTACAGGCTTAACAGGAGAATGCACGAGAAGCTAATATCGAGAGCGCTGTCGGGTAGGCTAGACCTCATTGACCTGGAGGAGATCGTGTTCGACAATGAGCTGAACAGTCGGGTTATCGAGAGAGTAGCTGACAAATGCTATCTTCCAGCGACTAGGATCATAGTTGAGAACATAGAAAAGTACAAGAACACGAGTAAACCGTTCAAGGTTACATTCAGCCTGAGCGGTGTTTTCCTTGAGCAGGCTAGGAAGTGGAGACCGGACGTAGTGGACTTGTTCAAGAAAGCTGTAGACACAGGCTTTGTAGAGCTCGCTGAGCAAACCTACTACCACAGTGTAGTCGCTTTCATGCCCTACTATGGGCTGGAGGAGCTCGCTGAGCAGGTGAACGAGCATAGGCGTATCACCGAGGAGACGTTTGGTTACAGACCTGTAACCGTGGAGAACACAGAGTTCACCTACAACAATGAGCTAGCCTGCTTCCTGTACAGGTTAGGATTTAAAGTTATGCTTACAGAGGGTGTTGACTGGGTTCTCGGGTGGAGAAGCCCAAACTACGTGTACCGAGCCGATGGGTGTGATATGAGGGTTCTCACGAGAAACTACAGGCTTAGTGATGATGTGGGTTTCAGATTTAGCGATAGAAGATGGGACCAGTACCCTTTAACTGCTGATAAGTACGCTGCATGGCTTTCTGCAACTCCGGGAGACGTTGTTTTCATAGCAATGGACTACGAAACCTTTGGAGAACACCACTGGCCTGAGACCGGCATATACGAGTTCCTTAGATGGTTACCGGGTGAAGTACTGAAGTACGGTAACCTAGAGTTCCTTTCAACTTCCGAAGCAGCCTTCAAGTACCCAGCTAGAGATGTGCTCAGTGTTCCATGGTGGTCCACGATCAGCTGGGCTGATGAGCGTGACTTGTCTGCATGGCTTGGAAACACCATGCAGCAAACAGCATTTAACCTTGTCACGGACCTTAGACCATACGTTAAAGCTGTTGAGAAACCTGAGCTTATTAGGCTGTGGAAGCTTCTGACGATCAGCGATCACTACTACTACATGGCAACAAAGTTCGGAGCTTCGGGTGAAGTGCATGCTTACTTTTCACCCTACAAGGATGCTTCAGTAGCCTACGGATTGCTCATGGAGGTTGCTGGGTTACTCGTTAAGCTTGTAGCAGACGAGATCAGAGCCAACAAGACCAGGATTATTTCGAAGCTAGTACTACCACAGCACAAAGCCTTCTACTTCAACATGCCAACAGGTGAGTTCACCGGTTACTCTGCTAGGTCTTTACCAGAGTTCCTGGAGATGCTTGAGAAGGTTCCAGCAGAGTCCTTCATTTACCACTTGAACAGAGGTGACTTCGAGAACTGGCTTAGGCAGGTCTTCTTTCTGGAGGATGAAGCTGAGGAGATATCGCGAGTAAAGCAGGAACCCGGCTCTTACCGGGAGAAGCTTACAGGTGTTGCAAGAGTTATCAGAAGAGCTCTAGGGGTGTAAGCAGAGTGCCAGTTAACTTCGCTTTTGTACTTCACTTCCATCAGCCTCATGGTCAACTGAAGTGGATCAACGAGAGAATATTCGAGAACAGCTATAAACTACTCCTCAGCATAATGAGGGATTACAGTGATCTAAAGTTCGTTGTTCACATAAGTGGACCCCTACTGCTGTACCTGGAGGAATATCACCCTGATTGGTTGAACGAAATGTTCAAGCTCGGGGACATAGGAACAGTTGAGTTCATCGCTGGAACTATAAGTGAGTCTATTCTACCGCTGGTTCCGAGCTGGGACAGAGTTAAGCAGATAACACTGTACCTAGAGCGCTTCGAGAAGATCTCGGGTATTAGACCACGTGGTTTCTGGCTACCTGAGAGAGTTTGGGAGCCATGGTTACCTGAGGTTCTCGCATCAGCGGGCATTGAGTACGTTCTACTGGATGATGCCGTGCTGAGGAAATCGGGTTATTCTCAGGACTACTCGAAGTATGCATGGATTACCGAGGAGAGCGGTCTACCGGTTAAGGTGTTCTTCATAGATGAAAAACTTAGGTACATTCTTCCGTGGGAGCAACCTGAGAGAGTAGTTGAGTACATGGTTCAACAGGGTAGAGACGAGTCCGTTGTTCTCGTGTGGGGGAGCGATGCAGAGAAGTTCGGAGAATGGATGGATCCGGGGAGAAGTGAGTGGTGGTTGAGAAGATTCCTCGACACTTTGAGAACTGAGAGCAGAGTTCAAACTGTGCATTTGTCGGGATACCTGAGGGAGTACGGAGTAAAAGGCTACTTATACCTGGACACCGGTAGTTACGATAAAATGCTCGAGTGGAGCGGTGGCTTCTTCAGGAACTTCCTTCGGAAGTACGCTGAGAGTAACAACATGCACAAGAAAGCACTGTGGGTTAGGAGAAAGCTTGAGAGAGCTTACGGTGATCAAGGGGTTTACCCGCTGGACTACTACATGGCTTACTGCAACGATGCATACTGGCATGGCTTGTTCGGTGGTGTATACCTGGCACACCTCAGGCAAGCCATCTATGAAAGCCTCATACGAGTTGAGGTAAGAGCAGAGGAGCTCACAGATTACTTCAGAAGCGAGAATGTTAAGAGGATTCTCGTGGACTTCGACTACGATGGAAACCTCGAGTTGCTCGTTGAAACACCGAGTTACAACCTCTACGTTAAACCATCCGATGGTGGAACGCTATTCGAGTTCGACGTTAAGGTGAAGGGGCTTGAGCACAATGTTCAGGACACCATGACCAGGTACCCGGAGCCATACCTCGAGGGGTTCATCAACCCGGACTGGTACAGGAGAACGAGCTGGAGAGTACATGTATGGGGTCGCGAAACAACCATACACGACTGGATGTACAACACACCGTTCAAGGACATGAGCGATCTAGCACTAGCGAAGTACTCAACGGTCTTTACCGAGAACAGTGGTATATTCCGTCTGAGAACAATCGGTGGCGTATACTACTATGGTTCAAGAGCAGCTATGCTGCTGTTTGAAAAGGAGGTGAGACTACTGGACAAGGGCTACGAAACTAAATACCTGGTTAGAAACCTTGGTGAGAACGCTGTTGTAGGTAAAATAGGGCTAGAGTACCATGTTGCGTGGAAGATCAACAGAATCCGTGAGCAAAAGCCCTGGTACACGGTGGATGGAGAAAAGTTCAGTGTTGACGAGTGGTTCTCGGGCAGAGGAGGAACCGTGAAGCTTTACTCTGAACCGTATCCACCGATCACTCTTGAGTCTAGCAGAGAGCTTGAGCTCTGGGTTGCTAGGTTGTCAAGCTACGCTAGAACAGAGAAGGGTCTCAGAGAGATACCTCAGGGGCTTGGTGTAATGTTCCTGGAGGATGTTGACCTGAAGAAGGGGGATACATTCGAGGTGGTCATCAAGCACGTGGTTGAGCTCTGAGCTAGGCTTCTTCAGCAACACCTAGGTGACCCCAGTTGCACAGTGTTTCCAAGGTGGTAATGTTCACCTTCGAGTCGATCTACACTAGGAAGGTTGGTGGGTTAGCCGAGGTTCCGCCCAGGCTTGGAAAAGCCCTAGTAGAGCAGGGTGTTGAAGTAGAGATATTCACTCCGAACCATGGGTGCATCGATGCTTGTAGAAACCCTGTGTTCAGCTCTAGTAAAGGAGGGTTCTGCATTAGTCTACTGGAGAACACTGAGCCAAGACACTACGTTGTTGGTGGAGGTGTACTGGATGACCCCGTGGTGTACTCGCCGCAGCTGCTCTTGGATAAATCACTCGCCTTCGCGATGGCTGTTGCGGAGTACCTAGGTGAAAGGCTTAAGCACGAGCGAGATTCCATTGTTTTCCACGGCCACGACTGGCACAGCTACCCCGCGCTTCTCGCAGTCAACACTATCTCCACAAGGGAGGCTCGCAGGAGTATACTGGTTTACCATGTTCACCTCTTGTCGAAGACGAGGATTCACGCTGAGAAGCTATGCTCTGCTCTGGGCGTGTGCGGTGAAACCTTTGTTCGCGGTGTTCACGGGGTAAAACCATTCTCGTACTACTACAGCGTGTCAGGAGGACTAGTGGAGAAGCTTGCAGCTTTAACCGTAGATGCTATCGTAACCGTTAGCCGTGGTTACTCCAAGAGCCTTGAGAGAACTATGGGTCCCTCTGCCTGGTACCGTGTAAGCGTTGTACCAAACGCTTCACCAGTAAGCTGGAGCGAGGTGAAGAGTGTTCTCGCGAGGAAAACCGGTGTTCGGAGACCGGAGGATCCGGAGTGCAGGCTCGAGCTCAGGAAGTGGTTATTGACAAAGGGGATTAAAGAGGTTAAACTAACCTGGGGGTCAGCTGAGCTGGAGAACAACGTTAAGAAACTGCTCGATCGCTACGGGGTTGAGTACAGTAAGCCGTTTGATAGCGATGGACCACTGGTCTTCGCCATAGGTAGATTGGCTAAGCAGAAGGGTTTTGACACTCTTCTTAAAGCTCTCGACATGGTAACGCTTCACATTCCAAGAGCAAGGGTGGTTCTAGCTGTTGCACCCCTTGAGTGGAGTCTAGAAGACCTGAGAAGTATGATTGAAGCATCACTAGTCTACGAGGAGAATCTTCGCGTACTACCAGGCATGATCTCCCGGGAGGATGCCATTATGTTCTACTACGCATCTAACACTACTCTTGTTCCAAGCAGGTCTGAGCCCTTTGGACTAGTGGCACTTGAATCAATGGCCTCGGGAACGCCGGTTGCAGCTTCCCGTGTTGAAGGGCTTATCGACGTAGTTTTGGACGTAAGATCCCACGGACCCAGGGGAACCGGCGTTCTCTTCGAGCCATTAAACCCCGTAGACCTTGCACAAGCTGTTTCAATCCTCGTTGAACTGGTCGAGAGAGCCTACAAGGGGGACGTGATTGGTCTTCAAGTACGAGAGTCCTGCGTGAAGAGGTCAGAGGAGTTCAACTGGAGAATTTCAGCTTTAAAAGCCCTCGAAGTATACACGAAGTCGCATGGATAACCCGTACAGGTGGTAACCGTGCAGAGCATAGTCAGCAGGTTATCAAGGTACTTCCAGCTAAGCGAGGACGAGGCTTTAGACTTGTACGATGAGCTGGACACCCTCTACAACGAGCTCAAAGCAAGGTTCCTCGAAGCACTAGTGTACCCGGATAGAAACAGAGAACTCGTTGAAAGGATCTTCGACATGGTATCCAAGCTCTTGACGAAGGAATCGAGAACACTCGAAGAGGACCTCTTACTGATAGCTCTACTCGATATTCTATCAACCGACCTGCACGATAGAACAATAGGGTTCGTTGAAGCAGAGCAGGAGGAGTAAGCGGAAAACCCCATTCGGAGACTCCACGGGAACAATCCAGGCAAACGTAGTTCTGTAAGCCTAGCTGTAGCCCGTTGAATAATCCTTTGATGAACGCCCCGTTCAGACTATAAAACTTATAAGCCAAGGCGTTATGTAATAGGATCTGTAAAAGGGTGATCTCATGGCCTTCGAGGAGCTAGTAAACGCCGTTGTAGACGTAGCAAGAGCTATTATTCAAGCTATACCAGCTGTTCTGCTGGCAATAGTAGTGATCCTTGTTGGATACCTGATCGGTAAAGTGTTTGGAGCTGTTGTAAGGCTCGTTTACCACAGGGTTGTATGGAGATTCCTGAAACCTACTGCTATAGGCAGGAAACTGGAAGAAGCTAAAGTGGACCTTGGAGCAGTACTGGGGGGCATTGTCACAGCTGTTATAACAGCACTGGCTATTCTACTAGCTATAAACATGCTTGGCTTTCTTGGACCAGCCGTTGAGTTCATCGCCATGTTCATAAGGTTGGTCATTGGAATACTTGGAGGTGTTGTTGTACTTGTTCTCGGTATACCGCTCGCGATGCTTGCTGCAGAGTACATTGCCAAGCTAATTGGCTGGTCTCTGGGAGAACGGGATGGCATAATACCAATTCTAACCACTATTATAGGTGTTCTCCTGCTGCTCTTCGTCTTCGGTTTAGCAATTGCAGTTATGTTTGGAGCAACTGAGCTCCTCACTATTCTCACGGCTTCGCTCCCAGCAGCTTTCATGGCTGCTGTAATAATCATTGTTGGCTACATAGTGGCCGATCTCGTGGCTAAGGTCGTAAGACTGTTCCTTGAGAAGATAAGCAAACCTCTCGAAGCAACTGATATTGGCGCAGCGCTTAAGGGTGCTGGCGTAGACATAGTTTCGTTGATCGCAGGCCTTGTGAAGGCAGCCATAATAGTCATCGCGATAACCGTTGGACTCGGAATGATCGGTGCTGCAGGTGTAGCTGCTGATGTGCTGGGCGTTGTAACCTACTATCTACCAAGAATACTGGCGTCAATAGCTCTGCTAACTCTTGGTTTAGCACTCGTGCTGGTGCTAGCCAGGTACATTGGGAAAATCTTTAGAACTGTCGCCAAGGATAAGTACGTCGCCATCGGAGACCTCTTCGAGAACCTCATCGCCATCGGTCTAATAGCTGTTTTCATAACGATAGCACTGAACATTCTTGGTTTGTACGGTGACTTCGTCTACTCGCTGATCATTGGTGCACTGATAATAGCGGTTGGCATCGTGATCGTTGATGCTATAACCAGTGTTCTAAGACTTGTACACCCAGCCTTCGAGAAGTTCACACCGCTGATAGGAGCGGTGTTCGTCTTCGTATTCGCGTACGTTGGTGTCAGCGCAATACTGTCTCAGCTACCAGAAGCCATGACCGTGCTGAGAACAATATCGTGGGGTGTAGCAATAGCCTTCGCCCTGATGATCATACCAGTAGTGTTCTACCTGGTAAGAGTTGCCTGGAGAGAAGCAGCTTCAACAGCCTAAACCTTTTTTCTCACCTCCTCTAATCCTCGAGGCTAAAGCCCTACGGCTTCTCTACCCAGTTTATCAATGAGCATTTGAACGCATTCAAGCGTTCCGCAGAATACTCCAACGTTACCTATCTTCACGTGATTCAGCTTAAACCTCAGCATCCTGTACCCAGCTACAATTTCGTCTACCGTGGGAGACCTGTAGTTTGCGAGCTTGTACTCGGGGAAGAACGCAAGTAGTATAACGGGTATATCTGGGTCAACGGATGCGATGTGCTCTGCGAACTTAGACAGCTGATCCACTTCTACGAGTCCTGGTATGTAGAGTAGTACTACCTCGAGAACAAGCCCCATGTCGTGCAATACAGCGGGTAGTTCGAGCACGCGCTTGTTGCTTGTTCCACAGAGAAACCTGTAGGTGTCCTCCTTGTAGGCTTTCATGTCCAACCACACTGAGTCTAAACCGGTTTCGTAGAGAACCTCTAGGTTTCTTGGTGTTAAACCATAGCCGTTTGTTTCAATGTGTATCCACAAGTCAGGAGCCTCCCGCTTGATAAGCCTGAAGGCTTTAGCGTAGAATGCCGGCTGGCAGTAGAGGTCTCCACCCGTGAAGGAAACTATGTTGCGTGCTGGACCATAACCCTGAGGTGACCACAGAACCTGCTCTGGCTTCAGCTTACCGGGGCAGAAGAACCCTCTAGTACCCGTTAGTACGCATGAACCGCAGTGCGCACAGAGATCCGATGCATGCCACATTGTTGCTCTACTACGAGGCTCCCACATGGTTATCTGCTTCCTGTACTCGAGGACTATCTTCACGATGTCTTCGGGCGTTATCCAAGAGCCCTTAGCGTACTGAGCGAAGTACCAGCTGTGGCACTTGAGGCAGTTGTGGTTGCACCCACTCTGGTATATCGATAGGTAGTCCTCGGGCCTGGAGAGCACCGCGTCGAATACTAGCCTCTGTATTCTCCCACCCTGGATCCTCAGGCCAGCTCTGCAGGGTTGAAACGGTCTACCGTTCACGTAGGTGAAGCAGTTGCAGGGCTCATATCCCTGGTTCTTCAGAGTGCATGCGAGACTGTGCATTACACCACCAAAACCTTTACCCAGGTTTCTGGTTGAGCTACAGGATTATTAGCTGATTGCCAAAACCTGCACCTAGCCGGGGGATTCGTAAGGTTTTTTACGGTTTAACGATAACACGGTTATTGAGGAAAACATAGCAGGCGTGCTTACGAAATGAGCGTACTTGAAGTAGCTGATTTAACAGTTGCTTACGGAGGTAGGGAAGCGGTCAGCAACACTAGCTTTGAACTCAACGAAGGAGACCTATTCTTCCTGCTTGGACCCAACGGTAGTGGCAAGTCCACTTTGCTCAGAGCTATTGTGGGATACCCGGGGCTCGAGGTGTTGTCTGGGAAGATAGTGTTCGAGGGTGTGGACATCACGCGTGAACCCATGGAGGAGAGAGTTGCACGTGGCTTAACGATAGCTCATCAAATACCACCGAGGCTAACGGGCGTTAAATGCAGACAGCTGCTTGAGGCTCTCTGCAGGAAAAGCAAGTGTGATCCCTACGAGATAGCTAACGACCTGGAGATAAATCACTTGCTTGAAAGAGACTTCGGCAAGGGGTTCTCCGGTGGTGAGCTCAAGAGAGCTGAGATAGCAATGCTACTAGCTCAGAAGCCCAAGCTACCCCTCATAGATGAACCAGACAGCGGTGTTGACGTTGACTCGATAGCTGTTATTGCTAAGGCTATCAGGAGGATCGTGGATGAAGCACCCTACAAGTCGGCGATCATAGTAACGCACTCGGCTCTGATCGCTAGGTACATTCAGCCAACGAAGGTCTGCGTTATGATCAAGGGTTCCATCAGGCTCTGCGGTGGGAGAGAAATAGTGGACGAGGTGTTCAGCCATGGCTTCAGAGAGCTGGCTTAGAGAAGTGCGCAATAGGGCTAAAGCAGCTCTCAGTAAGCCTTCACCATACGGAAGAGACGTGGATGTAACGCGGTACGTGGAGTACGTGGCTGGAAAAGAGCCTAAGCTCATCGAGGAGAGAGCTCGCGAGGTTGGTGTTGACTTCTCGGCTAAAGCTATTTACACGCAGGTGGATCAAGCCTACTTCAGGTACTTGAGCCGAATACCTGGTATCGAGGTTAAAAGCATTGAGGACTTCATCGAGGAGAACCCGGATATAGCTAGAGACTACGTGTGGAAGCTCCTGGACCCGGCACTCGACAAGTACACGGCTGTAGCAGCTTTGAAGGGCCGCGGAGGATTCTTCATCAGGGTTAAGGAGAACACTAGGGTCGACGATCCGGTTATGACGTGTATGTTCATGAGCGTTGGTGGACTGCAGGCGCCACACAACGTTATTGTTCTCGAGAAGGGCTCACAGGTGACTGTGTACACTGGTTGCACCATAGCACCAGAGTCCTTTGGGCTTCACGTGGGGTTGTCTGAGTTCTACGTTGGCGAGAAAGCAGAGCTAAGGTACGTCATGGTTCACGCGTGGAACAACGTAACTCACGTTAGGCCCAGAACGGTTGTTCACGTAGCCGAGGAGGGCAAGTACATCTCCTACTACGTGAACATGAGTAGAGTTAGAACACTTCAAACATACCCAAAGGTTATCCAGGAGAGTAACACCTACGCTCTGCAAGCCTCGGTGCTACTGGGTCTTGGTGATAGCGAGCAGGATGTTGGTGGTATGAGCGTGTTGAGAGGGCATGAGTCCCGCTCCGAGATAGTATCCAGGATAGTCGCCAGAGATGAGTCTAGAGTTGTATCGAGAGCAAGGATCACAACAGGTGTGAACGTAGCTGCGAGAGGTCACATTGAGTGCAGAGGAATGCTTCTCTCCGATAGAGCAGTAGTTGAGACCATACCTGAGCTAGAAGCACTATCACCAAACGCTGTACTAACGCACGAAGCATCCATAGGCAAACTGGCAGAGGACGAAATAAACTACCTTGTAACGAGAGGGTTCAAGAGAGATGAAGCCGTGGGAATACTGATAAGAGGCTTTGTAAGCATAGACGTAAAGAACATACCCGAAAGAGTGAAAAAACACATAGAAACACTCGAGAGAATAGTAGCTGAGAAAGCACTGTAAGCGCCCTCCAGCAGAACGTTCTTTCCAAACAAAATGCTACTTCTTTACTAGCTTGTATACCCTTGGCAGAGCAAGCTCTTCTCTCAGCTATCATACATAAAACATCTGCAAAACGATGAAAGCGCAGTTTATAACCTCTACTCAGGGTCTTATCGTTCTCAACTAGTCATCGAATCTAGATGCTTTGCAATCCCAGTTTTCTAGCTTTCTCGTAGAGCTCTCTGTACCACTCAGCAAGCCTTAGCTTACCTGGATCTACTAATCTGTCCGGTGTGTAGGGTCTTATGTCCAGCACGGGTGTTCCATCGTACAGGTCCAGTCCTTTAACGTAGAGCTTATTACCCTCGACCCTCACGAGCTCAGCTATTGTTACAGCAATGGGGTTTGGTCTGTGGGGGGAATCTAGAGCGAAGACTCCGACCTCGGGTAGCTCCTCGAGCTTGAAGCCGAACCTCGTTAGCCTCCTCGGTTTGGCTTTGAGTGTTCTGCGGGCTTCTTCGGGGACCCTGTGGAGATACGCTACTATTAAAACGTGCGAGAAGCCTTCAAGACCCTTTAAGCCTTCTGCGTACTCCTCGAGCACCTCCACGAACCCCTCAACACCGTGAGGCCACGCGCTTCTGACTTCATCATCTCTAAACACTGTTCTCACGTAGCCGATCGGCTTAAAGCATACGGAGCAGCTGCTCATGCTCGTTCACCGCTTCCTCGTGTGATCTGCTGACATCTCTCACTATTATCTATTCCCAGCTTAGTGCTCCAGCTGACCAGGTGGTACTTCGTTTTTAATCCTCGAGTGAGATTACTGCCTAGGGTGCTTGAAGTGCTTGCTGCGCGCTTCACGAGGATTCCAGAGGGTGGTGATGTCCACGGATTCCTAAGGGACTTCATAGTTCGAAACAAGCTTAGGAGTGGTTTGATCATTGGTATTGGTGGACTAGAGTACGCTGAGGTAGGGTATTTCAATCCGGTGACAAAGTCCTACAGCTCGGTTGTGGTTAAAGCGGATGATATAGTTGTTGAGGTTGGTTCACTGCTCGGTAACTACGTTGTTGATGAGAACGGGAACGTTAGAATACACGTACACGTATCATTATCAAAGCCCGGTGAAACCTACTCAGGACACCTGATCAAGGGTGTTGCGAAGCCTTTTCTCGAGGTGTATCTACTCGAAGCCGAGAATGCTATGGAAGCTCAACAATAGGTCGGCAGCTAATCCCGAAGGTATTTGAAGACTGTGTCTTCTGTAAAAGTTTTTAAGCTGTTTTAGCTACTATAGATACTTGGAATCAATAGAGGTACTAGATAGTGTCCGAGAGGCTCTATAGAACTAGTGAGGTTGCTGAGTTACTGAACATTAGTGTTTCTACTGTTAAAAAGTGGATAAAGCAGGGTAGACTACATGCTCTCAGAGTTGGAAAGCTGTGGATGATCCCTGAGAGCGAAGTCAGGAGGATTCTGAGTGGTGTTGAGAG
>JAWBAI010000010.1:0-43661 GCA_038816475.1 Desulfurococcaceae archaeon
CAACAGCGGATGCACTAGTAAATATGCTCAGAGATATCCAAGCAAAGCTCTTTTCAAACCGTGAAACCGTTAAACTGATCGAAGAACTCAAGCAAGCCAGGATCACAAGGTAAAGACCAGAAACCATGCTTAAAACCCCAACAAAACTAGTCTTAAACTGGTGGGCCGGTAGCTCAGCCTGGAAGAGCGCCGCCCTTGCATGGCCACGTGAACACCGGGGTCGAAGAAAGGCGGAGGTCCCGGGTTCAAATCCCGGCCGGTCCACTCAAAATTGCCTATTTAAAACTCTATACAGATGATGTGGTGGGGTTTAAAATTGGATACGGGTTTACTAGTACAAGTGTTCTGGATAGTGTTTTTCTTACTGATAATTACCGGTTTGTACCAGAGAATTCAGCTACGACTCTGGATCCTGGAGTTGAAGACTAAGCTTAGTGTTATGCGTGCTATTCTAGAGGAAGATAAGCATAGAGTAAAGAGTCTTCTGAGAAACCTTGGGTTGGGTACACCCGAGGTTTTACTGAGCAGAACGCTCGATACTTTCATCATAGAGCCCGTTGAAATAGAGCCCGTAGATATAATCAGAAGACTTGATCACCTGCTGAGAACATCTGAAAACCACACGAAAAGAATGATTGAAGATGCACTACCTAAGCTTGGAAAGCACGAGAGAAGCCTCGTAGAATCCTCTATCGCTATAGTTGTAGCCTTAAATCAGATCTACAAGGTTGTTAGACACTACGTTTTAATCGGAGAGAAGGAAAACAACTACATACTGATCATGCAACTTCAGTACATACTACCACAAATAATGAAGATTGTTGAAACTTACCACGAAGCATTAACATCCTTTATGAACGGGCTTCCCATTGGTGATGGAGTAGGCCCGCTCTTAGCTTACATGATAACGGAAAGAGGTGAAGTCAGATCTAGAACCGTAGTTGATGATACAAGTATCATCGAGGTGATGTACAAGAACAGAAGGCTATTCGTCGTCAAAGCCGAAGGTCCAGGTAGTAATGTTGGTCATCCAGGAGCCATCATAAGCAAGCTGGTAGATGATCTAAAGGGCGCTGTGGACCTGGTGATCACGGTCGATGCAGCGCTGAAGCTTGAAGGAGAGGAAACAGGGTCTATAGCGGAGGGTTATGGAGCAGCCATAGGGGATCTCGGTCCCGAGAAAATAGCCATTGAGAGAGCCACAGCAAAGTACAATATTCCTCTTAGAGCACTAGTTATAAAAATGGACTTAAAGGACGCTATTACAACCATGAAGAAGGAGCTGTACGATGCTATCGAGGAAGCTATTTCCTATGTGGACAGGATTATCGAGGAGCACACAAAACCCAATTCAACACTGATATTAGCAGGTATAGGTAATACCATGGGTATACCCGGGTGAATTCTTTTGAACAGTGACCAGGTGTTAACATACGTAGCTGTAGCACTCGTATTTCTCATGGTTATAGCATACTACGCTTACGAAGCAATAAAAACCAGAAGAAGACGTAGACCAGAGTACATGATCAGAGAACTACTAGTATGTGTAAAGTGCAACTACAGAGTTGAAAGGGATCACGAAGCCGGTGACTTCATAGGTTTAATCAAAGACACTTGTCCCAAGTGTGGAGGAGACCTAAAGATCAGAGGAATATACGCAGTTGAGAAAAAACAGGTATTTAAACCCTGAAAACAATAGCACACAACTGCGGCACCCGACCCGGCCATAGTGGCCGGGCAACACCCGGTCTCATCAGAACCCGGAAGTTAAGCCGGCCACGTTAGGGTGGCCGTGAGGTCCGCGAGGCCTCGCAGCCACCCTAAGCTGGGATCGGGTGCCGCTTTCAACCCCTTTAAGCTTACACACTTGTTCATGATAAGTGGTGTAGATAGAAACGTTCATAAGCACCTTATAGATAGTACTTTGCTGAAGTTGTTCAATGAAGGAATTGAAATCTACTGAGGGGTTCTCTCCTAATCACTTGGGACTCGTGACGGTTAAAGCTGTCCTAAACGTCTCTTAGGGTGATCCAAGCAAACAAGCGTGGGGAGTATAAACGAAGCAATGAGGCAAACCTATACAAACTAGGATGCACATACGCAGTAAACCGCCTTCCGTGTACCACTACAGGAGAGCTTATAGGGACCTTTGGTGCGATTGGAGGCAAGTTATTTAATAACCCCTAATTTAGGCATTTAATACGAGTACGAATACTTAGTGGTGGTTTAATGGTAAGGTTTTGTCCCAGGTGCGGTTCAATAATGTATCCTTTCAAGAAGGGAGATGAAGTCTTATTGAAGTGTACTAAGTGTGGTTTTGAAACAAAGGCTAGGGATAAAGAGAAGTACAGTATGAAGTACCAGGTTGGTTCATCGAAGAGAACTGTAACAGCGAAAGTTAGTGAAGCTAAGGAGTCGAAGATTACGCCTGAAGAGAGAGAAATGCTTAGAGAGTACTACGAGATATTCCTCGAGGAGTTTGAGCGAAGCGAGTTCGAAGAAAGCGGCGAGGAGTAGCTGTACTCAGGTGATCAGCTGAGAGTAGTTTTCTTCATGTCTTCGTCCGAGCCGTCACCAGACATCATCACTACAGTATTATCCTTGATTGTGCTTATTTAAGTTTGCTCCTCCACCAAATAATAAGATAAGATATCAGATATCCTGGATCACAGTTAATGTGGTGTGCTTATTGGTTAGGGTAGCAGTTGTAGACAAGGATTACTGTAAGCCAAATAGGTGTACTCTTGAGTGCATACGGTTTTGCCCAGTGAACAGAAGTAGAAAGAAAAAAGCTGTAGATCTAACAGAGGATAGATCAAGAGCTGTGATCTACGAGGATGTCTGCGTCGGATGCGGTATATGTGTAAAGAAGTGCCCCTTCAACGCGATATCAATAGTTAATCTTCCCGATGAGCTCGAGAAAATCCTAGTTCACAGGTTTGGTGAGAACACATTTAAACTCTACGGTTTACCAACACCTAGGACCGGAGAGGTACTTGGAGTCATTGGGCAGAACGGTGTTGGTAAAACAACAAGTATAAAGATACTATCGGGTCAAATAAAGCCCAATATGGGTAGATTCAACGATCCTCCCGACTGGGACGAGGTGATCAGGGCTTTCCGCGGAACAGAACTTCAAGCTTATCTTGGAAAGCTTGCTGATGGAAAGATCAAGGCTGTAGTTAAACCACAGTACATTGAGCCGGCTAAGCGTATTCTGAGAGGAACGGTGAGAAATGTCCTGGAGAAACTCAACGAGAGAGGTCTACTGAAGGAGCTCGTTCAAGCCCTTGCTCTAGAGAGAATCCTTGATAAGAAAATAAATGAGCTTAGTGGAGGAGAACTTCAGAAAACGCTTATAGCGGCTGTTCTCCTGAAGAACGCGAACGCGTTCTTCTTAGATGAACCCTGTAGCTATCTTGACATAAGAGAAAGACTCAGAGTTGCTAAGGCTGTAATGGAGTACACGAGGCCAGCTGAGAACTACGTAGTGATCATAGAACACGACCTCATGATCCTGGACTACATGACAGATAACATCGCTGTAATATACGGGGAGCCAGGGGTCTTCGGTATATCCTCAAAACCCTACAGCACGAAAGCCGGAATAAACCACTACTTAAAAGGCTATCTGCCAGCTGAGAACATGAGAATCAGAGATGAGGAGGTAAAGTTCAGAATCAGCGTTAGAAGTGAGGTTAAACCCGAAGTACTCTACCCTGTAATTGCATGGGACAACATAGAGTTCCAGTATAATGGAGGGTTTAAACTCACAGCTGAGAGTGGAGAAGTTTACGCAGGCGAAGTAGTAGGTGTCGCAGGACCAAACGGTATTGGTAAAACCACGTTCATAAAGATACTAAGTGGTGAGCTGAAACCTCAAAAGGGCATGGTTCTAGTATCACCGGAGAATGTTAGCGTTAAGCCTCAGGAGGTTTCACCTAAGATATTCACCGAGGAGACAGTATCAGCAAACCTTAAAGCATCCTCGCCGAGCGCTGTTGATCCTTCCTCGTGGCTTTACGTTGAGCTCGTGAAAAGACTTAAACTCAACAAACTACTCGATAGAAAAGTAGAGGATTTAAGTGGTGGAGAACTCCAGAAGCTCGCAGTTGCCTGCGCACTAGCTAAAGAATCGGATCTGTACTTCCTAGATGAACCATCCGCTTACCTCGACGTAGAGGAGCGTATTGCTGTGGCAAGAGCAATAAGGAGGGTTGTTGAAGAAAAGAAGAAAGCGGCGATCGTAGTTGAGCACGATCTACTGCTTCAAACATACGTAAGCGATAAAATAATGGTGTTCTGGGGTGAACCAGCGGTTGAAGGGAGATCAACAAAACCTCTCAATCCTCAAACAGGATTTAACACCTTACTTCAGCATCTCGATATAACTGTGAGAAGAGATCCTGAATCGGGAAGACCCAGGGTTAATAAACCAGGTTCTGTGCTAGACAGAGAGCAAAAACAGTATGGAGTTTTCTTCGTAGCGGATAATTTTTAAATAAACATTTAAAAGCTCATAACACCCCAACTGATATAAACTTATAAACCCTTAACACAAATACAGTAAAACGGAGGTGTTTGAGTTGGCGGAAAAAACAACTCTTTCTATAATAAAAGCAGATGTAGGTAGCATAGCAGGGCACCACATCGTTCACCCCGATCAGATCGCTGCTGCAACGAAAATCCTTGCTGAGGCTAAGCAGAGAGGACAAATAATAGATTTCTATGTAACACACGTTGGTGACGATCTACAGTTAATAATGACCCACACGAAGGGGCCAGACAACCCAGATATACATGGATTAGCTTGGGAAGCGTTTAAGGCTGCTGCCAAGGTAGCACGTGATCTAAAGCTTTATGCAGCGGGACAAGACCTCTTATCAGAAGCGTTCTCAGGTAATGTAAGAGGTCTTGGACCAGGTGTTGCAGAGCTTGAAATGGAGGAGAGAGCTTCAGAGCCTGTGGTAACATTCCACGCTGATAAAACCGAGCCAGGAGCCTTTAACCTACCAATCTTCAGGATATTCGCTGACCCGTTCAACACAGCTGGGCTTGTAATAGACCCCAAGATGCACGATGGATTCGTGTTCGAAGTATACGATGTATTTGAGGGTAAAAGCATCTTAATGAAATCACCAGAGGAAATGTACGATATTCTAGCTTTGATTGGAACACCTGGTAGGTACATTGTTAGAAGAGTTTATAGAAAAAGCGATAACCTACTCGCTGCTGTTGTAAGCGTTGAAAGGTTGAATCTAATAGCTGGGAGATACGTTGGTAAGGATGACCCGGTTGCAATAGTTAGAGCACAGCACGGATTACCAGCTGTCGGAGAAATACTCGAAGCTTTCGCTTTCCCACACCTCGTTGCAGGCTGGATGAGAGGTAGTCACTTTGGTCCACTCATGCCTGTTCCAATGAGGTACGCTAAGGTAACAAGATTCGATGGTCCACCACGCGTAATAGCACTTGGATGGAACATAAACAAGGGTAGATTAATAGGGCCAGTAGACCTCTTCGACGATGTAGCGTACGATGAAACAAGAAGACTGGCACAGTTCATAGCAGAGTACATCAGAAGACATGGCCCGTTCATGCCACACAGACTTGGACCAGAGGAAATGGAGTATACAACACTACCACAGGTTCTGGAGAAGCTGAAGGATAGATTCATCAAAACCGAGGAAGTAAAAGTAAGGAAGCCATCCCAGTAAACCCCTTCTAAAAGCTATTTTTTCCTTTTGAACCCCCTTGTATCAAAAGGGGATGCTCGTTGAAACCCATACTTGCTGTAAACTACAAAGCGTACTATCCGCATAGCTTTGGAAAACACGCGGTTGAAATAGCCAAAGCAGCTGTAAGGGTTAAGAGCGAAGTAGACATAGAGATTATTCTTGCTCCCCCCTTCACAGAGCTGTACAGAGTCTTAAGAGAAGTAGAAGGTAGTGGAGTAAGAGTGTACGCTCAACACGCTGACCCCATGGAACCAGGTGCAATCACAGGCTATACTCCGCTAGAAGGGTTGAAAGAACTCGGTGTTCAAGGAGTAATCATAAACCACAGTGAACACAGGCTTAAGCTCTCGGATATAAAGTACCTGATCAGTAAAGCTCACTCCTTGGGATTAGATGTTCTCGCTTGTGCTGATGAACCTGAAACTGGTGCAGCTATTGCTGTTCTAGAGCCGGACATGATTGCTGTAGAGCCTCCCGAGCTCATTGGAACTGGAATTAGTGTTAGTAAAGCTAAACCAGAAGTTATCACGAGAAGCGTTGAGCTAATCAGAAGAGTGAATTCACGCGTTAAAATACTCACGGGTGCAGGTATATCCACAGGAGAAGACGTGTACATAGCGGTGAAACTGGGTACAGTAGGAGTACTCGTAGCATCAGCCATAGTGAAGGCAAAAGACCCTTACGCAGTAATGCGGGAAATGGCTCTGGAAGCGGTAAGAGCCATCAGTGAACTTAAGTAGCCTCGAAAACACCGAGTACAACAACATTGATAAACCCCCGTTTTCTTTACTAATTAATAGCACTCTAAGCCGCCGTAGCTCAGCCTGGTAGAGCGCCGGCCTCGTAAGGGTCCAGGTGCAGCCGAAGTCGAGATAGCCGGTGGACGCGGGTTCAAATCCCGCCGGCGGCTTAAAGACTTTAACCTCTGCTAGATCCTTGCTTATTTCATGGGTAAGTATGCACTTTTACTGATTAGCTTTATATCTTTAATTGACAGTATTAACTATTGGTGATTCAAGGACAGATAACGGGGTGCTGAAATTAGAACACTGTGCAGCAGGCTTTGATAGTATGCTTTTAAAGATGCTTGGACTCGGGTTACTATTGCTCGCAGTTGTGTTCTTAGCTCTCGGAGTAGGGGTTTCCACGGCTAGATCCCAGTTGATATACGTGGATGGAGACTCGTGTGGATACGAGGTTGCAAGAGCACTAGCAACTATGCAGGGGCTTTGGGGGTACATTGCTAGGTACTGGGAGCTGGATCCTGCTCTGCTTCGCGAAGGCGTAGTCTTAGTTGTATTGTACACGAACATAACACCAGTTGAAGCTTTTAACAAGCTGCAAATACTGAAGAACAAACCCAGCGTCATCACAATAGTAACAGACGTTGCATTCGAACACCTTGGAGAAGTTTCACAGAGAAGAGTTATTAACACCACAGACCTATGGATGTACTGCGTGTACGAAGACCAGGAAGCACTGAACAGAATAGCACTAGTTATCAAAAGCAATCTTCCCGAAAGTACACAGGGCTGGTTTAACACCTCACCATACGTTCTCATTGCTGGACTAGCTGTTTTAGCAGCCAGTTTAAGCTTTAACAGTGAAGTCAGAGATTTTGCGAGGAAAACAGGTAGAAGAGCATATTCAACGGTGCTTCTCCTAATAGCAGTACTAGGCTTAAGGATCAGGGGTGAAAAAGCGCTAGAACACCCGCTGAGAGTAGAAATATGCAGAATGCTCATGCAAAACGGTGAAATGTCCTTCTCCGAGATCAAGAGTAAACTAAACGTTGGTAGAGGAACACTAGAATGGCATCTCAATCTACTAGTTCGAGCTGGAGTAGTACAAGAGATCAAGAGAAACAGAGCAAGGTTCTACAGGCTACTAGTCAAGGAAACCAACAAGAATATCTTGAAATAATACCTCATTCAACACGCAAGTAGAATTTTCTAGCAGTTAATATTTATAAATTCTAGAGTTCCACGTAAATACGGGGATACAGCTTGAAGTGGCTAGAGGAAGAATGGGAGGAAGAGTGGGAGGAAGAAGAGTGGGAAGAGGAAGAATGGGAAGAGGAGTGGTAGTAGCTAGCTAGAGAAGCGCGAAAAGAGCCTCAACGTTTTTTACCAGCTTGCTCAGATCATTGCTATTGAGCTCACTGAACTTCCTCTGCTCGAGACCAAGGGGAAAACACGATTCTCTATTCTCAAGCTCTGTGTCCACGGCTACAACGTAGTAATCAAGCCCAGCGCTGATAGCTGTTTCCAGGGTGCTGATCAGTCTTTCTAGTTGCTTCTCTCCAGTGCAGAGGAGAGCTAGTACTAAGCCTTTGTTTTTAACTCTTCGTATCCTGTGAGAGTACAGCTTGTAGTGAACAGCGCCCTGCAACAGCTCTAGTATTGAGTTAACAGTGTTAACGGGTATAATTGCTATGGGTTTATCGGGTGTTATTCTCCTGTAGTTGACTTCTGCTTCTAGACTTCTACTCTGGTTTCTACATAGATACATGCTTACTCTAAAGGATGTACTTCTCCACCAGAGGTTTACTTCTATGCTACCGTTGCTCAGTTGCTTAACTAGCACTGCTTTGTGCCTCTGCTTCAGCGGATCGTACTTGCTCTCGCTTCTCTGCTATACCTATGAGGTGAGTTATGTATCCTGCAATTCTATTTCTAAGCTTCTTGGAGGGAACAATAGCAAGTCTAGCAACCATGCGCTTGTTGTGCTCAAAATCACGTGTAAACATGTCTGGGTACTTCTCTAGTAGCTCTCTTGCTACTCTCTTAACAAGCTTAGTTCTAACTTTACCCATGCATTATCACCGTAATCAACGTGTAACCAGGGTTCTCGAACACCTGGTGCTCCAACTGGATTTAAGAAGTGTAAAATCTAGTTTTAAGCTTTACTATCTCTTGGGAGTTAAGGAGTGCACGAAGGGGCTGTGTAAACTGTGTGATGAAAACCACCGACTACGATGGAGATGAAGAAGCTCCAGCGGATCTGAAGCCTTCTCTACACTCCTCGAGCAGGTTTCTCAGCTTAGCAAGTCTACTAGCAGTGTTCACGGGAACTCCGAGAACTCGTGCTATGCTTTCTGCGTCTAGAGGAGAACCAGTGAACTTCTCAGCTTCGAGGAGTTTCTCGTACATGCTCTTCTGAATACTCCACGTTACAACTTCTCTAGTGCCCTTCACCTGTATCACCAGGTAAACGTCTTCAACATCAAGTACAATTGTTCTGTCAACTCTACAGTAGTTGTAGAGTAGTTTTTCAAGAGGTCTGTAGAACTCCTGCTTAACGTAAAGCTTATTGTTTCTCTCCTCTATGATACCAAGTTTTCGTAGCCACCATAAGGCTCTTTTTACAACCTCGTTTGATAAACCGGTTATTTCGCGTAGTTCCTCGGTTGTTAAACCTTTATAGCTGAACAACGCGCTTAAAACAACGAATAACCATGGTTTACTAATTAAGGTTCTCTTAAGTAGCGTACCTGGTGAAACATCAGTACTTTTCAAATCTAACCACCAATCTTCACAAGTTCTCGGCTTTATGCTACAAACTGTGTATACAGCTACTGGTATATTACCGTGCAGTTTCCTCAGTTGGAAACAGGGGGTGTTCAGCGTGGAGTTTAAGGTCAAAGACCTTGGTTTAGCTGAAACAGGTGAACTGAGGATCTCATGGGCTGAGAGAAACATGCCTGTGCTGATGAGCATTAGACGAAAGTACGGTGGCTCCGGGCTACTGAAGAACGTTAGAATTGGTGCAGTTCTCCACGTTACAAAGGAAACAGCTGTTCTGGTATTAGCGTTGAAAGAGGCTGGTGCAGAAGTTGTACTAGCTGCGAGTAATCCATTGTCCACGCAGGATGAAGTTGCAGCTGCTCTTGTCACCAAGGGTATTAGCGTGTTTGCATGGAAGGGTCAAACAGTGGATGACTATTACTGGTGTATACGCAGAGTAGCTGAAAGTGAACCGGATATTGTTATAGATGATGGTGGAGATCTTCATGCAATACTTCACGACAAGTACACCGGTTTAGCTGAGAGGATTATCGGTGGAACAGAGGAAACAACAACGGGTGTAAACAGGCTGAGAGCTCTTGAATCAAGTGGGTTACTTAAGTACCCTGTTATAGCTGTGAACGACTCGTACACGAAGTACTTGTTCGACAACAGGTATGGTACTGGTCAAAGCACCTTCGACGGTATTCTCAGAGCTACGAACATACTAGTAGCTGGAAAAGTAGTTGTTGTCGCAGGTTACGGGTGGGTTGGACGAGGAATAGCAATGCGTGCACGTGGGCTAGGTGCTAGAAGAGTCGTGGTTACAGAGGTGGATCCGATCAAGGCTTTAGAAGCGGTTTACGACGGCTTTGAAGTAATGCCGATGAGTAAAGCAGCTGAGGTTGGAGACGTGTTCATAACAGCTACAGGCAACATAGCGGTGATCAGGAGAGAGCACTTCGAGAAGATGAAGGATGGTGCAATACTAGCAAACGCGGGTCACTTCAACGTTGAGATTTGGATACCGGATCTCGAGGAGCTAGCAGTAGAGAAAAGGAACATACTACCTTACGTTACAGAGTACAAGCTGAGAGATGGTAGAAGACTCTACCTGCTTGCAGAGGGTAGACTTGTAAACCTCGTAGCAGCCGAGGGTCATCCAAGCGAAGTCATGGACATGAGCTTTGCAAACCAGTTCCTAGCAGTCAAGTACCTCTTGGAGAACAAGGGTAAACTACCGAGAACGGTCATGAAGCTACCGAGAGAACTAGATGAAGAAGTTGCTAGGTTAAAACTCGAGAGCATGGGTATAGAAATAGATACACTAACACAGCAGCAGAGAGAGTACCTCTCCACGTGGAAATACGGAACATAGTGAGCACTCGCTCAACCCCAAGTAGGCAACATCCGATCGAGCTTCAGAACTTAGCTTAAAAGCTTTTAACTTCACGGGTCTTTAATAATCAAGGGGCTTCTCTTGAATTCTGCATTCTTAGAGAGCAGTAAAATTCCAGTTGAAGTAATAAACATTGCTTGTTCCAAGGAGAAAGGTCCTGGAAGACCACCCTTCTGGGAAATGGTTTTCTGGTGGACTCGTAAACCACTAGCATCTGCTAGAGCAATAATACTAGCATCACTACTACCCGGGGACTATGATCCACAGAGATTCATCAAGATAGTGTACCCCAGCTACATGGGCAAAGGAAAATTCAGTAAAACACCTCATTTCCTAAACCCAGACCTCAGACTACTGGATAAGAGCATCCACGAGAAAGTAAGAAGAGTAAAACTACTAGACCCCTTTGCTGGTTTCGGTTCTATACCACTTGAAGCAGTTAGAATAGGTATTGGTGAAGTAGTAGCCTGCGAGCTACTACCGGTAGCTACAGTCTTCCTGAAGGCTGTTCTCGAGATCCCGAAGTGGATTGTGGAGCATAAACTCGAGAAAAACCTGGTAAACGATATTGAAAAGTGGGGTTTATGGATACTAGAAGAACTCAGGAAAGACTCAGCTATAAGAGAACTATACGACGAAGACGTAGCAGTTTACATTGGAACATGGGAAGTGAAGTGCCCGTACTGTGGTAGGTATACACCACTAGTTGGAAACTGGTGGCTTGCCAGAGTCAAGGACAAGAAGAAGTACAAAGCACTAGCATGGATGAAGCCTGTAAAGAACCAGGATGGAGTCAGCATCGAAGTAGTTGAGATCGTCGATCCCCTGGAGCTTGAAACAGCTAAGACTATAACTCGTGGAAAAAGAGCAGTAGGTGTTAAAACAAGCAGAGGAGAATACATAGTTGGAGACCCCAGGCTAAGTGGAGAACCAAACATAAATGCGCGAAGAACGGATGCTACTTGCTTAAACTGCTACTCAAAGCTGAAAGGAACAAAAGACAAGTGGATAATCAAAGATGCACTAAGAGAGTGGAACAATAATCTCGAAAAATACCTAAGAGGTGAAATAACACTAGAAGAACTAAAGCAAACAAGAGCAAAACCAAGAATACTAGTGAAAGTAAAAACAACCAGTAAACAACTGATCTTTGAACCTGCAACACAGCAAGACAACGAGAAGCTCTGGAAAGCCCTGGAGAAACTCAGGCAGAACTGGGGAGACCCAGACATACCAACAGAGCCACTACCGCCGTACGGCTCACGAGGGATGGGAGGAGACCTTAAGACAGTTATATGGGGTTTAGATAAATGGTACAAACACTTCAACCCGCGTCAGCTTCTAACCCTGGTGAAACTGGTTAAGCTGATACGTGAAGCCGGTAGAAGAGTAGAAGAAGAGAAGCTGAAGCAAGGCTGGAACAAAGAAAAAGCACACAAATACGCAGAAGCAATAACAACATACCTAGCAATAGCACTATGCAAGCATGGCGATTTCAATTCTATAGTAAGTCACTGGACTATAACATGGCTTATACCTAACGAAGCTCTTGCCATGAGAGGAATAGCTATGGTGTGGAATTGGGGCGAATACTCTCCTTATTCACTAAAGATGACCGGCACCTATTCTCGAAATATAGAAAAAATTATTGAGAGTCTCCAGTACCTTATCAACGCTGTTTCGGGTAGTTCTAGTCGTGTTGAGGTTGTACTCGATGATGCCACGGTTCTCAGTAAGCTCGGAGACGAGAAGTTCGACTTGATCGTCACAGATCCACCCTACAGAGACGACGTACCCTATGCGGAGCTCAGCGACTTCTACTATGTCTGGCTTAAGCGTGCTTTGAGCGATAGTAACGGTGCTTCGCTTGTTCCCAGGTTTTACCAGGACTTCTTCTTTCCTGGGGGTGTTGAGGTTTCTACTCAGTGGGAGTGGTTTGCATCACGCGAAGTATCACTTAGTACTGGTAGATGTGTTTTCTTTGGTGAAGGAGCCGGTGAGGATGAGTGTGAACGTGTTTATAGGAGAAAACTCTCAGAGTCCTTTAAGTCCATTGCTAGTAGACTTAAGGAGGACGGGTTACTTGTTACTTACTTTGCTCAGAGTTCTCCAGAGGCGTGGATATCGCTGATAGAAGCGGGTTTATCTAGTAACTTGTGTCCGTTTACAGCTTTCCCTGTTATAACCGAGAGTGAGGAGAACATTGTTGCTCGTGGTAAATCTGCTATAACAGCTAGTATTGTCATCGCGTGGCGTAGAATTCAACCTGGTTATCCACTGGATGTTTCAACCAGCTATAGTGAACTAGTTGAAACTGCTAGCAGAGAGCTTGATTCTATAGCTAAAGCTCTCTCAAGTGCTTCTGGTGGTGTTGTATCAGAGCTATATGGTGTAACTATTTATGTTATGGCTTATGCTAGAGTACTAAGCTTGCTTACAATGAATGGTAGACCTGTGAAAGCAGGTAAACAGCTAAGTACTGAGGAGATTGTTAAGCTTGCATCCGAAATACTTGCACAAGCTTACGCGAAGGCTAGTGGTGCACAGCTAAGTAGTGGTGATGCCATATTCTACTACTTGGTTAAGAGAGTGTTTCCACGAAGTCCGGAGGGTAGAAGATTAGCCTCCAGTAGCGATTTAATACTCTTAAGCTACGGATTAAGCGATGTGCAGAGAGCAAAAGTTCTCGATGAATTTGTTAGAAAAGGAATTCTCAGAGTTCATGGTAAAGAGGAGGAAACAGAGGTTGCTAGTCGTGAAACGTACATACTTGTTGAGCCTAGAAAGAGCAACGATGAACTTGAACTAGGTGAAGTTCTGAAACTCCACGGTGTTTACCCGGAGAACCCGGCTACTTTAAAATCACCTGTTCACGTGCTTCATGCACTAATGCTCTACTCGTTGAAACCTCGTGATGTGTTTTACAAGTACTATGAAAAGCTCTACTCGTACAACCCTGTTCTAGTCTCAGAAGCTGTTGAACTAGCTAAGGCATTGTCAACACTCGATGGTGATCCAGAATCAGAGCTTGCTTTGAGAGTTCTCGAGTACCTTGGTTCAAGAACCATGAATACCAGGAGAAGAGGTGGTTTACTTGACTTTACAAGAGGTTAAACCCTTTACATCCGTGGTAAAACCAAGAGAAGAGGTCATTAAGGGTGTAATTGAGGAAGCAGTAAACTTAGCGAACATATTTATGTACAATGAACTAAGGGGTAAACATCCAGAGGCTGATCTTCTGACTCCAAGTGTTCTGTACAACTCAGAGGACTTCTTGAGGAGAACATATGTAAGCATGGAGATAAAGAACATTATACTCCTAGTTATGGGTGGTTTAGCGGGAGTTTCCTACGTTTACCTTGATGAGAAAGGTAATAGACTACCGGTATCCAAGAGAGTAATCGTTATTCCCAGTGCACTCGGTGGTGGTAAAACACATTTACTAGCAACACTATACCATGTTGTAAAGCTGTACAATGAAAAGAAGGAGAGAGTAGCAGAGTACTTCGAGGACAAAAAGCTCAAGTACGGTCTCAGCCACGTGTGTAAAACTCTAAAAGAGTACGGTGATGTCAAAGTAGTGGTTATAGCTGGAGATACACGTGCACTAGCTCCAACACCCGATGATCCACTGGTCATAGACGGATACAGAGTACATACACCATGGGGTCTAATGGGCTACTTACTCGGGGAATACGAGAAGATCAGGAAAGCTGACGAGAATCAAACACCACCCACTGTAGACGAGCTCAGAGGACTTCTCAGAAACAAGAGAGTTCTCATACTAATTGATGAAGCAGTTGAGTACATGGTTAGAGCTGTTAGACTTGATGCTGTAGTAAAAGGCTACAGTGAAGCATTTCTATCGTTTATTAGAAATCTCGCAGTAGCTGTTAATGAAACACCACACTCCGTACTAGTAGTTACTCTACCAGCTGAGTTCAGAGAAGGTGGCATTGGAAGAAGTTTTCAGCACCCAGAGTACGTTGAAAGAATAAACTCAATGCTACAGCGTGTAGCTCCTGAATACCATTCACCACTGGTTTTTGAAAAGGACATATCAGCTGTATTCAGAAAAAGACTGTTCGAGAACATAGATAGTGAACAGGTTAAGAGAAACGTAGAACTAGTACTGAGGCAAATAAGAGAACGCGTAGAAGTTGATGCTGAGCTAAGAAACTCCATTAAAGCAAAGTACCAGGATGTTCTCTTATTCTTTGAGAAGCTTAAGGAAACATACCCGTTTCACCCCTACTTCATTGAGCTAATTGTGAACATTGCTGTTAGAAACCCGGGTTTAGGATTAACTAGGTACTTGCTTGCTTTTGTATCAAGACTTGTTAAGTACATTTACGATTCAAAGGAGAAGCTTGGTCGTGATCCTGCACTATCACTTATTACTTCATGGATTATCCCCTTGGAATATACTGAGTTCAGAGAAGAGCTTCTCAGAGGAATGATATCTGAGCTGAGAGCAGAGTTTAACAGAATATACGAGCAGGATGTTAGGAGTCATGCTAGTAGAATACGGGAGTTGATCTTTCAAGAACGCTCTTTAGATAGAAATCAGCTATTAACTCTCATCAAAGGATGCATAGCAACAACGGTATGGTTATCCACGATTCCTGGTCAAGGAACCAAGCGAAGTGAAGCAATTAAGATATACCTAGCCAAGGATGAACTACCATCTGTTATCTATGATCCAATAGCACATCGTGATGCAATAGGAGCAGACGTTATTAATACTCTAAATGACCTGCTGAACACCTCCACCTACCTGGTTTTAACACCCGATGAAAAGGTTTTCTATGCCACTATACCGGATGTTCTAGCAATCGTAAGGCAGAAGTACTTAGGACTCACGGATTTCGATGCTCTACGTAGATTAGAACTCTTGGTCACCAGGGTATCGTTCAGAAGAGGTGAACACATCAAAGACATTGTCCCGATTACCATGAGCAGGGAGATTGAAATAGAGAACATCGTAGCAAGACAACTAGAGGGAAGAGATGACCCGGTTCTCGTTATATACATGGGTTTAGAGGATCCTCCAAGCAGCATCGCTGACATTGTTCTCGTGAGGAACAACATAGTTCTACTACTACCAGACTTCGGGGTATCACCAGAGCAACTGGGTTTACACTACACTGAGAGGATTAGAAGAGTAATTGGAAGTGAACCAGGCAACATGAAGGACTATATCAAAAGCCTACTTAAGTTACTACGTGCTGTTGAAAGTGTAAAAGAAGAAAGAGAGTTTCTTAGAGAACTAGCTGGAGAAGAAAACCTAAACTATGTTCAAAGCGTTCTCGAGAATATTAAGAGCGAGGTTGAAAAACACCTTGTTATCTCGATATACTCTGTACTCAGAAAAGCAGTAGCTGGACGCCAGAAGAAGGTATACGATGTTGATCTAAGACCATACGGTGATGAATCAGAGGATCTTTCGATTCTCTGTAGAAGACTCGAGGAGTACCTCGAGAAACGTGGAGTTATAACTGAATGGGACTGGAGTGATATAGTTGAAGAACTTCAAGACTGGAGCGATGTATGGGATTTAGACAAGTCTCCCAAGAAGTTCATTAAAGTAGGAGAGATCTGGACGCAGCTTCTTGAATCACAGAACGTGAAACCACACTTAACCGGGTTTAAAGACTTTGAGAAAGCACTTAGAATTGCATACTTGGGTAGAAAAATAGCGTTCAAGTACAACGGTGAAATCCTCTGGTTGAATCACCCGTACTCCCCCGGCGAAGCTGAGAAGAAAATCAAAACCGGGCTTCCTCTATGCGATTGGGATAGAGATGTTCTAGATAAGCTTAAGAGAATGAACGGTGATCTCAGGCAAACCGAGATAGTGTCCCCACGGTACATTATCAAAGAGTACATTCAAAAGTTGAAGAAGAAAGCAGAAGTTAAACCCGGTGAAAGAGTAATTAGGAAACTCGTAGTTTACAAACCGGATGCACGAATTGAGCTTGACGAGTTCTTAGCGGTTCTAAAATCCGAGGAGGAAATAGTAGAGGAGCTAGCAAAATACCCAATTGTTCTTGTAGAGGAAAAACCGAGACGCGTATTCAATGTCGTTGTTGATAGTGTTAACGATAGAACATTTAGAAGAGAAGAGCTACTTGACTTTGAACTCGAAGGAAAAGGGGAGATCAAGGTACGTGGAAAACTTGATTCCACGGAAGTGTTCGACGTAGGAGTACTACTCGAGGTTAAAGACGCATCTGGAAATCTCGTTGTTGAATCACGGTTAGAGAAACGTAGAACTCCTGGTTCATTCGAAGTTAAAAGCACTATTGATAAACCCGGGGATTACGTTGTTCTTCTAAGAGCAGAGGAGAGTGAAGGTTACAGTGTATCAATTCCTGTTGCTAGAGTTAAAGTTAAAGGTGAAGTATGCACTGAGAACGAGGTTGATGTAGGTAGATTAAGCGAAATCATAAGTTCACCCGTGGTTAAAGCTGAGTTGAAATCCGTGGAGATAAAAGGTAAATTGAGTAGGGCAGTTGTGCATGAACTTAGTGATGTGTTAAAACTACTTAACTCATACGATGTACGTGTAACCGGTTACATAGAGACCAGGGAGAAGGAGGAGGATATTAGAGTATACTTTAGGAACAAGAGAACTGATGTTGCATCAAAGATCATAACGGCTATTGGACCAGTGGACATGGAGGTAGACTTGAGATTAGATGGTTTAACATTGAGTAAGCTGAGAGAACTCGATAAGGTGTCACGAACTCTGCTTGATCCTCATAAACCACTCGCTTCTATTACAAAGATTAGAGTAAGAGAGTGCAAGAGGATCTAGCCATGTCCAGGGCTGAGAAAAAGCCTCTGAAAGCAGTAGCTGTTCTCGTCTCAGCGAAGAAACCATACTACATTGTAACAATATACGATCGAGGCTGGAGAGTAGGAGTTATCAAAAGGATCTTGAAACCCGAGTTTATAACAAGATGGTTTACGTACAATCAGTCGCTTCTAGAGTTCAACTACGCCGTGATCAAGGAGAAGAGAGATAAAAAAACAATAAGCATAGCATTTGACGAAGCTGCATCAAGGCACTTCACCATATACGTGTTCTACTTGTGGAGCATAAGCAACCTGAGGTCAAGTAGGAAAGTTGACTGTTTAGCTAAGTGCTGGTCAATGATAGATGCTATTAGTCCAGTTGCCGATATACTACGCGAATTATCGAGATCAGTGGATAGAAAAAGGTTTGTTGGTGCTCTCAGAGGATACTGTTTATGTCACTAGATGCTGGCTCTGATCAAATACATGCTTTACTCAGAGTAATTACTAAGCCTCTTTTCAAGTACAACCCTTTCTTCACACTCTACATTAACCCGTTTTACGAGCCTCCATCACCTGATATTACCTCGAGACCCTACTACAACTACATACATCAGGTTTCACTACTTCTAGACATGATACCTAGAACCAGAGTTAAAGTTCTAATTGGCGATGAAGTTGGTTTAGGTAAAACAGTTGAAGCAATACGTTTAATAAAGTACCTTGTTACAACCAATCAAGCGAACAAAATACTCATTATAGCGCCCAAGGCGCTTATTAAACAGTGGATTTACCATGACATGAGGGATCTTCTCTACGCACCTGGGTATGTTAAGAGGATCACCAGGAAGAAAATAGACAACATCTTAGAGAGTTTTAGAAGAGGGTTAATCCGCAAAGCAGTGTTTCTCGTACCGATAGACCTTGCAAAGAGAGGTAGCATGGATAAGCACGCGTGGGGAGGGTTTAAACCCTACTATGAGTTCATATCAAGCTTAGACTGGGATCTCGTTGTCATCGACGAAGCTCATCAACTAGGTTTTACACCCCCGTTGAGCCTAAGAACGAAAAGACTAGCACCAGTATGCACAAAGGCAAAGCACCTTGTACTGCTATCTGCTACTCCCTCCCGAGGGACACACGAGGATATGCTCGGTAGAGTATCCCTCCTGATCCCTGAGCTAGAGGGTAAAGTCAAGGAGATAGCCAAGAGGAGCGATGAACGTAGACAACTCTACCGAGTACTCTCGAACTACATCGTATACAGGAGAACAAAGGATTTCGTGAACGAATTAGAAGGTAGAAGGGTGTTTCCAGAGCTTTCAGCTCTAATGGCTTTGATAAAACTAGGTGATAAGAAAGAACTCTACCAGGAGTTAAACAAGGTTTTATCAGAGATCCTTAAACACTTGAATGTTAAACCAGTTGAGTTAGTTAAAATCATAGTACTCAAGAGAGCGCTTTCCAGTCCATGGTCTTTCATTAAAACAATAACCAGGGTGCTAGAAAGGGGTAGTAGTCAACAAGGTTCGCGTTTATCGAGTAAGCTCCTTGATGAGCTCTTCACGGAGAGCAAAGTAGACGAAGTCGTCGAAGAAGCTCTTAGATCAGTTGTAGGTAAGCTTCCAAGTAGCATGCTATATAAAGTCTCAGAGCTACTCCTTGAGTTCGAAAACTTGTACAGAGAAGGTGATCCCTGTGTTAAAGCACTTGCTCACCTCTTGTACCACGTGCTAGTTAACCCGGGTTATCTACCAAGAGACCTTCTAGGAGACTACGTTGTGTTCAGCGAGTACAGAGACACAGTGGAATACGTGTTCAACTACCTTGTAGACTTCTTTAGATCAAGAGGGTTTAAAGCAAGTGATGTAAAGCAGCTGATCATCGAAAGAACCTTGAAGAAGTATCATGAGAAGAAAGACTTGTCTTCTACTAGGAAGTACTCTAGTCTACTCGATAACTCAATGGAAATCCTCGTGGACGAGACCATGGGTAAGTGGATAATACTGGTTAAACTATCATCTCTTAATCAGGATGTAATTCACCTCCTTCCAGAAGTGTTCGAATTAGCTGAGGAAATCGTTGGAGCAAGTGTTTTGAAGGTGTTGATAAGCACGGATATAGCTTCGGAGGGTTTAAACCTGCACCAGTTTAACGTAGTGGTGAACTACGATGTTCCTTGGAGTCCTGTTAAACGTGAGCAACGAATAGGCAGAGTCTATAGATTGAGACAAGTAAGAAACTGCACGGTTATAGACTTTGTTAGAGATGTGGAGGTAGACTACGAGTTTTACACCAAGCTCGTGCTCAAGCTCTTAAACATGATCGAGCAAAGAATTACGAGTAAACCACTTGAAGGTGTAATAGAACTTCATGTTTTAAAGAAACAGCAAAGTAGTGAAGAATACCTTCAGGTCTTAGAAAAGGACATTGCTTCAGCTCTGTGCAGAGTTTACGAAGACTACTATAGCCCTGTTAACAGAAGGCCGTTGTCAGAGATCCTGAACAATATAAGAGCTGAGCTCGCGAAGAAGCTGATCAAGTACAGAGATCTATACGAAGAGCTTGCTCCTTCAAGCAAAAGCGTTGAATCAACTAAGAGGTACGTAAAGGAGCTAACGGGATGTAGTGATCACGAGCACTTCACTAGGGTGGTATGTGCACTGTTCGAGTTACTGTACAAAACCCCCTGCACACTGAAACCTGGTTCTGAGCCACGTCTACTACTGCGTATCTACGATAAACTACGCGAAGCCAACACATCATTGTTGGATTCAGAGCTTGTTCTCGTTGTTAGAGAACCGCGAGTAGAGAAAGGATTCCTGGGTGTAGTAGACCTGTATGTCAACGGAAGCATTAGGTACTCCACACCGGTTCTCGTTCTCTACAGAAACGGTGAGTCCAAGCTAGTACACGGTGTAGAACTTCTTGAATGGCTAGTGGAAGGACTGAGAAAGGGTCTTATAGGATTAACCAGGGTATCCTCGAGAACTAGTACTGATGATGAACGTAGCTTTGAAGAAAATGTGCGCAAACTGGTGGAGTCAATAGAGTTCTTGTTCTTCGAAAGGATATTTAGCAAAAGCTTTGATGTTTCGAAGTTAACTGGTGAACAGCTCGTTGAATATCCCAAAATAGAAGCCAAGCTCAGTTCTCCGGTCATCAGGGTAATAGGAGCGGTAGGCTTAGCTGAGTACGAGGAATTTCTATCCGGATTACCTGAGGAGATGAAAGCTCAGATGGAACGTGAAAGTGTAGAGCATGTTAAAAGCATCTACGAGATGAAAGGTTGCAATGTTCTGGAGGTGAACATAGGTGTACCCAAACCCTACGACATGCTAGTTGAGTGCTTAGAGAACGGTGAAGCTAAGGTGCTGATGATCGAAGTCAAAAGCCACCTCAAGAAGGTTCTAGTAGCTGAGTTAACACCAGCTGAAACTGAGCTAGCCGAGAAGAACCCGGAGAACTACATTGTATGCAATGTAGCTGGCATGGAAAACCCGGACAAATCATCATGGATTACGATATGCGAAAGCTACGGAAAACTCAGAAAACAGTTGATTGTAAGAACCAAAGAGGAGAGAGTAGCTAAGCTCTTCTTCGACTCATACTAGAGAAAGTTCAACGTTCACCGTTCGTAGGGGCTTTTACTATGGGCCCGCGGGGATTTGAACCCCGGACCACCCGGTTATGAGCCGGGCGCTCTACCTGGCTGAGCTACGGGCCCTCTACCCGCATAATTATTCCACTAGAAACGGGTTTATATTTTATTCCTGGTTGTTCCCGCTGTTTATCTAATACTTGCCGAGTGCTGCTTTGAGAGTTAAAATGTACTTGGCTGCAGCATCTGCTGCTATCGCCCCTTCAGCGGCTGCTGTAATTATCTGCTCGAACTTGTACTTGTATGGTCCACCGGCTGCGTCTCCGGCTACGTATATACCTGGTTGATTAGTGCTCATGTCAATGTTTACTTTTACACGGCCTTCCTCGTCTACTTCTAGACCAATTTTCTTGAAGAACTCCGTGTTAGGTTTTAATCCTATTTCAACGAATACTCCGTCAACTGGTATAATGCGTTCTTCCCCTGTTCTAGTGTTCTCTACTCTTATGGCTTCAACGCGCTCTTCTCCTATGATCTCCTTTACAACGGTATCTGTTAAGAGCTCGATTCGTGGATTGCTCATTGCTGCATCCACGTAGACTTTGAACGCTCTGAACGAGCTTCTTCTGTGTATTAAGTAAACCTTGGATGCGTAGTTTGATAAGAAGAGAGCACTGGTGAACGCTGAGTTTCCACCACCAACAACAGCTACAGTTTTGTTCTTGAAGAGAGGTCCATCGCAAACAGCACAGTAAGAAACACCTTTTCCAGTCAGCTTATCCTCGCCGGGTACACCGAGTTTTCTCTTTTCACTACCAGTTGCAATTACAACTGCAAAAGCGCATATTTCCTGTTTTAAACTCCTGGTTTCAATGCACCATAGATTACTCGTGGAGGGTTTCCGATACACGTTTACAACTTCGTCTAGAACTATTGGAACATTGTACTTCTCCACGTGCTTTATAAACTTGTCAGCCAAGTCGTTGCCAGAGACATCGGGTATACCGAGGTAGTCGTCTACTAGAGGAGCCTCTGTTATCAAACCACCCAGCTTCTTGGTTATCAAGATCACGTCGAGTCCGTACCTTGCAGCGTAGAGTGCAGCTGTTAATCCAGCAGGTCCACCACCAACCACGATGACATCGTACTGCTGCTTCAACTGGTGTTCTCTTCTGAGTGCCATGAAAGTACCTGTTCTCAGCTTGAATGACACGTCTTCACCACCTTACAGAACTTACACTCTTCACTTTTTCAACTTTAGTAACTCGTAGACAATAATACCCGCGATGGCTACTGATGGCATTCCACGGGGAACACCCTTAATCCAGGCTATTTTCGCTTTCTCTAGTTCTCTTCGACTAGGTTCTAGCTCACCAGAGCTCATCATTATTGCGATTTTACCGCAGGATCCACTGCTCACGAGATCTACGGGGTCAATCTCCTCTCCCTCATCTGATATGTAGTAGATGCAGTCACACCCCAGCACGTTAACTAAGTCGCTTATTTCGGGTAGAACTATCAGCGGTTTGTTAAGCTTGTAGGATATCTTGTGTGCTTCAGGAATTCCTACTTGTGCAGCGGCACCCATGGGTTTCACTATTACTGGAGTGAAGTTACCCGTGTAAACCGTTTTCAGAAAATCCAGTAGTTTCTGAACACTGCTCGGTGCGTAGAGAACCAGGTGTAGAGTACTCAAATTAATCACCTAGCTATACTTCATCAAGGTATTTTAAAACCTCCTCGGCAACGCTCCTAGCTAAGGGTACTGGAACAGCTTCGCCAACCATGTTGTACTGAACATCTCTACCACCAATAAACACGAAGTCATCTGGGAACCCCATCAACCTAGCTTGCTCTCTAACCGTGAGAAGCCTGTTTTCAAAGGGATGAATAAACCTGGATGAACCAAGCACGGGTGGAGCTAAATCGTAGGGATTAAGCTTGATCAAGTTGGGTAGAACTTCTTTGGCTCCATGGTAGTGTACAAGTGCTTGACCCCACTTCAGCTTTGAAGCTTTCTTCAGCTTTCTCCAGGGGAGATCAGGCGGTGGTTCATGGTTAAATACATATGGAGTTCCCGGAGGGGGTAGATCACTGAGCACGTCCTTGACCATCAATCTTCTTTTAACTGGTGAAGGTTTAATGGGAATATTCGAAATGAATACTCTCGTGCGTCTACTGGGGTTACCATAGTTCTCAGCGCGTAGTACATTGAAGTACACTGTTGAGTAACCTGCCCCCTTGAACTCTCGGATAACAGCGTCTTTTAAGCCGTTTTCCATTATTGCAGGCACATTCTCCATTACGAAAACCCTTGGTTTATAGTAGCTTACTATCCGAATAAAGTGTAGTGCGAGTTGACCCTGGGGATCAGTGTAGAGTCTATCAAGAGGGTTCTTTGCTCTTCGGGGATTAGCGCCGGTGAACGGTTCGCAAGGTGGACTCCCAATAATCAAGTCAACTTCATCGGGCTTCACAACGCTGAAGAGTAGCTTACTGTCGATATCCCTGATGTCCTCCGCTAGAACAAGCGCACCCGGGAAGTTTACCTTGTACGTCAATGCAGCGAATTTAAAGTTATCTACTGCTAGTACAGGTGTAAACCTACCTGTAGCTGTAAATCCTAGTGAAAAACCACCAGCACCTGAGAATAAGTCTATGTACTTATACTTTGGTTTTGGCAACTTTGATACGCTCCAAACTATTAATAGCGCTGTTTATTCTCCTTATAAGGTTCTTCAGTTCTTCCGCATACTTACTTACGTTGAACTCTTGGAGAAGTTCTCCATCGTGCGGACACGTTAGATCTAGTGCATAAGCGTTGTCAGCTGAAAACACTCTTTTACACTTAGGGCACTCGTACAACTGGTTTTCCTGACTATACTTTAACAGAAGTTCAAGGTTCTCCTTGGCTTTCCTAAGCCTGTTGAGCAGGAACAGTTTTAAGGCAGGTTCATTTAATTTCCATATGTGTAGTGTTCCGTTCTCTGTACGAAGTTTACCGGGTACTATTATAGCCTCCTCCGACATCTTCTGTAGAATTCTTCGACCTTCGTTCGACCTTACTCCAGTAGTGTTTGATATGGTTTCTTCGGCTACGTATCCATTGTTGAGTATGTAGTCAAATAGTACTTGAGCTTCTTTACCGTATACTCTACTCAAGACGAGCTTTAATGCGTCCATCATATCGCTACTTTCGTCAGAGGCTATGTTTTGAGCCTTTGTGGAATCTTTATAAGCAGGTTTACTACTCAAGTTTCACCACCATACTGTTATTTACTTTAAAGGTTTATTTTTTCACTACTATTCTAAGGAACTGTTCATTGAAATTCTTTAATTGACTATGTAAATAAAGCTTATATAGAAGCCATCTTATCTAATGCAAATGGCTTAAAGTCAAAGTTTATGGTGAAAAGTAATGGCGGCAGCAGTTGAACCAACAGGTATACCCGTACTCATATTGAAGGAGGGTACTCAGAGAACAGCGGGTAGAGATGCACTCAGAATAAACATAATGGCAGCTCGAGCAGTTGCTGAAATGGTTAAGACAACGTATGGACCAAAAGGCATGGACAAAATGCTCGTAGACGCTCTTGGAGACGTAACTATAACCAACGATGGTGCTACAATACTGGATAAAGCCGAGATTCAGCACCCAGCTGCAAAAATGCTCGTTCACACAGCTAAAAGCCAGGATGCAGAAGTTGGTGACGGCACCAAAAGAGCCGTAATCCTCGCTGGTGAGCTCTTAAGGTACGCCGAAGAACTCTTAAGCAAGAACATTCATCCAACAGTAATCATATCTGGATATAGAAAAGCCATGGAAGAAGCCCTCAGAGTTCTGGATCAAATAGCTTTACCAATAGATATTGAAAACTACGATATTCTGAAAAAAGTTGCTATGACAGCTTTAACTAGTAAAGCTGTGCACGACGCTCGCGAGCACTTCGCTGAAATAGCCGTTAAAGCTGTTAAGCAAGTAGCTGAGCAACGTGGTGACAAGATCTACATTGACATAGACAACGTTCAGACCATCAAGAAGTACGGAGGTTCACTAATGGATACACAACTAGTATACGGCATAGTACTAGACAAGGAGGTTGTACATCCGGGTATGCCTAGAAGAGTTGAGAAAGCTAAAATAGCGCTACTCGATGCACCACTCGAGATCGAGAAACCGGAGATAGACGCCGAGATCAGAATAAGCGATCCATCTCAGCTTAAAGCCTTCTTACAGCAGGAAGAGGAGATACTCTCTAAGTTGGTAGAGAAGATAGCTGAGGTCGGTGCTAATGTTGTTATAACACAGAAGGGTATTGATGAGGTTGCTCAGCACTTCCTTGCTAAGAAGGGTATTCTGGCTGTTAGAAGAGTCAAGAGAAGTGACCTCGAGAAGCTGGAGAGAGCAACGGGAGGGAGAATAGTTAGCAACATCGATGATCTGAAGCCAGAGGACCTTGGATACGCAGAGCTTGTAGAGGAGAGAAAGGTTGGAGAAGACAAGATGGTGTTCGTTGAGGGGTGCAAGAACCCAAGGTCCGTTAGCATAGTTATTAGAGGTGGACTTGAGAGACTGGTGGACGAAGCAGAGAGAAGCTTAAGAGATGCTCTATCAGCTGTTGCAGATGCGCTCAGAGATGGAAAGATCGTTGCGGGTGGTGGCGCGGTTGAAATGGAATTAGCTAAGCACCTGAGAAAGTATGCTGTTAAAATAGGTGGAAAAGAACAGCTTGCTATCGAAGCTTTCGCTAAGGCTCTAGAGGGATTAGTAGTTACAATGGTTGAGAACGCGGGATTAGACCCTGTTGACATGATAATGAAACTCAGAGCATCGCATGAGAAGGAAGATGGAAGGTTCATTGGTGTAAACCTCGATACAGGAGACCTCGAGAACATGTACGAGAAGGGTGTAATTGAGCCTTTGAGCATTATAGCAACAGCGGTGAAGAGCGGTACAGAGGCTGCAACTATAATACTCAGAATAGACGACATCATTGCAGCTAGTAAACTTGAAAAGAAAGAAGAAGCTGGCAAGAAACCCGAGGAAGAGAAAAAGGAAGAAGAATAAAGCTGTAGTTTTTAAGTTACTCAACTTTTATAAGAACAGCTTTTTTAAGTGTAGGTGTAGAGTAGACAGCTTCTCCTGGTTCTAAATACGGGATCACCGAGACCGTGTTTTCATCCAAGTATAGAGACTTTTCCAGAATATCCAGGTCTATTTTGGATTTAACTGCATGCACGACCTTGGTGTTCGTATTGACTAGTACGTCCTCGGATATTTGCGAAATAGACTGCGAAATCACTACTAATCCTACTTGAAACTTTCTCACTTCTCTAAGCATATCGCAAATAGGCTTTACCGGTTGATTTTTAGATAGGAAATTCTGAGCTTCTTCGATCACGATTAATAATGGAAGGCTAAGACTAATTGCCGAGTCAACAACCTTTTTTACGTAGAAAGCGGAGTAAAGCTTTCTAACGCTTAAATCTAATATGCGGTTTACGTTTACGATGAATGGTTTACCAGTGTGCTTGCCAACGAGCTGCAGGTTTTTGCCGCTATTCTTGTACAGCTTAAACAGCTGGTCATAACCATACCTTGCAAGAATACTAAGTTTTCTGTGTAGCGAAAGCTTTGTTTCTCTCATCCAACTTGATTCCTCAGGATAAGCCTCCAGGTAATCTATGAAGGTTTCAATGGATTTCATCTTCGAAATGTCTACTTTTCTGATGACTTTTTCGAGAAGATACTCCTGAGAAGATGTTAGTTCAAGTACACTTGAAATTATTGATAGATCCGAGGGATCCCCCGTGAACAGCTCTAGCGGAGTCTCAAACGGGTTGATTACCTCGTAGTCGTCTAGTAGCTTAGAGTATTCACCCTGCCAATCCACAATGATAACGGGGATAGAAAGTTTTTCAGCAACACGCTTAGCTAATAGTGAAGCTGTAAAAGATTTTCCTGAACCAGTAGTACCCGAAATTAGGATGTGCCGGTAGAGAGCTGACTTGTAAAGTCTTGCCGGGCACTCAGGATGACTGCTGATAGTTCTACCTATAACAACGTACTCGTCGTTATCTGAATAAGTAGCTTCGGTGGGTACATTCTGTGTAGGATACTTAACCCTATGTTCAAACCCCAGCAGTATTGGTGATTCCAACATCATTCTTCTCATAAAAAATTTCTTATACCACCAATTATTCTGGATATTGCATCGTTAGCAACCGGCTCAATATCAATAGATCTAAAGCTTGAACGTACTAATGTTACGAGAAGATTAGCTTCTCTGAGAACTTCTTCCTTGTCTCCTCTGAGGATTATTAGCCCTCTACTATCCCCACGGATAATCTTGGATACAACAATGAACTCAACACCTTTGCTCAGCTGGGATCTCGTCTTTAGAATCTCGCTCAGCTTTTTAACCTCCTCATCTACAATGCCATCGTTCTCGTTGATATACCTATACAGTCTTAGTGCGGTTTCAAACATTACAAACCCCATTGTAGAAATAGCACGGTTTTAAACCGAATAGTGTGGAAGGTGTGGGTCTTGACGTTACTGAAAATCTCATAAAGTGCTTAGTAAGATTGCTACTTAGTTTCTACTTAACTAAGTTAAGACCCAGGTAAAGGTGATCTAGAGCTTTATATTCCAGCGGATTCTTGCTCTTCAAAACCACGAGAAACCCGTGCAGTGATATTACAACTCTGTGAATGTCGCTCAGCTTTGTATTCGATATAACGTAACCATGAGCACAGTAGTAGTAGTTTAGGCACTCGTCTTTGCTTGTGGATAAGCTAATGATCAGCTTTGAACCCTTTTGCGGGATCTCAACTACGTCCTCGTGGAGCTCTATTTCGAGATCGAGATCACCGCAGACACTTTTTACTCTATATACTTTGGGGATTCTCAAGGGAACAACATCGTTAATTGCACATTCGAGCTTCAAATTATTTCACCTTAGATTAAACCTAATTAAAAAACGTTTTAAGTGTATAAAAATGTAGGGTGACAGCTTGACTGTAGTGGAAGCTTCGAGAAGGCTTATTAACGAGCTATCCGTAATGCTAGACAAAAAGGTTAAGATAGTACTTGACACTGGAAAGTACTACGAGGGTATTCTCGCAGGTTTTGATCACCCGTCTCTCAACGTTCTCTTAAAGTATGCTACGGATTCTGAGGGATTGAAATACCCCAGAATCATCATTAAAGGAGAGCGAATATCCGAGATCATCGTGATGGAAGAACCAATATTTGATCCGGAGGAGTTCAAGGAAGTAATCCTAAGAGAGCTAAAAATACCAGAGCACTCCGTTAGAGTTATACCCGATGCACGAGCCATCGAGGTTCTTGGAAGGTACAGGATCAGTGAAGAGGGGGTCATGGGTTCAGGTCCCATGGCTGAAACGCTATTTAGTCTATACAAGAGATATATTGAGCAGAAGAAGAAGGCTACGTAGGGGCTAGAATTGTTTTTGAGGTAAAAAGAGTAGACTTAGCTGGTCGAATAGGTAAGCTCACAACAAGACATGGAACACTGGAAACACCGTTTTTGTTCCCAGTAGTAGATCCAACACGGCAAGTACCGTCTCTCGGCAAGATCTACGAAATAGGGTTTAACGGTATTATCACAAACGCATACTTATTCTACAAGAGGAACCAAGGACTGGTTAAAAGTCTACACGATGAGCTCGGCTGGAAGCACACTATTATGACAGACTCTGGTGGTTACCAGATACTTATCTATGGTGGTGTAGAAGTAGACAATAAAACAATTGTTAAGTACGAAGCTGAGATAGGAGCTGATATTGCCGTAATACTGGATGTGCCTACTGGTAGTAAGATGACCTACGAGGAAGCAGAGAAAGCAGTGTACGAAACCTACAAGAGGGGGATCGAAGCACTACCACTAATTGAGAACACGGAGGAAATGTGGGTTTACCCGGTTCAGGGAGCTCCCTACAAAGACCTGCTCTCGAGGTCAGCTGTACTCGCTAGGAAGCTTCCCTACGATATATACGCAGTAGGTTCTCCAACGGTAATGCTCGAGAAATACGAGTACCTTAAGCTCGTTGAAATGGTGATAACTGTAAAACTTCACCTACCTCCTAATAAGCCTCTTCACGTGTTCGGAGTTGGGCATCCCATGATAATACCGTTTTTGGTTGCAGCAGGAGCTGATCTGTTCGACTCTGCTAGCTACATACTCTACGCTAGAGATGAAAGGTATATGACAGAGTTTGGAACGAAGAACCTCAAGGAACTCTCCTACTTTCCCTGCAGTTGTCCCGTGTGTTCAAAGTATACTCCACAGGAGCTTCTGGAGTTAAACCGTTCCGAGAGAATCGAATTACTAGCAGTTCACAACCTTTACATGCTCAACAAGGAGATCCGAACAACCAAGCAGCATATCAAGGAGGGAAGACTCTGGGAGCTACTTGAGTACAAATCAAGAGGTCATCCAACGCTTCACATCGCATTCGAGTTTCTAAAGAAAAACGCCAAGCTACTAGAACGGTATTCTCCTACGTCTAATCCGGGTGGACGAGCAGTCTTTATGTACTCAGGTGATGAAGCATTGTATAATCCGCGTATTAGTGTAAACGTTAAGAGAGCCGAAGAATTAGCTTTAGCGGATGTTGAAAATAAAACCGTTGTTATCATACCAGCCTATAGAAAGCCATACACATCTCAGGAAGAGTTTCTCAAGGTTTTTGCTCTATCTGATAAATCTAGCAACGTAAAGATACTCTTCATACATCCTCTACTAGGTATTTTCACACCAGGGTTGGCTGTCACCTACCCGTTTTACCAGCACAAGTGCAAGTTTACAAGAACCCTAATTGATGAAAGCAAAGTTCGTGCCATGATCACGAGGATCCTTGACCGAAAACCAAGGAAGGTTATCGTAGTTGAATCCTCATGGTTGAATAGCAAACTGCTATCTGAATTACGCGGTTTAACAAGAAACTCTGATGTTGAGTTAGTTATATGTAGGTTAAACGATGTCTCCTCTCATATTCTTCGCTGAGCTTTTCCATTCTCTTTCTTTCCTCTTCAATTGCTTCAATTATTGTTGCTTCCTCTATTAATCGTTGCACGCTTATTTCAACGCCCAGAATTCTCGCGATCACGCTTATAGCCACAGCACTCGCTTTGGGATCAGGTCTATAGGGGTCTGTGAACGGTAGAATAACAACACCTCTGAGACCATAGGCTTTCATGAACATCATGGTTAAAGCCAGTGGACCTATTATGTACCTCTCTTCGAGAACCCTTGCATCACCGCGTTTCATAGTTGTGTTGTTTATTGGTATCCATCTGTACTTCTCGTTGGGGTCATCACGTAGCTCTTGACTCAGTCCACCGATGAGTATGACCTCCCTGACACCAATATCTTTTGACCACTTCGCCAGGAACTCAGCGTAATCGGACCTCTCCTTTTCGTGTGGAGTGTTATTGTGAAGAACCACTACTAATTTGTTTGAACCCGCGTTTCCACTGTAGACCTCGAACGGGAACTCTATGTCGTTATCTCTTGTGTACAATGATACTTCAGGCATATACCTTGTTCTAATAAACCCGATCTTCTCTAACTTAAGCTCTTTTATGAGATGACGTGTAGCTAAATACCCTACTAGCCCGAAGCCTTGATAACCCGTTACTAGTATAGAGCCTTCTAGTTCTTCCCTACTAACTTGCCTAAGCGGGAAGAACCTGATCACAACCCAACTCCCTCTCTGATCTTTACTGCTACACCCCGCTTATAGTATACCATCTCCCATCCAGACCTGGCTGCTCTGCCAACGGCTATCAGTTCACCCTGTTGATCCAGTACAAGTACTTCGTCATCTGGTCTAATACTGGGATCAGCTGCGAGCACGTGTTTGCAGAAAAGTGTTTTACCGGATTTCACGAACGGTGCATACACGCTCTTGACGAATACTCTTAACTTAGGTTTGGGAAGAAGCTGGTTTAATACAATACCACTCGGTATGTAGAGGTTGAATCTGTAATCTCTAGACCTTAAACCTAAGTAAGGTCTATTCAAGTAGAGAATAAACCTGATCTTCTCAGTGTTCGGGCTTACACCTACTAGAACATTGCTTGGAATAAACTCCTCACCTTTAACTCCGAACTGGAGCTCGGCGATTTCCCTTAGTTCCATGAGTTCTCTTGTTGATGGTTTACGCGTGATCATCATTGCTAAAACCTACGTAATGTAACGTGAGGCTCCAAGAGTATCGGAGCCCTTTTGTTCGCTCCAGCTTTGTCTAATGCTCTTCTTGCTTTTAACTTTCTCGATAGCTCTGAGCAGATCGCTCATGGTTACGTATCTTCGGTTTTCCCTGATAGCTATGTATCCTGCTTCAATTACAGCTAACCTTATGTCAGCTCCCGAAAAGCCCTCGGTTATCTCAGCTAGGTGTTGGTAATCAATGTCTCCCTTGAGTTTTACTCTTCTTGTGTGTATTTTGAATATCTGTACTCGCCCGTTCTTATCTGGTAAAGGTATTTCGATCACGCGATCAAACCTACCGGGTCTAAGTATCGCGGGGTCCAGTATATCTATTCTGTTAGTGGCGGCTAGAACCTTGATGCGGTCGAGTGGGCGGAAGCCGTCCATCTCCGCGAGTAACTGCATTAGTGTTCGTTGAACCTCGCGCTCACCGCTAGTGCCTATTTCTATTCTTTTAGCAGCTATTGCGTCTACTTCGTCTATGAACACTATGGCTGGAGCTTTTCTCCTAGCAAGAGCAAATACCTCTCTTACGATTCTAGCACCTTCACCGATGTACTTGTTAACGAGCTCACTTCCAACTATTGCTATAAATGTAGCTTCTGCCTCGGATGCAACAGCTTTAGCTAGGAGGGTTTTTCCGCATCCAGGTGGTCCATAGAGGAGAACCCCCTTAGGGACTTCCACTCCAATCTCTTCGAATAGTTCCGGGTGCTTTAGAGGTAGTTCAACAACTTCTCTTATTTCCCTTATTTGCTCGTCTAATCCACCTATATCGCTGTACCGTACATTTGGTTTCTCGATAACCTCCAGAAGCTGAACATATGAATCGTAGTAGTCGGGTAGAATATCTACTATTGTTGAACCGCGCTGATTGAGTGCTACCTTAATCCCGGGTCTCAGCTTGGACTTATCAACGAAGTCTGCAACGTGAACAACGAGACTAGGTCCACTACTACTTTTAACTACTACTCTGCCGTCGGGTAGTAGGCTTTCCACGGTTGCCTCTATTAATGGCGAAGAAAGGAGCTTTTCGATTTCACTTTTATAGTACTCTAATTTACGCTCAAGTTTTTTCTTTTCTTCTTCCAACTGCTTTAACCTTACTTCGAGGTACGCTATATAGTCCTTTTCATCGGTTAAAACAACATTAAAGTCGTCACTAACAGTTTCCTCGTGTTTCCTAAGATCACTGCTCATGGTATTGAGCCCAGGTATATAATTGCTAAATGCAAATGTTTAAAGTGGTCGGGGGGTTCTCCGTTGTCTTACTACTGCGAAATGTGTGGACGCGACATCGAGTCTAAGAATGCTAAAAGGGCTGTTGTTGAAGGAAGCTTGCTCATCCTGTGCCCAGAATGCTACTCAAGATTATCCAAGCAGACAATTGTGAGAGACATTGAGAGTACTCGTCCTCCAACCTCTAAACCTGCTGCGAAGCAGCGAATAATCACTAGACCAGCGAAGCTCATCGAAGACTTAGAGGTAGTTGAAGATTACGCATCAAGGATAAGATCGGCGAGAGAATCACTAGGCTGGTCTCAGGAGGTTCTAGCCCAGAAAACTGGTGAGACTGTGTCAACGATCAAAAGAATAGAAAGCGGAAGGTTGAAGCCGAGTATAGAGCTCGCTAGAAAACTGGAAAGAGTGCTGGGTGTAAAGTTGCTAGAACCAGTTGTTCAGGAGGGGGCATCTTCGAAGCCTAGTGATAGTATAAGCTATCTGACAATAGGAGACATCATAAACGTAAACATTGAGAATAAATCGAAGAAGAAGGGAGCATAGTAGTTTGAAAGTGTATGTTGTAGTACCCAAGAAGTACGAGAGGTTTCTAGAAGAAGAGTTGTCCCTTGTAAGAACAGTGTACAGCGACGTGGTTGGATATCTCATCGTAAAGCGTACAAATCCTAAAACATACCTATCCAGAGAGAAGCTGGAGAAGCTAAAGCAGTACGACTTCGACAAGCTAGTTGTAATGGACAGGTTGAAACCGTCTCAGCTTGTGAACCTAGCGAGAGCTATTAGAAAAGAGGTTGCTGATAGAATACTGGTCATCCTAGAAGTATTCGCTGAACACGCTGGTTCTAAGGAAGCGCATCTTCAAATAGAGCTTGCAAGACTACGCCACTTGCTTCCTCTGATCAAGGAGACCATTAGATACGCTAAGCTGGGAGAACTGCATGGATTTCTGGGTGCAGGTCGCTACGGATACGAGAAATACTACTTGATGCTGAAGAGGAGAGAAGCAAGAGTTAGAAGAGAGATTGAGAGACTTCGAGAGATAAGAACCATTAGACGTAAGGCAAGACTTGAATCAGGTTATCCCCACGTTGTAATTGTAGGGTACACTTGTGCAGGTAAAACAAGCTTATTTAACGCAATAACAGGACTTCTTAAACCAGTTGGTCCTGAACCCTTCACAACTCTTACACCCAAGGCTTGCAGGGTAAACTACAAGGATGTAGACTTTATACTTGTAGACACAGTTGGATTTATTAGAGATATTCCACCAGAGATCGTGGAAGCATTTTACGCAACACTCGAGGAAATAGCTGAAGCCGATTTGATAATAAACGTAGTAGACATATCTAAGTCGATGGATGAGATTAAAAACGAAATTGCAACGTGCAATGACATACTAAGGAAAATAGGTGTTCACGAGAAACCAACAGTATACGCTTTAAACAAGATCGACAAGCTCGCCAACAACTACGACATCGTTGTAGAAGCCGTAGAGAAGCTAGTGAACGGAAAAGCAGTAGTACCAGTATCATGCACAAAGAGAATGAATATAGATCTCCTACTTGAAAAAGTGTACGAGGAGCTCAGAAGGGTTGTAGGCGTACATGAACGCAAAGTCTAGAAAAGTATTTGTTCTAAGGTATGGACATAGGCCAGGACGCGATAAAAGAATTACAACACACGTACTTCTAGTAGCTAGAGCCTTTGGAGCAAACGGGTTTATTCTAGGTGATGTAGTTGATGAAACTCTGTTGAAAGCGTACCAAAAGGTCGTGTCTACATGGGGAGGTAACCTACAGTTCGAAATGGGAGTAGACTCTGAAAAGTACTGCTTGAACTGGAAGAAAAATGGTATCATAGTTCACTTAACTATGTACGGGTTGCCCGTGGACGATGTGATAGGTGAAATAAGAAGTAGTCAAAAAGACCTCTTAGTAGTAGTCGGAGCTAAGAAAGTTCCCAGATTCTTCTATGAGATTGCTGACTACAACGTTGCTATTGGTAATCAGCCACACTCCGAGGTAGCTGCACTCGCTGTATTTCTCGATAGGTTGTTCGAAGGGAAAGAACTCTACTTGAAGTTCGACAACGCTAAACTGGAGGTCGTACCGTCTGCTCGTGGGAAAAAAGTTAGAATACTAAGAAAATGATTGCGAACTGCAAGTACTGAGGGCTTCCACGATTTTTCTCTTAAGAGATTCTACGTCGAAGCCTAACACAATGGAACCGTGAATGGACAAAAAGGCATTTTCAACGCACTCAGCACTACTACAGCCTTTGAGTGCATTTTCAAGGACCTCTAGAGCATCCTCTGGGTACACGAAGAAATCGCCTGTTATCTCCGCGCGCTCAATAGCACAATTTTCTGAAAATATTACGTCAAGCTTAACGGTTTTAGTGAAACGTAGTACAATTGAATACGTCTTCACGTATTTCACCTTCTGAATATCCAGGCGTGATCTCTGTACTTGTTAACTAGTTGTTTTGCGAGCTCAAGTTCTTTCTCGCTGAGCTGATCGTAGTATATTTCAGCGTTCAAAGCACGAGAAAAACCCCGAATTAGACTTCTGATCAGCACCTCAAGATCCACGTCGCCAATGACCTGTTTTAGTGTTATAACTCTTTCTTTAATGCTCTTAACCCCCTTGCTCTCGAGTTTTACTGTTGGAACAAGTAGAGTTTTCTCCAGTGTATCTAGGTTTGTAGCGTACATTAGCGTTCCGTGTTGCAGTATATAACCCATTCTACGGGTTTGTGCACTTCCCGATATCTTGCGCTTTTGTACGACAACATCGTTTACAGGTACGAACTCTGCTTCGACGCCTAGTTCGCGGAGAGCATACACTAGTCCACTGCAAATTACTCTGTAGCTCTCCTGGACATCCGTTAGTGGACCATTGGCTGGGAGAACAATGCTGTAGGTTACTTCGCCATCAGCGTCATGGTACACGGAACCTCCTCCTGTTATTCTCCGTGTAAAAGGTATTCCTTTTTCTTCAAGGAACTCCAGGTTTACAGCCTCCCTCACCTTCTGGAAGTATCCAATTGTAACAGCGCTGGGAACAAATCTGTAGAGTCTAAGTGTGTTCTCGATTTCACCTCTAGTTCTCAGAACTAGCATAGCTTCATCAATAGCCATTTGCCAGTAGACATCTCTACCCGTTAAGTCGGTTAGTACTCGTAGCCTCAAAGCATTACACCTCAGTGTAGTATAATTTGCTAGTATAATTAAGCTTGAATTGATGATAATGATACGTGAGCGCAATCTTCAGAGGTCGCTGGAAGTGAGCGCAAAGATTATAGTAAGAGCTTCGCTGGGAACACTTGCATCTCTGGGCTTATATGAGGTTAAAATGATGGAAAAACCTGAAACAGCCTACTTGCTTCAGTACTCGCAAAGCGGTTGCAGAGCTTGCTGTGCTTTTTGTTTGCAGTCACGTAGGTTGTTCAACGTCAAGAACGGAGAATTCCTAGGAAGGGTTAGCTGGCCAGCTGTAGACCTGGATACATTAGCGAGCTCCTGGAAGAAGGTTTTCAAGCGTATATGTCTTCAAACAGTGGTAAAACCTGGTTTTACCAGCGAGGTTCTCGAAGTCCTGAGGAAGATCAGGTCGTTTGAGAGAGATCTACCAGTATCGATTGCAATAACACCTGTTTCCACGTATTTTCTACATGAGCTAAGAAAATTCGGTGTTGATGCTATAGGCGTAGGTCTTGATGCTTGTTCACCTCATGTTTTTGAAAAGTGGAGTAAACCCTACAGCTGGTCTACGTATTGGAGATTCGTGGAGAAAGCTATCAGCGTTTTTGGTAGAGGTAATGTATACGTTCACCTGATTATTGGACTAGGGGAAACCCTAGTAGATGTTGTGAACTCGATCAAAAAAGCCTACAGCATGGGTGCTCGAGTCTCTTTGTTTAACTACGTTGATGAACAAGGTAGATCAAGAGTTGATATAAGTTACTACAGGTTAATTCAGGTGATTAGATTTCTGGTGGAAAACGGGTTTAATCCTGACGAGTACGTGGATTACGGCAAAGGAGTTGCATCGAGGAAGATACCAATAGAGCTGACTTCAGCATTCTACACGAGCGGATGCCCCAGCTGTAATAGACCATTTTACAACGAGAAACCCAGTGGACCGATCTACAACATTCCATCTGAGAACTATCTTAAACTATACATGAGTAGACTCGAAGAAGAACTAGTAAAAGTAGGTATTAAGCTGTGAAACTAAAAGCGTTTATACCCTACAAGTTGTATAAACCCTTGTCGATTACAGGTTCCTGGTGCTCGCTGAACTGTAGGTTCTGCAGTAGAAAGTATCTTGAAAACATGGTGTTTGCGAACCCAGAGAATTTCAGCAACGTTGTCCACGACCTCTACTATAATGGTGTCAGAGGAATACTAGTGAGTGGCGGTTTTAGACCAGATGCTACACTACCAATTGAACCCTACATAGACAGCATATGCATTGTTAAAAAGAAACTAGACATTGTTATCAGTGCTCATCTGGGTTTGGTTGAAGACAGGAATGTTCTCGCGTCGTTGAAAAACTGCATTGATGTTGTTGACTACGAGTTTACTCTAAGTAGTTTCATTATCAACGAGGTTAGAGGTCTAAAGTTCGGTAAGGAGAGGTACATCAAAGCTCTCAACTTGATGCTTGAAGAAGGGTTACATGTTATTCCACACGTCTTTGTGTGGCATCCTAGGATTAAAACCGATGAGTTATCAGGAGAACTAAGAACACTACTAGAGATGGGAGTACACGAGGCAGCGCTTCTGGTATTCATAGATAACGAGTACAGGGGGTACAGAGAGAAAATAGCAGAGATAGTCCTAAGAAACATCGAACTCGCTCGATCGGTATTCCCAGGCAAACTGTACATGGGTTGTATGAGACCAGGTTGGCTAAAACCCTTACTTGATCCTCTGATCATCGAAAGAAACCTTGTTGATAGAGTAGTAAATCCTCATCACACACTTCTCAGAGAGCGTAGTAATATAGTTCTGTACGATGCATGCTGCTCCATACCAGAACACCTGCTGAACAGGTTTCAATTAACCTACATTAACCACTAAACAAACCATTGAGTATGCATTAAATACTCAGTTTACTCGATAGACCAAGTAACTTACTAAACCAAGATCACACAGGTTTACTGATGCATAAAGTTCGTGTTCAATCTCTGTGAACACGCTTTTAGCGAGCCATGAAGCTACTCACTCAGCATGTCCTTAGCTTACCATGGAACCCCACCTTCTTCGTCAACTAGGGTTTTCTTGTAGAGTTTTAGTGTTAGGAGTAAACCGATCACTAGAACTAGGATTTCGATAAAGACCAGATAATACCACATCTCCGGTAAACTGGTAGCAAGCTGCTAATGCGTCTATGAAGCCATGTACCACTACTATTACTGCGAATCCTTTGAGTTCCTTTCCAATGCTCCATGCATTGTAAAGGTACAGTGTACTACCGGCGTGGAACAGAAGCGCGGAAAACCTTTCAATTCCAGAAACAATGTAGTAGTATAATGGAACTTTGACTACTTGTCCCGCGAAGAGTTGTGTAATTAACCCGGTTATACCAACGAAGAACGCTTCCATTAAGCCGAACCCAGCTCCTACGTTCATACTTGTAACGTAGGACTTGTTTCTTACAAACAAGTACTTAAACCCGGATTGAACTAGAGCTGCTACGAACCCAAGCCAGATCGATATGGCTAATGTAAAGAACAAGTTTTGCGCTGTAACACGCTCTAGTACTTTTCCCTGGATCTCGACTGGGTCAACTGTTAAACCATTTGAAAACAACAAGTATAGTAGTGGAAGCTGTTGAATTGGCTGTTGAATAAAGATCGAAATGAAAAAACCGCGAACCCTAGCAGTAGATCTCCACCATGGAACTTTCTGAATCCAAGTAAACGTATGAACAGAACTCCAGCTAAACCTCCTAAAACAGGGAACACAAAAACAAGCATTTACTTATGACACCTATTGCTTCTTTTCCTCTCTCAACAACAACTGTTCCATAAGCGTATATTTCAGCCATTCCAATCCCAATAGTCGAAGTTGCGAATCTAAACCCTATGATTGCGTTACCACCCATGGCTTTAGCTGACTCGAACATTCGTTTTAAAGCTTCTTCTCTAGCTTTCGCTAATAACCTATGTATACTCCTTTACTTCTCCACCAGTAATGTTTCTCAGAGGCGCCATGATATCGCGACCGATGTGAGCTGCTCTTACAACCCCTCCTCGAGCAATACCCTTGATCTCCTTGATCCTATACCCTGGAATAGTATCAGTTGTAACAGTAATTACTTCGTTGTAATCCATGAAAAATCCTGGGTTCTACAATGTCTTCAAATCATATAGCTTTGATTTAAACCGTGTTCTTTATTTATACATCCCTGCAACTTCAATAAGAGTTGTAGGATCAAGAATTTACAAGGTGGAATCTAAGTTAAACTTATAATGCCATCGGATTCGGTCACGGTTGAAACTTAGCTAAATATTAGCTAAATACCCAATTACAACAGAGATCTCTAGAACTTAACCCAGTGGAACCACATATAGCAGCAATAGGTAGAATAAGAGGTTTTCTAGGATGAGTAGAAGAATTTGCGAATGATCATTTCATAGCCGTTACAAGTTTTTAATTAACTACTTAAAAATTAAATTTACCAAAGCAACAGTCACCGGGTTTTCATTTGTTCGTTTTTAGATTAGCTGCATATTTATGCTGTCTCTACTATTTTAATGTTTCCTGTATTTTAGTTAACATAGCGTTCTTATCCATCATAAGTTCAACGATATCATATAAATACGCTCTTACTCTACGTAAATTATCCAGTACTAGGAACATTTGAGGATCTTTCTTGAGGATACTAACGTATTCATCCTCAATTTGAATCAACTCGTTATACTTACTACTTATAGTAGAATAAACTGTTTCATATTGGAAATCCTCTACGAGTTTCTTCACGAGCATGGAGAATTCTACTATTGTTTCAATATGTTTTACTACGAGCATTTTATCATCATCTGAGAAATTGAACTGTGATCTAAGTAGATCACGTGCGATGTACGTCACGTGATCAATCGATCTCTCGAGGTTTCTTAGTATATTATACACTATGTTTACTTCGAGAAACGATGAAAATCCGTGTTCCCGCGGCAAATGTTCACCCATTAGTATTTTATTCAGTATTCTCAGAGAATACAGTGTTAATTTATCAGCTAAACTATCCTTATTCACTAGTTCCTGGAGTCTATTTTCGTTGAAGTCGCCGCTTTTAATTACTAGTAGAAGAACCTTTAGAGTTGAATCAAGTAATTTAAATAATCTCTCAATTATTTCTCTTACACTTATACTGAAATCTCCAGCAATATTCTTAATGATTACTGAGTTCCTTTCGAAACCTACAACCTCTAATCCAAGTACTTTAGACTTTAGCTCTTCTTGAAAAAGCTTCAGGTAGCTTGGATTACTTAAATTGACTCTTACATAGAACTCGTCATAACCCACTAGGTATCTTGATATAATGTTCATTAAATCATATCGTAAATTCCCTACTAATTCAAGTTCAATAGAGCCCGTTCTTCGTTGTTTTACGGATTTAGAAGGCGGTATGATTATCAAGCTCAGGTCCGGGGAGATTTCTAAAAGCACTTCATCCTGGCGTTTTAAACCATGTAGCTTAGCCCATTCTTTTGGAATTGATATTAAAAAAGTATCTCCTATCACTTGAACACGTCTTTTAAACATATTATCACTACCACCCTATGTATCTATAAATGTCTTTAAATATTTAAAATACATTTAAATCTATTGTTGAAAATTTTTAAAAGTATGTATATTCATGAACAAAAATGGGGCTATATGGATATTCAAAATAGAAAGATTATAGCAGTGGTTATTTTAGTGCTGGTAACTATAACATTGGCTTCAATATATTTCACGTATTTCCAACAACGGGAAAGCGCATCTCATAAAACACTCACTACATCTACTCCTATATCTACAATGCCATCTTCATCTGTAATTCTTCAAGGAGCAGGTGCAACATTTATTTATCCACAGTTAAATGAATGGATACAATTGTTTTACATGAAGAAAGGTATACGCGTTAGTTACCAATCCGTGGGAAGTGGCGCTGGTTTAAGTATGTTTTTCCAGGGAATAGTGGATTTCGCATGTATTGATCCACCACTCTCGAGAGATATGTGGGAGAAATATAAAGGGGAAATAATTCAAGTACCGTGGCTTATTGGCGCGGTAGTAATCATATATAATATCCCTGAACTCCCGGGGAGCGTTTCATTAAAGCTAGATGAAGTGGCATTAGCTAAAATATATAAAGGCGAGATTGTATACTGGGATGATCTTTACATTAAGAGTTTGAATCCTGAGATCGCGGATAAATTGCCACATAAAGAGATCATTGCTGTGTATAGATCAGACTCGAGTGGAACCACGGAGATATTTACGACGTATCTCAACAAAGCTGCGAGTAACATATGGCCTAGTGAGTTAGTTGGAAAAACTGTTAATTGGCCGGTTGCAAGAGTAGGCAGGGGCGTTGGTGGAAAAGGAAATGAAGGAGTTACGCAGATAGTTATGCAGACCCCATATAGTATTGGCTACGTGGAATGGGGATACGCTATTGCAAATAACTTACCCATAGCTTCATTGAAGAACGCAGCTGGATTTTTCGTAAAACCCAGTGAGGAATCATTAATCAGCGCCCTGAATAATGTTAATATTCCATCAACGACACTAGATGATTTCAGTCATATAGTTCGCGAAGCTGTTTACGCACCAGGAGAGGAAAGTTATCCTCTACTGGCATTAACACATTTAGTGATCTGGAGAAAATACGACGACCCATTAAAAGCATATGCATTGAAGGAGTTTCTAAAATGGATACTTGAAGACGGTTATAACCACATTATTCCAGGTTATGTAGCACCTCCACCATCTATCAGGGAGTTGTTGAAAAATGCTATTAATCTCATTGAAGCAAAGTGATGGCAATGGGTGTTTCAAGAAAGGACAAAATATTTTTTCTTTCACTAATCCCTCCTTCAATTACGCTACTAGGCATACTAGTAGTAACAATTATTACGATTTTGTCTAATTCCCTTGAATCTCTCAGTCTATATGGTTTAAGCTTAATTGCTTCAAGCATTTGGGATCCCGAAAACCTAAAGTACGGTCTCTTAGCACCTATACTCGGCTCAATAATGACATCTACGCTGGCTATATTAATAGCTCTTGTTTTCTCAATCCCCTTAGTTATCCTAATAGCAGAGTATTCAAGTGGCTTCGTGAAAAACGTTTTATCATCCATAGTAGAGCTTATGGGAGGTATACCAACAATTGTCTATGCAATATGGGCTTCAACGTATTTTGCATCTCTATTGAAACAGTACGTAATGGATCCTCTGCACGCCTATTTCTCAATTATACCATTGTTCTCGTGTAAGCCGATCACCGGTTTCAGCATATTCACAGCTGGAGTATCCATTGGAGTATCCATAGTACCATATGTTACATCAATGATACTAGAAGCTTACCAGAATATTCCCCAAGCGTTGAGGGAGGCGTGTCTAGGGATTGGTTGCACTAAGTACGAATCAGTTAAAGTTTTAATGTCTCTTGCTAAGCCGGCTGTGTTGGCATCCCTGATTCTAGGTTTCGCGAGATCCCTCGGTGAAACAACAATAGCTGTGGCTACAGTAGGAAACTCTATGTATCTTAGCTCGTGTATCTTCTCCCCTGGAATAACTGTTTCCGCGTTGATCGCATCTCAGTTTGCCAACGCGTACCTGTATAAATACGCTGAATCCGTTCTCTACGCCTCAGCTTTATTTGTTCTATTTATTGCAATAGTGCTTAGTTTCGTTGGATTATCTATGTTGATCAAATGGAGGGTGAAGATAGTTGTATGATCAACGGAAAATAAAGGATATGTTGTTTTTCGTATTTGTGCTTTCGGTGTCTATAATAGCTCTTACGTTAATGTTACATATAATATTTGTTACATTAAGCAATGGTATACCGGTTATTCTCAGGGCAGGTTTAGGCTTCTTCACCAGTATCCCGCCGACTCCGCTTTCAAAAAATATTGGTGGAATAGCACCAGCTTTAGCTGGCTCATTTATTATGACTTTGGCTTCCTTACCTGTTTCTGTATCTCTAGCTTTTTTCTCTGCTGTTTTAACAACGGAATTTCCGAGAAATCCATTATCTATAGTTATAGATGTTGTAGCCAAATCACTTGCAAGTATACCTACAATCGTTGTTTCAATGGTTATTTATTTAATTGTAGTAGTACCTATGGGTAAGTTTTCGGCTCTAGCCGGCGTACTAGCATTGACTATTATTTCTTTGCCGTATTCATACACCTATATTTCTACGTATCTACGTTCTATTCCCGCAACATACCGGGAAGCAGCATATTCCATTGCCATGAGCAGATGGAGGATGATAATAAGCGTATTTGTTCCAATAATAAGACGGGGGCTGCTAATTACTGTTTCAATGACTTCCGCTAGAATCCTTGGAGAAACAGCCGCAATACTATTTGTAACCGGGAGATATAGACTCGGGGTTTCAGTATCTCTACTTGACCCAACGGACGCAGTTCCGTTACTAATATTCGACTACATGCTGACACCGTATAAGAACTTCCAGGAGATATCCTGGGCAGCCGCGTCTCTACTTCTCTTGTCTTATCTGATTATATTTACTACAACAAAGTTCCTCGTTAAAGGGGTGAAATTGTAATGTACGCCGTTGAGCTAGATAATGTAAATGTATATATTGAAGGCAAACATATATTGAAGAATATTACATTGAGGGTTCCGTATAACACCATATATGTCATAATGGGTCCATCCGGTTCAGGTAAAACAACTATTCTCAGAGTTATAAACAGGCTCATCGAGTTAAATCCTAGTGCAAAGATTAATGGCTCCGTTAAAGTACTTGGATTCGACGCATTTAAAATAGATCCCTACGATTTGCGAAAGCACATAGGTATGGTATTTCAAATACCGAATCCATTTCCTCACATGACGATATATGATAATGTCGCGATAGCAGCCAGGATAAATAGAGTT
>JAWBAI010000011.1:0-1779 GCA_038816475.1 Desulfurococcaceae archaeon
CTAGTTCACGAAAACCGTAGGCAAGGTAGTTGGATATGCCGGTTGAATCGTTTCTTTGGTACAACAGGGTATCCGATGCTCTCTACGTTAAGATCAAGGAAAGAGAAATACATGAGTCCAAGGAGATAGTTCCTGGTGTAATTGTTGACTACGATGAAAATGGTGAAGTAGTGAGTATAGAGGTGCTATGGTTTTCCGGAGAAGAATAGATTTAGCTAAGATCACTACCGAGGGTTCGGAAGCCGTTTCTTTCTCAGCGAATCAAGACACACGATTTATACTACACCAATCGAAGCCTAAAGAAAATCAATAACCTTCAACTGTTCCTCTCCCGAGATCGAACCTTAAACCTTATACATAGCTTTACGCATCTGCATCATGCTTGCAACTCGGTTATCGGTCGATATTGAAATCGTTCTACCTTCTGAGACCTAGGAGTACGAGCATTCCGTGTATTATTGCTTCGAGTCTAACCGGACATCCTGGAACGTAGACTACTCTATCCACTTCAACGTTGCTACTTTTCAGCACCTTCTTCAGTCTCTCAAAGCTACCCAGCGTCGCGTAGGTGTCGTACCATGTACTACCACCGACTCTGCAGAAGCCTAAAGCTAGAACCAACCCGGGCCCTGGTATGGCTCTTATTGCTTTAATGACTTTAGGCAGCGATTCTCGAGTGATGGGGCCCGTGAAGAGTATTACGCCTGCGTTTCTCGGCGAAACCACCAGTTTTATACCTAGCCTTTCCACGTCGAAGTACGGTGTCAGAGCACCCGGTGCCTCTATCCTTCATATCACACGCGTTGTAAGGACAATATGTTTTATAAAGTTGCTATCCCCTCATTAAGGCTAAGCATTAAATCTCGCCCAGAGTCTTGTAGATGTTCAGAGCCATGAGCTGTTTGAACGCTACTTAGATTGGTTCGTAAAGTTGGAGGGTTCATATTGACCTGTACCTGCTGATGTTGCTCTTTATTTATGGTTACTGCATAGACTTTTTCCGTGAAGGCGCTTCATTCCCTCTTGTCTTCTTCAAGCGTGGTGTTAAACCCGGTAGGAGCAGGAAGTACATTATTGGAATCTATGAGAAGAACGAGAAGAGTACAATAGGAAAGCTGATTCTACACTTCTACGTAGACGTCTATGAACTTCTTGTACCATTTCTCGTATTCCTCTTGAGTCACTATATGTACCTGAAAGACGCGTTCAACACCCAGATCCTCGAATATTTTCTTGTACAGCTTTGCTCTCATCCACGGATCTCTTGCATGCTCTGTTACGAGTAGAACATCGATATCGCTATCGGGTCTCATTTCACCACGCACGTAGCTACCGAAGAGAATGATTCTGCAGTAAGGGTCAATAGATAGGCACGCCTCCTTGATTCTACTAATATACGTTGCAATGTTCTCTAAACACTTCTTCCTAGCGAGGTACTTGTGGTAGAGGTATTCTACGAAGTCTTCTCGAGCCACTTGAACACCTCTAGAAGCTTCTTACCTAGCTCTAAAGCTCGTTTAGCAATCTCGAGATCGTATTCTCTGGGGATGTATCTTGACGTGATGTAAGACTCCTCCAGTAGGTAAAGTAACTCGATGCGAGAGTTTACAAAACTTTCAAGCTCTCTGCTCTCGTAGATCCTTGAAAGATCCCTAAGAAGACTAACAATCGAATGTGTCTTTGGAAAATCCCCCAGCTTTCTATATAACAGGTACTTTGCGTAAAGCTGTATAGCCTGCTCTACGTGGAAGAGAACCAGGTCGTAGTCTCCTCGTTCGA
>JAWBAI010000011.1:1879-38699 GCA_038816475.1 Desulfurococcaceae archaeon
CCGTTCTCAGCAGCGAAGCGTTTACTGCACGAGGTGAGTAAAACACGTCTCCGCACTGTAACCTACTAGGTTAAGAGGAGTACGCACGCAACTTTCGTACGGGTGCTTAGCTGGGTAGTATTATCGAGGTCTCTGTTCTCCTTAGGCCTTTTTCCACTAGTTCACGGTATAATCTCAGAAGTTCCTCAAACCTATTACCAGCATAGAGCACTACACCCCCTGAGAGAGCATCAACTATAGTGGGATTCCCCTTTCTGAGCATTTCGAGGGCTTCGTTCATCGTATAGGGATGGGGTTCGATGTTCAAGCCTAGGTCATCGGTTAACTCGTATATCCTGAGGAACCTGTCCAGGTACTTCTCCTCGAAGTCTGCTACCACTAGAAGATCGTAGTCGCTCCAGGGTTTATGGTTTCCTCTTGCTCTAGAACCGAACAGTACTATGGCTTCCACACGATACCTGCTCGTGATCCTCCTTACGGCTTCTCTAAGCTTACTGTAATCCAAGGATTCTTCCAACATACTCTATGATCCGCCTCGCTGCGTTAAGAGCTCTCCGTGAGGTTTCTTCGTCGTATGCTTCGTGAGGCGTACCAGATGGTATTGCGTTGGGGTAACGAGATGGTATGTAGTGTCTATCGAGTTCTCTCGCGTAGACCAACAGGTCTTCAGGTGGAGTTTCGCCGATCCTCCTGAAGTACCTTGTAAGAAGCTCTCGAACACTGTGCCCAAATGGTACCTCGTTAACGTTGTAGAGTAGTGCTTTACACGCTTTCTCAGCAGCCTGGTGAGAGTAAAATGCTGAAGCATTGTACCTTTTCTCTCTATGCAGGATCTCAGCTGTTTCAGGATCCCAGAGTGCTTCACTAAACCATCTTGAGGTTTCGTTTTTCACTGCACTCCCCGTAATGATCCATATTATACTGAAAACACCTATAATGCAACCCTTGCGGCGCACGATCTTAGTCGTACATGAGTACTGTAGTGGCTATTTAATACACTACATCCTAGTACCTAGCATGGTGTTTTGCACTTGAGCTACAGAGACGTGTTCAGGGTATCAACGGGTATACCCGAGTTGGATGCTGCACTAGAAGGGGGTATACCGAAGGGTAGCTGGGTTGCTGTTACCGGTGAACCCGGGACGGGTAAATCGATACTCTGCATGCACTTTGCATGGGCTGGGTTGAAGGCTGGAGATCCTGTTGTTTACGTTACTACGGAAGCTGAGTTCAGAGATGTTGTTAGGCAAGCAAGAATGTTCAACATGGACTTTGAATCGCACAGAATTCACGATATTTCCAGTAAGCAGGAACCTGCTGAAACACCGGAGATCGTAGTAGTAGACATATTCGGGCTACTCAAGATAGCCAGGCAGATGAGTGAGCAACTGGCACAAGAGCAGATTGAAACCACCAAGAAGAGAAGATACGCTGCACTGGATATTCAAACACTCGTAGCAGCAATACACGAAGCCTACAGGATCCTCGGGGTTCTAAGAGACGAGAAAACCAGAGCACCCTACAAGCATGTGAGGCTGATAATAGACTCTATGAGCGCGTTCTGGGCTGATAAGCCGGCAATGGCTAGGAAGTACAGCTACGACCTGAAGATCGCTACGCACAGAGAGAACGTTACAGCTTATCTAGTATCCCAGTACGCTATGACGACGAGATCAACCTTTGGCTTCGGGCTTGAGCACATAGCTGACGGAGTTCTGCACTTGTGGATGGAGGATGTCGAGAAGACAAGGCAGGTTGAGAGGTACATGATCATCAAGAAGATGAGAATGACGAACCACAGGAGAACAGCTTTCAAACTGGACATTGTCCCGGGGAAAGGCATAGTGCTGTACGAAGCGTAGCTCACCCTCGAACACTTGGTTGAGCTTAAGAGTGCAACCAGGTGAGTTTAGTTCCCTCCTCGTAAGTACACGTGTTCACCTGCAGAATCCAATCATGTTCACGGGTGTTGGTGATTTGTTGAGCTTTGGTAACAGCTCTCTTTTTCTAACTCTTTCAATGGCTTTCTGAAGAGGCTCGGCATCGAGTGCTATGGTTGTAGCTATTGATGCGAGAGCAGACCATTTCCCCCACTTCTCAACCCAGTACTTCTCTACGTAGTTCTCATCAACAGCATACACAAGGCTTGCGATTTTTCTAAGCCACCTGTCAATGGGTGGAAGCTCGTATCTTCTAGCTGTAATCGCGATCGCCAGCCTAGCAGTGTAAGGGCCTATACCCTTTATACTGGTTAACACGTACTCCATTTCATCAGGAGAAAGCCTCAGCAGATCTCCCGGTATCTCTTTGTTCTCGAGAGCTCTCGCTACGTTCACAATTGTCTTAGCTCTGTACCCGACACCAGTAGCCACCAGTCTGTCAACATCACCTAGTACTTCTCGTGGTGTCGGAGGCCTCGGAATAGTTTCTTCATTCTCAAGACTCACTACTCTTTCATAAACACTGACTATTCTGTGGAGCATTCTCCATCCTTGCAGAAAACTAGCGTTCTGCTGGCATACTCCCGTTAGTAAACCCATCCACAGACTCGTGGATCTGATTCTGAAGCCTCTGTACTCATCCGCGAACAAGCCGAGGAGAGGATCTCTGGATGCGATCTCAAAGAACTCCGACAGGTTTTCTTCAACTCCGATCGAAAACCTCAGCGTTTTAACCAAGTCATCTACGTCAACGCAGTCTACTGAGTAAAGGCTGTATTTTCCATTGTAGTAAATCTTTGCAACAGCTAGCTGCTCTGTAGGTAGGAACACGTACGAGTAGTCCCTGCTGATCCAGTAGCACAGGTTGTAAACAGTAGCTATCAACTTCAAGCTTAGACCCGGGTTCTTCAGTTCTCCCTCGTAGCAGAGTCCAAGCTTCATACTGAAACAACCGTTTCCCGCTTTAGGTTTCTGTAGGTTTTCCTAGGGCGGGTTGTGCCTCTGCCCTGCGGTTCATCGTGGTCACTGACCACTCTACGCAGGGGTCATGAGCACCCTTCGAGCCCAACGGCACAGGGCTCACATCTAAATGTCTTGAAACACTTCTCATCATCGTGAAGAAATCCCACAAAAACCTATATAAACCTAACACATCAAAACAGTTGCACACCCTGAATGCTTCAGTTGATTGGCGTGCGTACTCTAATAGAGGCTTCTCAAGGGTAATAAAAAGGTCAGGTTCTCGCAGCCCAGAGTTTCCTGGCTGTGTGATCCACCTGCATGTTTACTTATTAAGCAGAGTCATTGTTAAATGACCGTGACGGCTCTGGTGCTACTCCACGCATTATGTGAGGGGCTAAGCTTGAGCCAGCTGTCTCCTAGGAGAAGATGGCTGAGTAGTGAACGAGTTGCACAAGCTGTTCTCGAGGAAATGGGCTTCAAGATACGAGAGGTTAGAAAAAAGATCATGCTGAGCGGTATAGAAGTTGGAGAAGTGGACGTGGTGGCAGAGGATCCAGTGACAGGAGAGATCTACGCTGTTGAGGTAAAAGCAGGACGTCTCGATGTCGGTGGAGTTAGGCAAGCATATGTGAACTCTTTGCTCGTTGGTTCAAAACCCATGGTTGTATGCAAGGGGTTTGCGGATGATGCTGCAAAAGAGCTTGCGGATAAACTTGGAGTCAAAGTAATCCAGCTGTCCGATGTGTTCCTAGTTGAAAGCGAAGAGCTCTACTCGATCGTAAAGGAGGTCGTTGAAGATGTACTAACAGAGTACTTCGAAGTCTTCTACGGGTTCGAACCACCACTTAAGCCCGAGTACTACCAAGTAGTGGAAGCGATCTATAAATCAAGCAGCATAGATGAAGCTGCTGAAAAGCTGGGTGTAAGTGTTCAAGACCTAGTAAAAAAGGTAGATGAACTCAAGAAGATCGGGGTAGTACCCAAGTGGGCATCCAAATACACATCCATTAGGAGAATAGCTCAGATCCTGGTTCAGAAGCAGAACATATCAAGTGCTATAGAAGAGAGTAGAAAGCTGGTGGAGTACACAAGGATCCTCAGCGAACAGTTGAGGAACATTCAATCGACACTTCAGGAGATCAACAAGCAAATCTCCAAGTTCACTACGCTACTCTCAAAGCTAGAGTCAAAAGTACAAGTAATCGAGAGCCAAGAACAAGAACAAGCCTCATCTCAAAGGTAACTCATACTTTGCAACTTAAACATCTAAGCCTAAATTATCATAGCGCTGATTGCACACAGAGCAGTAAAAAACTTTGATCAACAAAGAAGACTGCAGGGAATAATATCTCTTTGCTATTTCTTCTTAGCTTCCTTCTTTTCTTCCTTCTTCTCTTCTACCTTCTTCTCAGTTTTCTTCTTTCTGCAGGACACATACATCACCTCACTCATTTAATAGTATGAGGGGTTCTTACGTTTAAAAACTCAACCTTCATTCTCGCTAGCTACATTGTGTATCCTATTTCCGATAAAGCATGAAGAGGAGGAAAAACATTGAATATCGAATATCTTTGAATATCCTTACTGGATGCTACTTGGGCTTGGTAGTTAGAATAGCTCTGCCGATCAATAAGCCTACCAGTAGTGCTACTACACCTACACCTATTGTCAAAGCTGGTTGCTGAGCTTGGGTTGTTTCTGTGATCGTAGCTGTGATGTGCTTTGTTTCGGTTTCTACGAGTGTCTCTACAACTGTTACTACATCTTTTATTGTCACGTACTCTGTTTCAACAACGGTTGATTGAACTGTGAGCGTGGTGGTTCTTTCGACAACCTCCTTCACTACAACAGTTTCTTTAAGAGTCTCTGTAAGAGTTGTCGTAACAGTTTCCGTTATAGTACTGGGCTGCTCGGTCGTGTAGACAGTGAGGTCTATCCATATGGGGTTTGTTATAGCTCTGTTTCCTCTCGTATCGTAGACTATAAGTAGCACCCAGCCGAACCCTCTGTTCGGGTTCACAAGCAGGTGAGCAGGTAGTTCTATATTTACATCGGCTGATTCGCCGGACAGTGGTATTGTTCTTACGAGTCTCCCAAGACTCCAAACTTCAACTCTACTCAAGTTCCAAACAGCGAATAGTTTTGCTGATATAGTTATGTTACTGCTCAGGTCTCTGATGGGTATCGTTGTTCCAGGTAGTGGATTTGTGAAGACGAATGGACCGTAGGTTATGAAGGTTCTTCCGGTTAACTCGGCTCTAGCAAGACCCACTACGCTTGGACCCTCAGGCAAGTACGCTACTACTCTTGGAAAACCACTTCTAGGTGTTGCCCAGACATCGTGTACATCGCTTCCAGCTGTAAGGTACTTCCTGATACCCATGTTCCACAGAGTCATCATCTTGGTGAAGGTTCTGTTATCGTCTGTTCCCCATGGACCGCTGATCTCAGCTACGTCCCAGTCCTCGTAGTATCCACCCGGTATACTACCTAGTTCTTGGGCTATGAAGAGTCCGCCTATGTACGGGTGGTTTGCTCTAATCACAAGTGCACCAGCTGCACGGGCTGCTTCTATGATCTCCCTCATCGTTCCCTTGAACCTGAGTCTCTCCGGGTAAAGAATCGGGTATGCGTTGAAGTGAGCCCATGGTGGTGATATCTCTACACTACATATGAAAGTCTTGTTCCTCATTGTAGCATAGATTTCTATAACGGGGCAGTTTCCAACGAAGTCGTGGTCTGATACGACGATGAAGTCTAAACCGAAAGCGCTCTGAGCTACCACAAGGTATTCTGGTGGCGTTCTACCATCCATGTAGTCTGAGTGATGGTGCAGATCAGCCATGTACCACCCCTGCTACCATGGTTTGAAGAGAACAGGGATTGTAACGTTGTACTCCTTAATCTCCCCGGACTCGAGTGTTAGGGTTATGTTAACCCACCTGCTCAAGAAGCCCGGTGCCCACCCCACGGACAACGTGTAGTTTCCTGGTGCTAGTGGTAGCGAAAGGTGACCTATGTTGAACGGGTCTGTGTAAGCTGATGTAACAGCAATGTACATTACTGTGGGAACGTATGACGATGATACTAAAACAACAGCATCAGTATACGCTTTCGTATCTTCCCTAGTGACCCGCAGATTAACGTACCCTGGTGGTTTAACATCGGTGAATTCGAGTGTAACGGTATCTTCCGCTGCTAGAGTGACGTTAGTATACTTGGAGCTTGGTGCGTGAGCTCTTGCTTCGGCATAGAAGTTGTATGTTCCAGGAGCTGGAAGCTTCATGGTGAAAGAGCCGTTTATTACCTGGCTCCAGCAGTACGGTCTTCCAGCTATCTCAACCATTAGAATACCCTTCTCAACGAGCTTACCCTCTGTTGTTCTAACGGTGCCCTGAACGCTTGCAACACCTTGTCCTCTGAGTTGAGCAACTACCTCGGCTATTCCGCAGACATCGCCTATTCCGAGAACAATTATCCACGACTCGAAGACTCTGGATTCTCCTGGTTGAAGAGTGACCTGGTAGAAGGGGTCAACCCACATCGTAGCCGCTGATATGTGTGTGTAGTTTGGTGCGTAGAGTCCTACTGCGAAGTGCTCGTGGTATCCTGCAACCCAATCGTCAAGTATGTTCCACTGTGTTCTGGGGCTTGTAACTATCCTCTTGGTTCCTTCACCAGGCACGTATGCCCATCCAACCTCGAAGGTTATAGCTGGTCCCATGATGTGGTTCACGTATGCTACAGTATCTACATTCGTAACGTTTACGATAACCTTGAAGTAGGGTTTACCAGCTTCAAAGATGTAAGTGTAGTTGACCTGTAGTCCTTTCCACTTTCCAACGGCAATAACCGTCACTCTACTGGGTGATTCATCAATAACCGTGAAACTTTTCTCCAGGTCTATTGTTGCCCAGTTAGCCCAATCGTTTAGTGGGAAACTGAACTGAGCGAGAACATCTGCTTGTTTTTCACCAGCAGGCGCTAGGTCTACGATATGCCCCCTGGGTATACCGAAGGGTGGATCAGTTGTTAAAGCAAAGGCAACAGCGTAGTACTCGTTCATAATGGTAAGGTCTCCTGGACCTACTGCTTCACCCTCCATGATGGGTGTTGGACCCCATACTACGACTACTCCCTGCGTACTACTATTTTGCGTATTAACAAGTAATGTTGCAGAGCTTAGTAGCAAAGTCACTAGGAGAACTACTAGTCCTGTGTGCTTTCTACTCACACAGGTCACCTTGTGGTGATACTACATCATAGTGTTCTAGTTTAAATACCTAAACAAGACCTTGCTTTAGGTAGAAGCCTGTAGAACGCTTCGCTTCGTTCTGATCATCACCAGTTGAGAATTACTCGCAGTCTGCTCGTTCCCTGTTCATCACCTATTCAGGCCACTTTCGCCGGTATCACCTCCGGTTTCAGAAAACTTTTACATGAGTGTACGCGTAAACAACACGTGCTACATTGAAGCGTAGAAGTGCGCCTCGAGCCGAAGTTCTCAACATCAATTATTAACGATTCAGGGATCGAGTTGCATACTTTAGACCGAGAGGCTCAGCTACAGCCGCACCAATCACTTGGTCATCCATGCCCGCCGTTGTCATCACCGCTATTTATAACATTCTAGGTAAAGAGTCATAAATAGTGTAGGAACAATGCCTATAGGGGTAAAAGGAAGTTTAGGTAAAAATCGATATGGGCCTTTGATTACTTTTCGATAACGTAGTCTGGTACGACCTCGGGTAACCCCGTTCTCCTAGCGTACCACTTGTTTAGCAGTCTGTGCGCTATCACTAGTATTGCAATGCCTAAGAGCAGTAGAGGTACTCCAATGTATTCGAACGGGTAGAGTGAGACCGCGGCAGCCATCAACAGGTACAGTACTATGGAGACACCTGCTGCTAGTGTACCGTAAGGTATTTGCGTTGCAACGTGGTCTATGTGATCTGCTCCACTGAACATAGAGGACATTATCGTAGTATCGCTAATGGGTGATACGTGGTCTCCGTATATTCCACCTCCGAACACAGCACCTATGGATGCAGCTGTTACGATGTGTGCTAGTGTTGCGTTGCCTGTTTGAGTTATGGTTGCTATCCATGCTAGTGGAACAGCTATTGGCATCATAACACCGAAGGTACCCCAGCTTGTACCTGTGGTGTACGAGATGAACATTGAAACAAGGAATACTAGTAGTGGTATTAGAACAACAGGTATTACACCAACTGTTTTAGCAATAACGTAGTCTGCTGTTCCAACGGCATCAGTAGCCGATTTAATACTCCAAGCTAACAGTAGAATAGCATTAGCATAGGTCATTAGGTAGAAGCCCTTCACCGTGTACTCCATGGCCTCCCTGAAGCTAAGAGCTCGTTGTGCGAGAACACCTATAAGAGCTACGAAGTAGCCAGCAAAACTACCCCAGAGCAGTGCAGCTGCTGCATCCGACTCCATTAATGCATCAGCGAAGCCAACCTGCCACCAGGCTACATATTCACCTGTTTCCTCGGCTATTCTTTCTGCAACAGCTTCTCCACCCGTGTACCACAAGCCTATCATAGTTACAACTACGAGAGCTAAAACAGATGCAGCAAACACCCATGCAGATGTTCTTCTCCTAGGTTTAACTTCTCCGAGAACGGTCTCCGTTGGCATAAGCGGTGTTGCACCATCTCTCAATACCTTACCAGTTTCGTAGCATCTTACCTCCGCTTTCAGCATTGGACCAAAGTGTCTTCTGGTTAGAACAACTATGAATACGAGTGCAATAGCTAGTATTGAGTAAAAGTGGAACTGCAGAGAGCTTAACCACATAGGATACTCTCTTACAGTTGGTGCCAAAGGAATCTTGCCCTCGGTCTCCATTTCAATAAGCTTGTCAAGACTTTCTTTGATTAAGCCAACTTCGTAACCTATCCATGTGGATACAAGCATTATGCCGGCTACTGGTGCAGCCGTTGAGTCTACGATGTAGCTGAGCAGTTCTCTGCTTACTCTAGTTCTATCTGTAAGAGGCCTCATAGCATTACCAACTATAACAGTGTTAGAGTAGTCGTCGAAGAACACGATTACTCCGAGAAGAGATGTTGCTAATCCAGCGCTTCTAGCGGATCTGACTCTTCTACTAAGTCTATCCGCTACATCGTGAAGAGCTCCCGATGTGAACAGTACTCCAACGAATGCTCCAATTATAAAGTCGAACAAGAGAATCTTAGCGTTCCAGCTATCAATGGTGTTCTCAATAAGCCAGTTGAAGGTTTGAAGTGTAGCTGAAACAGGGTTGTATCCAACGTACATTAGTGCTCCAATCCATACACCTATGAAGAGCGAGGGTAGAACCTGACCTGTTAGCATAGCTAGTGATATAGCAACTAGTGGTGGAAGAAGGGGAAAGGTCACGTAGGTGAATCTCTTCTCCTCCGGCATGAACTCTGCTTCAGGTGGTGCAAAGGCTGCAAACCCTATTACTAACACCAACAGAATGACCACTAGCTTCCAGGTTTGAACACTGCTAGGCATTCAAACACCCGCTTAAAAAGTTATAGTACACTCAGCCTTATAAGGATCTCGAGACCAACAATATAAGGATCAACTGCGAGAACATTCGAGAACTTCTTCGATAATGGTATCATCCAGTGACTTTCGTGTTGATCTCTTTGCTTAAACAGAGTGTTCATCGATATTAACCATGAGAAATAAACAACTTGAATACCCCGAGGCTCAGAGTGGAGAGCGATCGCTCATCACCAAATTGAGCGTTATTAATCGTGTCAATGCACTTACCAAGCTCACTAATAAGCGTGCTTATTAACCCCGAGCATGGTAGCTTGCATTGTACTGTATCGCCTCCCAGAAGCTATGGGATGCGGTGGATGCTTACAGATGTGAGTTCTCTGATTAACCGGATAGTCGAAAACCTCAGGAAAATCTCCAGCCAAGTCGATTGTGCTGTAGCGTGTGTCAGCGGAGGTGTTGATAGCACGGTATCAGCAGTTCTAGCTAAAATGGTTCTCGGCGATAAAGTACACCCAGTGTTTATTGATACAGGGTTCATGAGATCAAATGAGGCAATGAGAGTCGTGGAATCGCTTAAGGAACTACTCAAGATCGAAGTTTACGACTTCTCGGAGAGCTTTGTATCAAGGCTAGAGGAGATTTCGGATGCAGAAGAGAAACGTAGAGTGTTCAGAGGTCTCTTCTATGAAGCGGTGAAGTCCATTGCTAGTGAGAAGGGGTGTAGCTGGATAGTTCAGGGAACTATAAAAGCTGATGTTGTTGAAACCCTGAGTAAACTTAAAACTCAACACAACGTTTTAGATAAGCAAATGCTTGAGAAGTACGGGTTTAAGGTCATAGAACCCTTAGTAGACCTGTACAAGCATGAGGTTAGAGCTGTAGCAGAGCACCTGAACATTCCAAAGGCGATAACTCATAGACAGCCATTTCCTGGACCCGGTTTGCTCGTTAGAGCTGTTGGAAAACCAACTAGAGAGAAGATCAGGATCGTTAGAGAACTAACCGACATCGTTGAAAACCTCCTGAGTGGTAAAGGGTTCAGCCAGTACTTCCCTGCTGTATGGGAGTACAGGGTTCAGGACACCGTGAGAAGAGGCGATCTCGAGTACTGGGTGTTCGACGTGAAAGTTACAGGTGTAACAAGCGGTAGGAGAACATATGGTCATCCCGTGGTTGTTTCGAGTTGGCCTTCCAGCATGGACATGTATGACGTATACAAGCTCGTGAACACCGAAGATCATCCACATGTACTTGTAAAGCTTCATGAGAAAACCAGTGGTTCATACGTAACCGCTCTCAGAGTGGTTAAAACCGTGGATTTCATGACAGCAGAGGTTCCGCGAGTAAACCCAGGTGAGCTCAGGGAGCTGGTGCAAGCGATTTCAGAGCACCCGGAGATCCGATTAATGGCCTTGGATGTGACCCCGAAACCACCAGCAACCATAGAGTACGAGTAAGCCAGCTAAGATAAAAGCTCGAAATCACCCCTGCTCGCTACGAACACCTATATTCTCGTCGTTTAGCCTTGTGTTAGCGTTGCAGCTCGGCTTTCTATGCATGAGCTTTAATTACAACCACGAAATCTCCCATCACTCTAGGTTAAACTCTTCTGCATTAATGAGTTGTACCGTTTCACGGACTCGATTAATCTGAGCGGGTCAAGGTACAGTTCTACAGCACCGAGCTTCTTGAGAACCATCATAGCGTTGTCAACTACGTTTTCACCTTCCATCCTGGCAAGTGAGTAAAGAGTTTCCACGAGAGACCACGGGTAGAAGATCCAGGCCCACTCCTCTAGCTTCTCAACGTAGTAGTCAGGCTTAAACGTGCTTGTAGACTTGTAGTGGAGTACAGCTGTTTTAACGCTATTCGCACCCCTTTCTTTCACAAGCCTCGTGATCCTTGAGAGTGTTGCACCGGTATCTGTAACCTCATCAACTACGAGAACATCCTGGTCCACGAAATCAACCTTCTCGTGCAACGATATCTCGGGTTCTTTTCTAATAGTGCCTCCTATGCCCCAGAACTTGGACCTGATCACAACGAGGTTGTCCACTCCGAGAACATCGCTCACGATCCTTGCTGGTACTAGTCCACCACGAGATACTGCTACAACCGTGTCAACTTTAACTCCATCATCGAGGATCATCGATGCTAGCCTATAGCAGTACTCGATCGCCTTACTCCACGGGATATAGATGACCTTCATGGATGAGCCCTGCAAAAACTAGCTTTAAACCATCTTACGTTATTCAGTTAGGATGTACAGCATTTATATAAACAGTGGATACGACCGTAGGGGAGTGTAAAAATGATCGTCGGTGAAAAAGTAACCGCGATTATTGAAAAGAACTAGAGCTTAGCAACTTGCAGTGTGGATAGCTTTTGCCTTTTCGCTATCGAAGAACCTAGTGCTATGTACAGAAGAATCAGTGCTACAGCAATTAATATAGAAAAGAATATTCCTAGTATAGCTAGAATACCGATGACTAAGTACAGTGTTTCACCCTCGAGATCCTTGAGCTTAAAGGCTAGAACTACTAATCCGATGTGTCCTAAAAGTATCAAAATACCTGATATAACAAGAGTTACAATACCTACTAGAACAAAGAGTAATGGTACACTTACAATAGCGAGTATTATACCCCAAAAATACCCTAACTTAAATAACGTTCGCGATGTGGAGAACTCCGGGTTCACGCTAGCTAGCATATCAACCCCCGGTAGGAAATCCTTCCACAATCCAACTAGAGCAATTATTCCAGCAACGATCATTATTACGAGGAAAACCGCCATAGTGGTCAATAGCTCGAAAAAGCTCCTAATAAGTCCACGTCCAAAGCCGAAGCCTACCACAGCTGTGAGTATTGAACCTAAAAACACCATTAACCCAACCGCTGCGATTATCCAGCCCACGAACACGAGTAGTAAACCTTTCCTCATCCTAGTGTATGCGTTAATGTAGTCCTGGTGCTTTGCTTCCAAAGGGCTTTGTTCCATGTACTGCACCTCGTTTGCACTTATGATCTACATAGCTTAAGTATTTAAGGATTCACAATCGCATGACTCAGCACACTGGATCCTTCAAAGATCCTTACCGTGAAGAGTGAATGAGTAAAAAGCTGTTAGGGGTAACAAGGGTTTCGCTGAATCCTCCTCTCAAAAGCCTGACGATCCTTAACTCAGCGTCCGTGCAAACCTTGCTGAAAACATCAACGATTTTACCATTAACAATGGTTGCAACCGCTTCAAAGTCCACGGGGGTACGACAGTGCAAAGCTGTTTTTCTCACAAGCTCGTGTACTACTAAGCAGTTTTCCACTTCGAAGCAGACTCTGCAGTTGGAACCTACAATCTCTGCGCAAATCTTCAACTAGATCAGCTCTAGTAGGTGCTTGAACTCGCTTAAACCAAGTTTATCGAGAGTTTCCGGTTTCGGAACACCTGTTTCACTCCAGCCAAGTTCCTCGTAGTACTTTCTGAGGCTTTCTCTTACACGGTCCTTGTCAACGGTTTGACCTTTGTAGGGTCCTGATGGTAACGGCTCGTAGAACCTTGGTGGATTATCATCGTGGATCATCGGGTTCCACTTAACGTCTGGTCCCCCAATGAGTAGAAGTATCCTCTGAAGTGCTATAGTTCTGAAACCAGCGTCGTAGAGTCCATCGACTCCTTTACCCCAGCCAGTAACAACCTCCATGAACTCTGCTAATGCCTTATCACCGGGGTCCAGGAACATGCATACTACAGCACTGTCAAGTACAGCTGCCCACGCTTCAGACTCCGTTGACTTTGCTGGTAAACCAGCTACACTCGTGTGATCTCCGCCTTGAACAGAGCCTGCGTACGCTATGAGCTGAGGATAGTCTTTTCCGCTTCTTACACCGTGTGCTCCTACGCCAACCCCTTTGACTTGCACAGCGTACTTGAGAGCATCTATGCCCTTTGCTTCGGAGATCCACTTGGCAAACCTGTAGGTGCCTTCAGCTAGTAGATTTCCAATGCCTCTTCTGTAGGCTATGTCGTAGAGCAGTTTCTCGAGATTACTTGTATCACCCCATTTAAGCTCGTAGCCAACATCCTCGCGCGTTAGTACTCCACGCTCGTAGAGTTCTACGGCTAATCCAACCACGTTTCCTGTTTGAATACCGCATAGTCCAAGGTCGTCGGCGACAGCTGAAAGCCTTGTAGCGTCCTCTGGTTCTAGAATCCCTAGGTTTGATCCCATGTAAGCCGACATCTCGTAGTCAGGTCCATCTGTGACGTAAAGTCTACCGTGATTTTTAACAACGCTGATCTTCATGCACCCTACAGGACACCCGTGGTCAGCCCACGGGTTCTTAAACCATACCTTCTCCTCGAAACCCGAAGGAGAGAAGTCCTTTTTATCGTGGTACTCTTCTTGCCAGTTCCTAACTGGAATACTGCTAGTGTAGTAACCGCAGTACCATGTTCCACTGGTTGTTCCCCACTGCCTGAACCTTAGTAGTCTCCTGTTAAGATTCAGTAGTGTTTCTCTCCACAGAGACTGGTACCTCTCGAAGTCTGCTACGGGTGGAAGAGGACCGTGACCTTTGACTAGTATTGCTTTAAGCTTCTTGGATCCCATGACGGCGCCGTATCCTCCGTAACCAGCTGCATGCGTTAACTTGGACATTACTACCGATGTTCTAACCTTGTTCTCACCAGCTGGTCCAATGTAGATGTATGCTGGTGGCTTCTCTAATCCATGCTCCTTTCTCGATAGTTCAGCTATCTTCTCAACTAAGATTCTACCGGTTAATCCCCAGAGGTCACCGGCGTCCCTGACCTCTACTCTACTGTCCTCGATGTAGATGTATACGGGTTTTTCACCAGCGTTCTTAACTACGAGTGCGTCGTATCCTGCCGCTTTGAGCTCTACAGCAACCTCGCTTGAGACGGCGGAGCCGATTACACCGCAGGACTGTGGAGACTTACCCGATATTACCATTTTTACACCGGGGTAGTAGCCTGTGAGAGGTCCTGTAGCAACAATCAGTGGGTTCTCCGGTGAGAGGGGGTCCAGCTTGCTCCACTTTCTACCGTAGTTCTTTGCGAGGTAGTATACAGCGAATCCTCTACCACCCAGGAACTTCTCGTATACTTCGCTATCGATTTGAACTACTTTATGAGATCCCGAGGACAGGTCTACTTCAAGTATTCTACCGTGAACTCCCTTCACTCTGAACCACCAAGGATTACTCTACGGTAGATCACAAGGGACTTGGCAAAGGGGTCTCTTAGAGTAGTTTTCGAGATCATGCCTTCGGGCTTAGTAGCAAGCTTGAGTGCACCGTAGCCTACTTCGTTGCATATTTTCACGCATTGTGGATCTCCCTCGCAGAGATCGCATATCAGAACATACCCTTTGCCTGGTACTATTCTCGGAACTCCGGCTGGGCAAACCGCTTTGCATGCACCGCACAGGGTGCACTTAGATTCCTCAACAACAACAGCTCCTGTTTTCTCGTTCACCCTTAGTGCACCGTAGGGGCACGAGTTCACGCAGGGATAGTCATCGCACTGAGCACATACCAGTGGTACTGGTGCTCCAGGATAAGGCTCGATCACGGTTATACGTGATGCTGAAGGCCAAACTGTCTTCTCGTGGTGCATGCTGCAGGCAATTTCACAGAGCCTGCAACCAGTGCATCTGAACACATCAACGAGGATCCACATGTTCACTCGTTCTTCCAAAGTGCTCACCACTCATACTCATACCGTTGATCAAGAAAATAAAGCACTTCCGTGTCCTCGAGAAAGACGATCACGAGTATAATAACCCCGAAGGACCATATACCTTCAGGTAAGGTGGTGACCTTGGTTCCACTATGGCTACTAGTTGTAGCAGTCCTAATACTGCTAATTGCTATTCCCATTCTCGCATCTGCAATAAAGATCGTTAAGGAGTACGAAAGAATCGTTGTTTTCAGACTGGGTAGACTCAAGGGTGCTGTTGGTCCTGGGCTAGTCTTCGTAATACCATTCATTGATACGATCAACCGTGTGGACTTGAGAGTTATAACGGTTGACGTTCCAAAGCAGGAGATCATAACAAGAGACAACGTGAGTGTAACCGTTGATGCTGTAGTTTACTATAGGGTTGTAGACCCAGTTGCAGCTGTTACCCGAGTTGCAAACTACCACTACGCTGTCAGCATGCTAGCTCAAACCGTTCTAAGGGATGTTATCGGGCAAGCAGATCTGGACGATCTTCTCCAGAGAAGAGATGAGCTGAACAAAAGACTCTCCAGCATACTGGATGAAATGACTATTCCATGGGGTGTTAAGATCTCAGCTGTAACAATAAAAGCTGTTGAACTACCTGAGGAGATGACAAGAGCTATGGCTAAGCAAGCTGAGGCTGAAAGATGGAGAAGAGCAAGGATCATAGAAGCGGATGGTGAAAGACAAGCAGCAATGATACTAGCTGAAGCAGCTAAGCTATACGAACAACACGCTGTTGCATTAAGATTGAGAGAACTTCAAACACTCATAGAAATTGCAAGAGAGAAAGCTCTCGTGGTAGTAACAGAAACAGGTGCAAGAACAGTAGGAGAAATCGTTGGAGTTCAGAGAGCTATAAGAGAGCACGAGAGGATCGCGGGAGAAAAGGGTTGAAGATCTCTTCAAAGGGCTTTTTAGTACTGCTCTATTTCCTTGTTCTCGCACCAATAGTACTTCATAGTATGCCGTACTCTCAGGGCAGTGGTATTAGAGTTGTAAGAGCTGCTCTAGTAGTTGATATTGCACCACCATGGGATACAATAGACTCTGGGGTTGCAGAGTGTCTTGTGGATGCTGTTAGATCAGCTGAGGAGAGAGAAGTCGTGCTAATATACAGAGTCAACTCCTACGGAGGGTACATGGACCCAGCTTTCACAATCGCTGAAGCTGTTTACAGAGCTAGAACAATTACAATAGCCTATGTTGAGAACAAGGCCTTCAGTGCTGGAACACTTATCATACTACCAGCAGACTACGTAGCTCTTCAGAGAGGCTCAGCCATAGGAGCTATGCAACCGGTACTGGTGAACCCGGTAACCGGTGAAGTAATGTTCGTGAACGAGTCAAAGATCATTGAGCCGATACTGAACAAGGCTAGGATCTACGCTGAAGCGAAGGGTAGAAACACTACGTTGGTAGAGGAGTTCATATATAAAGCTAGAGTAGTCAACTCGAGAGCTGCAGTTGAGCTGGGTATAGCTGATGCAGAAGTAGAAAACTTTGAAGACCTTCTCTCCAGGCTTTACGGTTTAAGAATAGAAAAGAACGGTGTAATGTACGAGCTTCAGATAACACCTGGAAACGTAGAAGTGTTTCCATGTAGTATTAGATCCAGAGCTTTATCGTTTCTGTCAAACCCCTACGTATCCAATGTTCTAGTATCAATAGGTGTACTCGCTGTTATATTCGGACTTGTCTCTGGAAAATTAGCGGTTCTACCCCTGGCATTAGCCCTGGTGCTACTTGGTCTTGTAGGTGTAGGAATAAACCCCAACATAGTATCGTTCATACTCATGCTACTGGGAGCTGTGCTACTAGCAGTTGAGCTTTTCGTTCTACCGGGCTTCGGCATCGTAGGTGTTAGTGGCATAGTACTTCTCACACTGGGTTTCGCACTGCTTCCAGCGTACATACCTACGGGTGTTGTACCTACCGAGGAGTACGTATTAGCGTTAAGAGCGTTCATTATTACAACTTCACTAATCCTGGGAGGCTTCTTCGGCTTAGTAACGTTTAAGATCGTACAGGTCAAGAGGAAGAAGCCTATTACCTACACTCCTGAGGGTAAAATTGGAGTAGCTTTGGACAACATAAAGCCGGGTACTACGGGTTTCGTCAAGGTTGAAGGAGAATACTGGAGAGCTGTAGCTCTAGATGAGATTAAGGCTGGTGAAAGCGTAGTTGTAGTATCCATGAGAGAAGACGGTGTACTCGTGGTCAAGAAAAAGTCTACCTGAGAACAACATAGGATAACATCTCGTTATCCTCCGATTCAAGCTTGAAGGAAACTATCCCCCAGTACCCTGAGAGCTCGATTCTGTTGATTCCCTCGTTCACCAAGTAAGTGTTCTTTTCTATGAGCTTAGGCGGTAAACCTGCATCGTAGTGCGATACCGTTAGCTTATTGCTTTTGCTAGCTTTCAAAACCAGTAGTGGTTCTCTGTAGCCAAATAATGGTATACCACCGAACGCCGAGCTTCCAACAGCCCACCCATAGACCCTGAACAGGGCTTCGGGGCTTCTGGACGAAAGCAGTTCGGATTCCCTAACAACACCTATGTACCTTCTACCTGTATCCACTGGTGTTGCATCTGCTCCTCCAAGGTTTGGATCCGTGTTGTATCCTAGGAGAATTTCTCCGTTCCTATAGGCTAAGCTCGTTATCCTCGCACCCGCTACGTGAACTATTCTTGCTAGCGGTGGGGTAATGTAAACGAGAACGCTGGGACCAGCAACTGTTTTAGCGTACTTTGAAGCCTGCTCCTCGAAGGGGTTCCTCGGGTGAACAACACCGTGAACCATAGAGCTGAAGGCGGCTAGTATTCCACCGCCCACGGGTAGAACACCGGACCTCTGCGGTGAGTACTGAACTGGCCCGAAGTCGAATAGCCTTACAAAAGCAAGTTCCTCGTACTCGGGTTCCACGGGGTTTCCAACGATGATGCCTCCTCTGAAGAAGTGGTAGTACCTAGAGTAGGATGATACTGCGTAACCACTCCACCTGTACTCTACTCCGTACTCGTCCACCGAGATCTTACTCCACGACTCAACAGTATACTTGATAACTCTGCTTCTCTCAACCAGGTCTATGCATTGTACACCGTCAATACCCTTAAACCAGTACGGTTGCATATCGAAGCACGCGTAGTCAAGGAACAGCGAGCCCTTCAAACTGGGGACTTCGCTTAAGCGTTCGGCTTTTCCACCTTTCCGTGGAAGCTCGTATATACCGAGGTTTCTGTGGCCATCAGCTCTAGCTAAGAGAAGCCTGTCGTTCACGGGGTCGTAAACTATCTGCGATACTTCGCCAGCCCATTCGTACTCGTGGTGTATGCTATCACTCCACAGTAGCTTAACTGATCGCTCCTCTACGTTATAAACGTGCACATGGCTGTACTTGTTCCTAAAGTCTATTTCACCTCCTTTCCCAACTCTTCCTTTGTGAACAGCTGGATTGTGAACCCAACCCCCGAAGAATACCTCGTTGTCTACAGCGTCTACGGCACCATAGGTATCACCACCAGACGCTGGACCTGGACCTAGGTGCTGGTAGTTGTACTCGTGAACGTAGCCATCGTCGTGTATGAAGAAGGATCTAGCTTCCATTGCGAGCGTGTAGTATAGTACACCTCTGTAGTAAGTTAATCCAAATATTCCTCCACTACCCCACTCAGGCCCGTACCTTGGATTATGGATGTAGAGTCCGCACATTGGTTTATCCCAGCTACTATGCTGACATGACCTATGTGAACTATGGTTAAAACACGGTTAATTTGATGAAAGCCCGTATTACTCCGGGTAAAGTACTCCTATTTTCAGTAGTCCTTCGATGAAACGCGCGTTTACAAGTCGTGTTGATACTCCTCTGGCTTTAAGCCTTTTGTCGAGCTCGGAGACCTCATTCTCGAGCTTGTAGACATCTGATGCTACTATGAAGTTCACGTTCAATCCGAAGCTTGGAACCCAGAACCAGTACTCTGAAACGTTCTTAAAGCACGATTTTACGCTTTCGAGAACGTACTTGTACTCCGATGGATAGAAGTAGCTACTACCAGCCTGTGTAGCAACAACACCATCGGGTTTAAGTATCCGCTTCACCTCTTTAAAGGCCTCAGGACTGTAGAGCGGTTTCGCTATCTCACTGGCGTACGGATCAGTCAAATCCATGATAACCACGTCGAAGAAGCCGCTTGGAGCCTGCTTAATGTAGTCTTTACCATCCATTATCACAACACGAGCCCTTGGGTCCGAGAAGCTACCCTTGTGCATGTGCTCTAGGTACTTCTTTGAGAACTCAACTACGACAGGGTCTATGTCAACCATAACAGCCTCCTTTACCGTGTTGTGTTTTAGAACTTCGCGAAGAGTAGCCCCTTCGCCTCCTCCAAGTACTAGAACTCTCTCGGGATGCAGATGCATAGCCATGGCTGGATGCACCAGTAGCTCGTGGTATATGTACTCGTCTTTCTCCGTGCTCTGCACGAACTTGTCGAGAAGTAGTGATCTACCGAAGCCCTCTATCTCCGCGAGAACAACCTCCTGGTATGGGGACTGCTCAAGCGCGTAGACCCTCTGAACCTTGAAGAGCAACCTCATGTACCGACCAGCTGGTTCTACTATGTATAATCCCTCAACCATAGTGAATCCCCCGCTCCTTCAATCTTATAAACTCTTCTACTATTTTATCACCACTACTGGTTCCAATTCTACTTGCACCAGCAGAGATCATTGCAAGAGCATCGAGAGCATGCCTTATTCCACCGGAGGCTTTAACCTTGACTCTGCCTCTCCCTGCACTATAGAGCAGAGCTACGTCGTGCACCGTTGCAACACCCCCTAGGAAACCGGTACATGTTTTCACGAAGTCAGCACCGCTGTCAGCTACGATCTCGGTAGCTTTGACCTTCTCCATGTCATTCAGCAAACCGGTTTCAATAATCACCTTGACAACTCCTACACCGTGCTTCTTAGCTGCTTCAACAACAGCTCTAATGTCCTTCGCGACAAGCTCGAAGTCGCCTGATTTAAACGCATTTATGTTCATAACCATGTCGATTTCGCTAACACCAAGCTCAGCCGCTTCAACAGCCTCCATGGTCTTCACTCTCGTGGACGTGTTCCCCAGGGGAAACCCGACCACGACACCAATCTCTATTGATCTTCCTGCTATCTCTCGGGCTTTTTCAACTAGTGAGAGAGGGATCATCAGTAGCTTAAACGAGTACTTTTTGGTGTCCTCGATGTACTTCTCTAGTAGCTTGTAGTCAGCGTCGGGTTTAAGAAGCGTGTGGTCTATAATGCCTGCGAGTTCTCTAACACTCATCTTCTCAACGATTTCCCTGAAGTTGAGCACCGGGTTCACCATTTAGTGAACAGTGCTGGAGAGGTTAAAATGTGAATTCAACAGAAATCCAGGGTATCATTGCGTGAAACGCGGTGTTCATATAAAGGTGAGAACGCTGTTTCTAATCCACTTAGACGTGTTTAAACGTCTTGTGCCAATGGGGAATTGAGAGAAAAAGTAGTAAAGGGTTGTTACGCGTGTGTTACTTCTTAGTTCTTATTTTCTCTGCGTACTGCTCTGGTGTTAGGAGTTTCTCGTACTCTGAGGGATCGGAGGGTTCTATTACAATTATCCAGCCTGCACCGTAGGGGTCTCTATTTACGAGTTCTGGGGACTTCTCCAGTTCCCTGTTGACGTCTACTATCCTGCCGGAGACGGGGGCGTAGTAGGGTGATGTTGCCTTAACCGAGTCTATCATCCCGATCTCTTCACCTTTTTTAACGATTCTACCTATCTCCGGTAGCTCCACGGCTACAACGTCTTTCAACTCCTTTTGAGCGTAGTCTGTTATACCAACTCTTACTCTGCCGTTTTCTCTGAGAGCCCATTCATCAGTCTCCGTGTACCTTCTGTCAACTCTAACAACGTACTTTTTCCCCTTTGCTTCGACCACAATCTCGCTCATTAACAGCACCTCTTTAGAACTAGAATACTCAGTATTGTATATAAGTGTTTTTCAGCAGACTACTCCTCAGCGTGAAGCATTAGCTTTAATAGCTTTACTTCATCCTCCCTTGTGATCTTGAATCCGTATTGCACTTCTAGGAAGTCTTTTCTGAACTCTATAACCTTCCTGCGCACTTCTGCAGGGTCTCTCTTGTCTATCAATACCATTCTCATGAATCTTGCTATCTCCTTCATTTCCTCTTCTCTCATACCCCATCTCGTTAACTCCTGAGTCCCCAGTCTTAGTCCACTTGGATCCTTAACATCCTCTGGTCTATCGAAGGGTAGCATGTTCTTGTTCACAATAATGTTCGCCTCCTCGAGTAGCGTGGCGCACTTGGTTCCTCTACCGAGGTCTCTCACGTCAACTGCAACCTGGTGACTCGACGTGTAACCGAGGTGCTCTAATGCTACCTTAAAGCCCTCCGCAGAAAGGGCTTCCGCGAGCGCTTTAGCATTTCTAACTATCTGCTGAGCGTAGTCTCTACCCCATATTTTCATCTCAATAGCTGTAACAGCGGTAGCTGCTAACCTATGGAGGTGATGGTTGGAAACGAACATCGGGAAAACCACTTTACCAATCTCCTTGTAGTCCTCCTCTGTTACGGTTGCTATGAGACCACCCTGTGGACCTGGGAATGTCTTATGGGTTGATGATGTAATTAGGTCTGCTCCGAGCTTCAACGGGTTCTCCCATACTCCTCCGACGATTAAGCCAAGCACGTGTGCTACATCGTGTATAACCTTTGCTCCAACAGTGTGAGCTACTTCAGCGATCTCCTTTGTTGGATGTGGGAACATGTACAAGGATCCTCCAAGAGTAACTATCTTTGGTTTAACCTCTAGGATAAGCTTTGTAGCTTTGTCCACGTCTATGTTCCAGTTCTCGAGATCCACCGGCATCTCGATCTGCTCTATTCCGAGAGCCCCCAGTGTTCCAAACCTCGTGTGACTAACGTGAGCTCCGGCCTGCACTGGTGCTACAACAGCCTTATCTCCAGGCTTAGCGAAGGCCCTGAAAGCCGTAGCATTCGCTGTTGTCCCACTAATAGCTCTCAGCTCCACGTATTCTGTCCCCAGAAGCTCACCCATGATTTTTTGTGTCTTAACCTCGAGTTGATCAAAGATCTTGAGTCCCTGGTAAAACCTCTTAAAAGGCTTACCCTCAGCATACCTGTGCATCGAGTCGTTCAGGTAGAGTAGCATGGCTAAGGGAGACATGACATTCTCGCTGGCGATCATGTTTATACAATGTCTTTTACGCCAGACCGTGTGGTTCACCGTCAGCTCAACAACTTCCCTTAGGTCAGGGTATAGGGACATTAGGGTATCCAAGCCGGGGGATTCACCATACTCCAAATCAGCTCACCCAAATACGACTTAGTGGAAGGTAGCATAAATATAGCTATTATTCAACTGAACTACTTTTCGATGAACGGAAAGTCCACTATCTTAGCTGAGTACCTTTTGCCTCTTATGTCGACCTCTACCTCCTCTCCGAACAACGCGTACCTGGTGTCCAAGTACGCCATGGCTATGCCTCTGTTCAGCACCGGTGAATAGCAACCACTTGTAACCCATCCAACGTAAATGTCTTCAACGTATACGCTTGATCCCTCTCTTGGGAACAATCTGCCGGCTTCCTTCCCCATTTTTAAGCCGACTCTAACCCAGCGAACACCATCTCTTCTGCAGGCTCTAAGAGCCTCTTCGCCTACAAACCCTTTCTTCCCCCAGGTTATAGCACCCATGCCGTATCTCAACGATAGTGCGCACGGAAACTTTACCGGGTCTTCACCATACTCGTGACCACCGAGCACGAACCCCATTTCTATTCTGAGAGTATCCCTCGCTATGATACCTGCTGGTTTAACCCCCTTTGAGACAAGGAGATCAACGAGCTTCCTGATCTCGGAGTGACGTCCCCAGACCTCGAAGCCGTCTTCACCAGTCCATCCACTACGGCTAATCAAGAACACCTCGATGTCTCCAAGCTTCTCCTTCAGCCTGAACTCCAGAGGTTTGAGATCAGTAGCCCACTTAGCACCTAACGCCTCTAGAACCTCGGGTGATCTTGGTCCTTGAATCGCTAGCATGGAGTAGTCAAAGGTTAAGTCCACGACCTCGACTTTGAAGCCTTTCTCCGATATTACCCGGTTAATGTAGCTGATCATTCCTTCTCTCGCGAGAGCGTTGGGGACAAGAAGCCACTCTTCGTCCGTGATTCTGTAGAGCATTTCATCGTCCTTAACGCGCGCCAGCTCGTTCAGTGCCAGTGTAGGACCACTCATAAAGCCCTGCTTAGTTCTTGAAAGGTCCTTTGTGTACAAGTATTGTACTAGTGGAATAACGTCGGGTCCTCTCAGCAGGATCCTACCCATGTGGGACACATCGAAGAACGCAACGTTGGTTCTAACTTCCATGTGCTCCTCTATTGCGCTTGTAAACCTCATTGGGACTTCCCAGTCACCAAATAAACCAGTTTCAGCACCAAGCTTCTCAACGTAGTAATCTAGTAGGGGTATACGAGGCATACTCTACACCAGTGCCATGAAAATTACGAGGTACGAGAATATATTTTTGATGTTCTCCCTATAATACAGTACGGTGGTTTGAACTGCGACCCCACCCTTGGATTCCAAGCAGTACGCAGGAGTCCCTGGAAAAGATCATGAAAACTATCGGTATCACCAGCGTAGAAGAACTGTTCAGCGACATACCCAGCAACATAAGACTTACACGCGAGGTGTGGGAAAACCTTGAGATCGGAGTTGGAAGACCCGTTTCTGAAGTGGAAGCTCGAAGAATAGTGGAGAAGAAGCTAGAGAAGAACGTTAAGCTCAAAGTACCTCCATTCATGGGTGGTGGAGTCTACCCACACTACGTTCCACCGCTGGTAACCTACATAATTTCACGCGGTGAGTTCCTCACAGCTTACACACCCTACCAGGCTGAGATATCGCAGGGTCTTATGCAAGCGCTCTTCGAGTATCAGAGCTTAATGGCTGAGCTACTTGAAATGGATGTTGTCAACGCGTCAATGTACGACATGGGCTCTGCAGCTGCTGAGGCTGTTCTAATGGCTCTCAGAGTAAACAGAGGTAGATCCAAGGTTGTACTACCGGCAAACATGAACCCGTTACACAGGAAGGTTGTAGAAACGTACACTTGGCCTCTAGGAGTAAAGCTGGTCACCGTACCCTACGATCGTGAGTGGGGGTTTGTAGACCTAGAGGAGCTCAAGAAGCTCGTAGACGAGGATACAGCAGCTGTATACGTTCAGTACCCAAACTTCTTCGGTGTACTTGAACCCCATGTAAAAGCTGTTGGTGAAATAGCTCACGACAAGAAAGCACTTCTAATCACCGGGGTATACCCGGTAGCATTAGGCTTGGTTAAGTCACCTGGTGAGGTAGGTGCTGACATTGCAGTAGCTGAAGGGCAACCCCTGGGCATCGGGCTGAACTACGGTGGACCCTATCTTGGTGTTTTCGCAACGAGATTCGATATGAACCTAGTGAGGCAAATGCCAGGTAGAATCATAGGTCTCACGGTATCAAAAACCGGTGAAAGATCTTTCGCAATGATACTACAAACCAGAGAACAGCACATTAGAAGGGAGAAAGCCACCTCGAACATATGTACCAACGAGGCTCTCATGGCCATAGCAGCGGCAGTATATCTCTCGATGCTCGGCAAGAACGGGGTTGTCAAACTAGCCGAGGTAAACTACTACAGAGCACACTACGCGTGGATCAAGCTAAAGAAAGCCGGCTTCAACGTTGAGGTGTTCAAGGGAGAGTTCTTCAACGAGTTCCCCGTATCCTTCAATGAAAAAGGCCTAAGGTACCAGTACATACACGATGAGTTGTTGAAGCGTAGAATACACGGAGGACTCTACATTGGAGACTACTACCCGGAGCTAGGAGAGACGGCGCTCTATGCGTTCACAGAGCTTCACTTCAAAGAGGACATAGATGAGCTCGTTGATGCTCTCGTGGAGATCACCTCGAAGAGGTGGTGAGGATGTATAGGCAGGCTAGGCTCAATGAACCACTCGTGTTCGAGCTGGGAGCCCCCGGTCGAGTAGGCATATCCCTGCCGGATGTTGAGGAAGCCGTTAGAGAAGCCGTGGGTGAGATGAGAATACCAGAGTCCATTAGGAGGACGAGTCCACCTAACCTTCCAGAGCTCAGCGAAGTTGAAGTATTAAGGCACTTTACCAGGTTGACGGAGATGTCCTACGGTGTCGACAATGGACCGGTTCCTCTTGGATCGTGCACAATGAAGTACAATCCAAGAATAGCCTGGAGCATAGCGTTCGATAGCAGAATATCGCAGTTGCATCCGTTGCAAGACGAGAGAACGATTCAAGGTTTGCTTGAGATGATGTACGAGCTTCAGATGTGGCTTGCAAACATCATCGGCATGGACATCTGCACACTGCATCCAGCTGCAGGAGCTCACGGTGAACTAACCGGTGTTCTCATAATAAGGAAGTACCACGAACTCAGAAACCAGCTGAGTAGAAAAACGGAGATTGTGATCCCCGACAGTGCTCACGGAACAAACCCTGCTAGTGCTGCTATGGCTGGTTTTAAAGTAGTTGAAGTACCATCCGGACCCGATGGAAACATCGACATGGATGCCTTGAAGGCCGTTGTAGGAGAGCAGACGGCTGGTCTAATGATCACGAACCCGAGCACTCTTGGCCTCTTCGAGGAGAACATACTTGAGATAGCTGAGCTGTTCCACAGGTATGATGCTCTACTCTACTACGATGGTGCAAACCTCAACGGTATAATGGGCTACGCGAGACCTGGTGACATGGGCTTCGACATAGCACATATAAACATACACAAAACCTTCGGCTCACCGCACGGAGGCGGAGGACCCGGGGCTGGTCCTATTTGCATTAAGAACAGGCCAGTAGACCCGGAAAAAGGCATCTGGTTGAAGGACCTTATCCCAGGATACCTGGTGGTTTACGATGAGGAGAAGGGGCTTTACAGGGTTAAAGGCCCTGGACCCTGCAGCCCGGGTTTACTCAAAGCGTTCTTCGCTAACACGATACCACTAGTCTGGGCGTACGTATACATACTCATGATGGGTCCACAGGGCCTGAGAGCAGTCACAGAGCACGCTGTTCTAATAACCAACTACTTCGTAAAGCTCGTAGAAGGAATTCGAGGCTTTGAAATACCCTACGGCAAAGGAAGGTTCAGAAAGCACGAGGTAGTTTTAAGCGCTAAGCCCATGGCTGATGAAACGGGTGTTACAGCGGAGGATGTAGCCAAGGGGCTACTCGACGCTGGCTACTACGCACCCACGATGTACTTCCCGCTCATTGTTAAAGAAGCTCTCCAAACCGAGTTTACCGAGACTGAAACACCGGAGAACGTTGAGAAGTACGCTGAGAGGTTGAAGGAGATAAGTAACATCGCTTACAGTAATCCAAGTGAAGCTAAGCAATGGCCAGTGAACACCAGTGTCTCCAGGGTTGACGTTGTCAGAGCCAATCACCCGAGGTATGTGACCCCAACGTGGAGAGTTCATGTTAGAAGAATGAAGGGTGAGTTGTAGTGAAGTACGATGCTGTGATCATTGGATCAGGTGTTGGAGGATACCCTGCTGCTGCGTACCTAGCTGATAGAGGTCTAAAGGTAGCAGTAGTCGAAGAACACCACCTGGGTGGAGAGTGCACGAACTATGGATGCGTACCCAGTAAAGCTCTGTACTCAATAGCGGAATCTCTCAGAGCACTCGAGAAAACGGGTGCAACTGTTGACTACAGGTGGAGTAGCATAGTAGACTGGGTTAAAGGCATTGTTAAGGATGCACGAGAAGGGGTTAAGCACCTGCTTGAAGCAAGAGATGTGAGCATTTTCCAGGGTAAAGGAGTTCTACGATCTGGAAGAAGAGTTGAAGTGAGATCAGAGAACGGAGTTAGAGAGCTAGAAGCAGAAAGCATTCTCGTAGCTGTTGGAACAGACCCTGCTGATATACCAGCTGCACGGTTCGACGGCGAAGGCGTAGTTAGCAACAGAGAAGCGCTCTACTTCAATGAAAAACCGGAGAGTGTTCTCATCGTCGGTGGTGGTGTAATAGGCGTAGAACTAGCTAACATCTACGCTTCGTTCAAATCCGAGGTTGTTGTCGTAGAGCTTCTCGATCACATACTTCCATTCACAGATAGGGATGTTGCGCTAGCTCTTAAAACTCATCTGCAACAGCTCGGTGTTAGAGTACTCGAGAAAACAAGCGTTGTTAAAGTAGAGAAAACCAACGGTGTGTACCTAGCTGAGCTTACGAACGGTGAGAAGCTGAAAGTCGACAAGGTTGTAGTAGCTGTTGGCAGGAAGCCGAAAACAGCTGGGATAGGTCTCGAGGATGCAGGTGTAGAGCTTGATTCAAAGGGATTCGTGAGGGTTAACCAGTACATGGAGACAGCAGCGCGGGGTATATATGCATCGGGAGATTGCGTGGGTGGACCACTGCTAGCTCACAAGGCTATACTGGAGAGTCTTGTGGCAGCAAAAAGAATAGCCTCTGAGGAGGCGTTCACCTTGGACTACAAGCTGGTACCCATAACGATCTTCACGGGGCTTGAAGTAGCCTCAGTAGGTTACACCGAGAAGGAGCTCCAGAACATGGGGGTTAAGTACGTCAAGGTGAGAGTACCTCTTGCTTACCTATCATCGGTTAGGATCAAGGGGTACAAGAACGCCTTTGTCAAAGTACTCTACGATGAGAGCTTCGAGAGAGTATACGGTGTGCACATCGTAGCACCAAACGCCTCGGAAGTGGTATCATCCTACATTCCTCTCTACGCTGGTGTACTGAAACCAAGGGATCTCAGGAGAATACCCTATCCGCATCTAACGGTATCCGAGTCTCTGAGGGACCTAGCAGAGTACATTCTCGGAGAACCTGTTCACCTGATCAAGAGGTAGTTTTAGGGGTTGAATACCCTTAGTAAGCATGAGTGTTCTCGGTGTAAGAATGTACATTGCTATCAGTGAAAACCTGGTTGAAAAGTACTGTGGTTCGGAGAAGCTGTGTTTTTGGGCTGAAGTAGCACTTCTCTCTCCGCATGGTAGCCGAGACCTCTATGTCTTCGACTGCTCGTTGTACCAGCACGTTAAAACCGAGTACAGGGACAAGCCAGACTGCAGAATGCTACTAACATTCAAACTACCCATCAAAGCGGATGAGCTAGCCTACACGGGTGAAATGGGGTTTCACGTTCTGCGTGGGCCGGGTGCGTGCGATCAGGACGAGATCTCCAGGTATATCGCCAGCGTGTTCAAGCATCTGGACGAGAAAATAGAAGAAGCTGGAAGAGAGCTCGCTGAGCTATCCTACCAGAGGGAATCCTTGAGGAGACTCCTTCCACTTCCACGTGGTGATAGAGCTGTTCTCAGAGGAGTCTACTATGGGCTTAAGGTAAGAAGGGACATCCTTATGGACATTGCCAGCAGATTAGGCTACGTGAAGAACTCTCTCAACGCGAACGTTAAATCAGGTTACGTGCTGATCAGCCTTGATCCGGGAAGAGAAAAGTACACTGCTTTAACCCTGAACAAGAAAACGGAGCTTAAAGCCTACAGTAGGCTCCTGGACAAAAGCTCTCTTTTAAACGCTATTAGTTTGAGGTATAATACTGGTGTTTAGCTACACGTGCATGAGTGTTGAATCATGGATCTAAGGGCTCTGAGTAAGAGAGTAGCAGATGTTGTTAAGCAGGTGAAACCATCCGTTGTCACTATTCTAACGGAAGTACCGCATCCAATGATGTTCTTTGGCTATGAGCCTGTTCGTGGATACGGCTCCGGCTTCATAGTTGCACCAGGTTACGTGGTTACGAACGCTCACGTGGTGAAGAACGCTGCTAAGGTTGCCGTGGTCTTCAGTGATGGTTACATGAGCGATGCGAGAATCGTAGCTGTGGACACCTTCAGAGACCTAGCACTACTCAGGGTTGCTGAGCACGGTGTTCCGATAAAAATGGGTGACTCGGATAAGCTGGAGGTTGGAGAAATCGTGCTAGCAATAGGTTCACCACTGGGTTTACTCGAGAACTCTGTGACAATGGGTGTTGTGAGCGCTGTTGGACGAACCATATACGGGCAGGATGTAACACTGGAGGACGTTATACAAACAGATGCTGCAATAAACCCCGGGAACAGCGGGGGTCCTCTGATTAATCTTGATGGTGAAGCTGTTGGAGTAACAACAGCTATAATACCGTTTGCACAGGGCATAGGGTTTGCAATACCAATAAACACTGTTAAGAGGTTCATCGGCATGATCTCGAAGTATGGTAGACCTCTTAGAGCATGGATAGGAGTCTACGTAGCACCGTTGAACCCAACTACTGCTGCACTCTACAAGCTCCCGGTGAACGAAGGCTTACTTGTTGTTAGAGTAGTACCCGGGTTTCCAGCCGATAGAAGCGGTTTAGCAGAGGGAGATATAATAGTTAGTGCTAATGGAATCCCAACGAGGAAGGTTAGCGACCTGAGAGAAGCAATCGAGCAAAGCATAGACAGAGGATTTGTGGAGCTAGACGTGGTTAGGGGTAGATCGAGGTTTAGAGTGAGAGTTGGAATAGTAGTTGAAGAGCTTTAATGTAACTTCGCATCACCCAGCCTTTACAACACCTTTTTCTCACGGAAGCTGCAGCATAACGGCTTCAAAGCTCTTAGTACTAGCTGAATTCTTCATGTTATGTGTAGATGATAGTATAACCTGTGTGAACAGTGCTCACCGTGTAAACCACGTGGTTTACACGTAGCTCACTTGTTTCGTCTACGTCTCAGCAGGAACAAATGCGTAGTCATGGAGTTCTCGATGAACCACTCTGGTTAGAATCCACCGCGTTATGCAGAGTATAAAACTTTGCACGTGGTTTAGTCAAGTAGGGTTGAGTTCCCCGGGGGTGTAGGCTTGGATTGGAAAAACGAGTTACTGAGTTTACTCAAGCGGTTAGCTGAGATCCCAGGTCCCAGTGGTAGAGAAGACCCTGTAAGGATGACTGTTGTTGAGCTACTAAAGGACCATGTTGATAAGCTGTGGATTGACACCTGGGGCAACGTAATAGGGGTTAAGAAGGGTGAAAGCGAGGGTAAAGTAATGATCGCTGCTCACATGGATGAGATCGGGTTGTTTGTTTCGCACATAGAGGACGATGGATACTTGAGAGTAGTACCCATTGGTGGTGTTACAGAGAGGTCTCTGCTGTACCAGAGAGTTGTGCTGAGAACAAGAGACGGTAGGTTGATCAGGGGTGTTATTGGCTTGAAACCGCCACATGTTGCAAAACCCGAGGAGCTACAGAAGGTTCCAGAGCTCAGAGAGCTCTTTGTAGACATTGGTGCATCCAGCAGGGAGGATGCAGAGAAGCTGGGTGTTAGAGTTGGCGATGTCCTGGTGTTCGACAGAGAAGTTGTTGAGCTCATGGGTACACGTGTAACCGGGAAAGCCTTCGACGACAGAGTTGGACTTGTAGCATTGATAAAGGCTGCACAGCTCCTGGTGAAGCCAAAGGTGGACGTTTACTTCGTTGCAACGATTCAAGAGGAGGTGGGTTTAAAGGGTGCTAGAACATCAGCATTCGCCATATCACCGGATGTTGCAGTTGCAATAGATGTTACCATAGCTAGCGATGTACCGGGTGTAGCGAAGAACGAGTGGTACACAAGGCTCGGTAAAGGACCCGCTATAAAGGTAGCCGATGGTAGAAGTGCAAGCGGACTAATAGTGCACCCAAAGGTTTTCGACCTCCTAGTCTCGGTTGCCGAGAAGCACAAGATACCATACCAGGTAGAGGTTATACCCGGTGGAACAACTGATGCGAGCATCATAGCCTTGAACAAGGAGGGTGTTCCAGCTGGAACAATATCGATACCAGCAAGGTACATTCACAGCCCTGTGGAGGTTGTGGATCTCAGTGATGTATACAACGCGGCTCTGCTAACAAAGCACTTCGCCGAAGAAGTAACAGCTGATTGGTTAAGAGAAGTCAAAGGAACCATCGTAAAGTAGTCTAAAGTGGAATCTAAGCAATCTTCACAGTTCAACTGCTTTTAAATCAAGTCCCTGCGTTTTTAACCCAGTTCAAGCATTTAGCGAGCTAGTCTAATACACGGCTTACCAGTAGTAGCTTCTCTAGATAGTTTCTCAAGTCGTCAGTGCTCTTGATTTTACCCATCTTGATCAGCTCAACCATGAACTCGTCTCCAAGATCCCTAAACCAGGCTTCCATGTAGTTTCTCAAGTGGTGTTCAAGCAACTGCTCATCCACGAAATTGTATGCTAGCAATGCGTAGAGCTGAAGATGATTCGAGAAGAACATTGGAATAGGGTTACCGGTTGAAGGGTCTGTTAACACGTAGCGTGGTGCGGTTTTACCTTCGCGAATAAGCCTTAGTGTTCTAACCATCTTCAAGCCAAGTGATGTTAGGTAAACTCTCTCTCCTCTCTTCTCAACTAAGCCTTCACGTGCAAGCCTTGCAACATACTTGTTCAGCGTTTTCCGGGACAACTCGAGGAACTGCTGAAGACGGGGTATATCTATAACGCCACTTTCATCAGCGTAGAGTAGAATACGGTAACAAGCGAGACTTCTGCTTCTTCTGGGCAAACGCAGAACCCCCCTCCAGCTTGTTCAATAGAGTATACTTTGCGATCTAGTTTTAAGCAAAACCATGCTTAAGCATACCTGAGCTCTCCATCAACAACAACTGCACACCTGCTTAACCTGTGTTCAACGATGTTTTCTGGGTCGATTACGTGTAGAACTCTGAAGCCCTTAGCGTACAGGTAATCGGATAGTATCTTGCGGTGACACAACCAGGGGTACTTTTCACGGCAGAGAAGCACCGATGTTGAGCTTGAGGCTACCTTAACGAGTTTTTCAAGGTAAGGTTTTACAGCCGGGTTCAACGTTATGTACGTAGCGTACGCTCTGAAACCCTCCGACTCAAAACACCTTGCAACCCCGTGGTCTTCCACGTCTACACCGAACTTTCTGTATCCACCGAGCTCCGGTATCCAAACGTACTTAATACCAACTCTGCTAAGAGCCTCAGCGAGTGATCCACCGGAGAACTCAGGTAGTCTACGGGAAGTGTTCCACCTGCGAACATCCACAACGACTCCTACTCCGAGGTGCCTTAGTATACCGATCAGCTCTCCGAGCGTTCTCCCCCCGTAGCCGATCGTGTAGACCAGCAACCTGAACACTCGTTGATAACCATTAGTCTAGCTCTTGGTTTTCTTCACGAGAAGCGCCTCGTATACTTCACCTATGCTACTGCTGAATTGTAGTTCGTAGCCGTACTTCTCTGCGAGAAGCATAGCCAGTTGTTGAGGAAGCACACTTTGCTTAGCTTTAACTCTTACTCTACTAGCTCCATCCCTGAGAGCACCTATGAACCTAGCTAGTGGATTATCACTGCATCCAATAGAATCAGCGAGGTCGAAGAAGCGCTCATCGCTCTTCAAGTTCAACCCTGTATACCTTATGCACTAGCTGATTATATACTTAGCCGTGATCAAAGCTCCTCTCGGACTCTCAGGTCCTAAACACCACTATGTCAATACCGTAAATGGCTACAACTCCATTACTTATCCACCATGAGAACCGTAACCTGAGCTCGCAACGTGTAATGCTGTACGGAAAAGCAAAGAACCCTGTAATGTTCAGCGCCAGCCACTTGTTCATCCACTCTGGTGGCGGATATGCTTCAACTGAACCCGTGGAATCATAAACTACAACACCATTGACTACAGTTATGTTAGGTGTAGACGTAAACCCTGTTCGGTTGATAAGCGCAATGGTAACATTAAAGCCTGGTCCACATGCTATGACAACGGGGCTTGTAAGGTTAAGTCTACTCTTGAATCCATCAGTTAGATTGCTGTAAACGGATAGTAGTATACCGCTGAAAGAGTAGCGGAACATGTAGAGATCACCGCCGAGAACTACGCTGAACCTCTCGGAGTAAACCAGGTTCCCGGCTGAATCACGTATTTCAATAGTTGCGTTCCTGAATATAAACCCCAGATCAGACGATGCGTTGTACGTGAAGCCCGTGAGATCAGTTAAGTTCGGGTAAACGTGTAAAACCGCTAATCCACCTAATGAAACAGCACTAGCTACAACACCCCCGGTTGAGTTTCTTAGAACAACACTCCAACCATCAGGAACACCAGTAACGTTGACAAACCACGGTGGATTATCCACAGTGACCAGCAGGTTATCGTAGTAAACCGTTCCAGTTACAAGCGTTGTGCTAACCCAGTAACCGAGTCCAACCGCGTACGGTACGTAGAGTGGAGTTGGAAGCAAGACGCTGTGAATAAACGTAGTGTTCACAAAGTGAGTAGCGTACCGTGTTGAGAAATCTATTGATGCAGATGTATGATACATGTAGTCGTACTCGAGTATTAATCCGCCTAAAGGTCTTTCGGATACTGGGGTAAGCGTTGGTGATCTCCAGAGCGTAATATTACTGCGAACATCATCACCCGTTCTACCAGCAAGCAAGAAATTTCTGTATCCAATGGCGTAGAAGGTGATGGGCGTAGTAGTCGAGTTGAGGTATACTGCATCAACCCGTATAGCAGAAGCGGCAGTAAAGTTTGATCTCCAGGTTATAAAGGATACGTAAATCGTGGATCCATTCAACGCGTAGGAAGTTACATTGAGGATCGCTGGGTTTACTATTGAAATACACCAGTAGTTCCAGGCAACACCTCCTCGAGAACCCGCTGATATGCTTACTGCTCCAAGGGTTGCACTGTAACCCCAGGTGCATGTTAAACTCGTGAGTCTTCCAGCAGTAAACGGGTTTGTATCAAAGGTATCATAGTATACAGCTGACCTCCTCAGTAACACAAGCTCTGGTCTTGCTGAAACAGTTGCATTAGCGTAGGTACCGTTCCCACCGATGTAAACAGTAACACCTGGTTCACTGGGGTCCTCGAACCAAACGCGTGGATACTCAACGTTCACAGCTGACTCCATGTACCTACGAGTAAACACTACAGCGTAAGCAGCAAACCCGATTAGCACTACGAGAACCAGTGCAGTTAACACGACCAAAAAGCGTACTCTACCGATAAGCGTGGAAGCGAACTCCATTGAGAGCACCCAACGCTCACATTCACGTAATGCTTCTAAGCAAAACCATTGAACCTGTACACATATTGATACTAGCTAGTATATAAGGTTTATAGTCAAAAACAATACCCGAGTTCAACTCTGCCAGGTTTACACGGTGTAATACGTATGATTCTACTTTGATCGATGCTTTGGGCGTTCGAGTTGAGAATTAAGGGTATACACTACGGTTTAACACTGCTCTACTCGTACATGCTACCGCTTTTCGAGATCGAGGAAACTCCTGGTGGATTCGTTTTTAAGAAGATGCGTGGTTTAGGAAGAGGACTTACATGCGAGTTCAACGAAGAAGAGCTTGAAACCAGGTGCATTGTACCCGGCGAGGTGAGCCGTGAATCTGTTGAACGTGTTCTTGGACCCAAGAAGCATTCTCTCTTTGGAGAGCTCTGCGTAAGGCTCGATCTTCCACCAAGCTACTGCAGTGTAACGCTACTCTACGAACCTGCTGATGCAAAGCTGATATTCTACGCTGTGTACCTCTCCAGGAACACTGATTACTACGTGAACACTGTTAAATGGACTAAGCAAGCAGTGGATCACGGAGCGGTTGAATCCACTTCTTACATTCCACGTGAGTTCAATGCTTTGAAACCCCGCATTGACAACGTCTTCGCTGAGTACACAGACCCCACGGTGCTCTCAGTTGAGCTTTTAAAGCTTCGAGGAGTGGGTACCAAGAGTGTTTCAGCACTCATGCTCCACGGTTACGGCTTAACAGAGTATGCTCCAGTTGATAAACACTACGCTGATTACCTTGGGTTAAACCCTAGGCAACCTCCAAAATCAGCGTGCATCACCAGCGGCTTCAAGTGCTCAAGATGCACCAGAAGCTGCGTGTACAGGTACGCAGCGGTGAAGTACGGAGTCTACAACGGTGTAGTACAGTCTCTTACCTACATACGTGCAAGGCTTAGAAGAAGTAGAAGAAGCATCATCGAGGAAGTACTGGTTAAGGAAACCTCATGGTACCTGGACATCGTTGAATCCATACTGGAGAAGGCAAGAGAGCTTAAGCTCACGGTATAAGAGCAACCATGTACAGTATTGGTATGTGAGAGTGCTGTGAATGCCTGGTTTAGACCCCTTCAAGATAACCGAGCTTGTTGAAAAGCAGGTAGTGCGTAGAAAAAGCCGAGGATGCGAGCGAAGATACTACAGGTTCAGAGGTGGACGATGGTACGGTGGTATAGCTACTGGTGATGTTGTTGGCTGTAATCTGAGGTGCAAGTTCTGCTGGAGCTGGAGGTACAGCTACTACTCGGACAAAGGCTGGTATGAAGCACCTGCCGCTGTTTTTGAAAAGCTAACTTCGATAGCCGGTAGATGCAGGTACAGGTACCTGAGGCTGAGCGGTGGAGAACCAACAATCGGGTTTGAACACCTCATTGAGCTTCTAAACCTGGTTGAGGAAACAAAGTACGTTTTCATACTGGAAACAAACGGCTTGCTCATCGGCAAAGACCCTGGTTTAGCCAGGAGGTTCGCGGAGTACAGTAAACTTGTCGTAAGAGTTAGCTTCAAGGGTTGTACACCCAGCGAGTTCGAGTACCTCACAGGTGCACGAGCGGAGTTCTACGAGTACCAGTTCAGAGCTCTCGAAAACCTGCTGAAAGCTGGTTTAAAACCATGCGAGGAACTCTACCCAGCTGTAATGCTCAGCTTTAGCACAGAAGAAAGCTACGTTTCATTCAAGAAGAAGCTGGCGGAGATTCACCCGTCTTTCACCGAGTGCATAGACGAAGAATACGTTATACTCTACCCCCACGTTAGAGAACTACTGGAGAAGAACAAGCTTAAGCCCAGAATAGCCTACGATCCAAGTGGTATACCGGAGTTCATGATTTAGCTTTCTCAAGCTTGGATCTGAAACCTGTGGTTTGCAACCATAGGTTTCAGAAAACAAAGAAAAACTACGACAAGCAAATACTGTGCAAGCACTGTGAGAAACGTGTTAACGGTACTGAACCTGCGTCTATTTACGTGCCTCCCTGAATATTGATGATTGTGGGTAGGAGTACCAATGAGCTTCTCCAGGTATGCTGCAATTGTTAAGAACCTTCGAGGAGTTATGCTCTTCAACATGGATGAAGAAGGTGTTGAAGCCAGTATTCATTGGCTAGTTAAGAGGTTCAGGTACAGAAACCTTGGTTTAACACCTGCTCTGCTGGTCAAGTACAAAAGTAGATTATCCAGGTATCTGCATGGAAACCCGTTCAGAGAGCTTGTTCCACCCGTACCAGCTGTAAGTAATCTTGTTCACGTGCTTCAAAAGCACCTGGAAGCTCCCGTTGAGGTCCTAGAGCTCCTGGTTTACGCATCTACGTACGTATCACCGGGTATTGTAGTAGGTAACACGTACAGAGGTTACCTCGAAAAGTACTCTGCATCAACTGTTCACGTCTGCAGGGAGATGAGTATTAACGACTGGAAGCTACACATGAGAATAGC
>JAWBAI010000012.1:0-29492 GCA_038816475.1 Desulfurococcaceae archaeon
GACTCTAATTGTGAAGTTCTACAGAGCTGGTATCAATGACTTCCTGTATACAACACCTATTCACACCACTAATAGCACGGTAGTGTACTACTGGTGGTACAAGGATAACGACCCAATGACCTACGAAATACAGCTCACTCCCTACTATCCCTGAAGAGGGAAAGCCGCGAAGAACACTTCATCTCGGTAAAAGAGCCGTGCAATGTAAACGTGTAGAAGTTGCGTAGTAGACCATGGCTACCCCGTTCAGATCACTCTAAAAGCACCCGCTACAATACTGCTCGGAAACCATACCGCCAGCTAGTTGCTTGGTGCTTAATGAAGTCGTTCCGTAATTACTCCTAGAACGGGTTATGCCGTGGTTTACTGTAGCTATTAATCACTCAACGCTGAGATCAAGAGCACTCTTTGAGCTACTAACCTGTGGAGGCCTTTGATCACCGGATACCCGTGTTTTCGGTCCTTGACGATTCTGCATGCTTCATGGCTGATTTCAAGGAACGAGCTTACTCTTGTAACCTGGAACACTACGTTAATAAGAGTAGAGTTTCCTCAACCGGTTCAGTACACGTCTTTACGCATCTTCGAGGGCTATGATCCCAGCCCTATTCTTTGCTAACTATAGTGTTTAGCCATTTCCTCGTTTCCAGGTAGCTTGAGTATGGCGTCTATAACTTCTTCTACTTGTCTTGTGCTCTTGGTTCTAGGGTCTACTATTAACCAGTTGAACAAGTGTTCTCGTCCACCGGACAAGAAGGCTTCTATTGCCCATTCAGCTCTCATAAGCCTATGCATCATTACGTACTTTAGCACTTTGCTCGGTAAACTCGTGGTAACAACAGGCTCTATACTTCTCCCTGTTAATCTTGCTGGAACCTCCACGGCTACGTTGTCCGGTACACCTACGAGCACTCCGTTATTGACTGTGTTGACCTGTATTGGAACAGGTATAGGCTTTGAACCGGGTATTGGTAAGTACAGCTCGTATCGGTCCTTGTCTACGTTGTTCGCCAGAGAGTCAATTATTTCAACTAGGGATTCTCCGCTTGGTTTAGGTGGATACCTCGATGTTAATGGAGTTGATAAATCGAAGACGTTTGATGCAAGCTCTTTCAGTTTGATCCTCAGGTGTGCAATGTACATGGACCAACCGATCTCGGAGTCGGGTCCTCCGTATGGTCCGTACCAGTACTGCTTGGTCTTGAGATCCCAGTGGTACTTCCATGTTCCACCTCTTACGGTATCTCCTATTGGTAGTAGTCCGTAGGTTCTGTACATATCTACTGCAGCCGGTGATAGGTCTATGTCAAAGGGGTTGTAGGTGTGTTCTCTCCAGACCTTCCAGTAGTGTTCAGCGTCCTCCTTGATCCAGTCGTCAAGGTACTTGTAGGCGTCTTCACCTTTGTACTTGAACTTCGTTAACCATATGACGTGGTTAAACCCGACCATTTCAACTTCAAGCTCCTCTAAGCTTAGCAAGCTCTGGATAACCAAGTAGCATTCGGGGTGCTCTGCAGCACACTCGGAGACTATGTTAACTCCCTTCTCCTTCGCTAGCCTCATTCCGAGAACCAGCACTGCTGATTTCAAGTACCCGAGGTGTCCGTGGCACAACCCAATGTACTTGACCTTGGATTTTCTGAATGCAAGTGTTGAAAGCTCGAGCACAGGGTTTGCTACGTTTATGAACCAAGCACTTGGTGATAACTCCTCAATGTCCTCTAGTATATCGGTGAAAAGCTTGAACTGGTAGTAGCCCCATATAGTGTGGTAGTCTGAGACGTAGTTCCACTCTACGCTGTTTATACCTCTGTAGTAACCGTGCTTCTCCGAAACCTCTCTGAGCAACTCGTAGTACCCGTGACCACGAGCCATAGCGGAGTTTACCACGAAGTCGGCGTCCTTGATAGCCTCTCTTCTATCAAAGGTTTTGTAGACCCGGGCTCCGGCTCTGAGCTCTTCGATGTACCTTTTTGTGAATCCGTATATAACTTCCAGTCTCCAGGGGTCTATGTCCATTAACCATATATCAACTCGGTCACGTAGTCTCCTGTTGATCAAGAGGTCTACCACGATGGTACTAGACCATACTGCGCTACCAGCACCAATAAACGCGATTTTCAACCTCTCCAAAGGCATCACCACGTGACTATAGGAACAAAAACATAAATATAGTACCAGAGAGTCCGCTACCCGTGTGTTTTTAAACCAAGCTCTATATTTCTTGGTATTCTAACATGGAGTAGGTACTGCTGCATATGACCCTGCTCTGGAAGACAGGAATACCTAAACGAATATACGCAAGACTCTACTGTAGCTGGAGGAGAGTTAAACGCGAGGTTGAATTACTGAAAGAGATCTTCTCAAAATTTAACGCGAAGAACCTTGTTGAGTTCGGTTGTGGTTTAGGGAGACATGGTTATCTATTGTCTAAAATGGGCTTTAACGTGGTGTTAACAGATGCCGTGGACTGGAGGTACGGTGTAGCAAGGAAGCTTCCATTCGTTAAGCTGGATGTTCTGGACGATAACTCGACTTTAGAGGGGGTTTTCGACGGAGGATACGCAGTGAATTTCCTTACGATTTTCAAGTATAAAGACATGGTTAAAGCTCTAAAGAACATAGGAAGGATTATTGGTAAAGGTGTTTTCGTAGCAGATTACAACTTCACGCTTTACAAAGAACCACGTGTAGTGTACGTCAAAGTTGGTGGAGAGACCTATAAAGCTGTACTGGAGAAGGAGAAGAGAACTCCTATAGAGGATGGCGGCATGCTCTACAGCTACAGGGTCAAGGTTCTCGATAAGCACGGTAATGTTGTTGGAGTCGAGGAAGACTCCTACCCCGTGTATGGTAAAGATGTTGTTTTCAGAGCTATAAAAGAAGCTGGTTTCAGAATAGCGGATCTCGTATGGGTTACGTGGGATCCCGTGAAGTACGTGTATAAGTTTACCGGTAAAAGAGAATCCGATAGCGCTTTCATTGTAATGGTGAACTACTAGCATGTGAAGGACTTTATCCACATCTGCTCTGATGCTAACCTAATACTATTTGTATTAGAGTCTCAGCCACAGCGACTACCAGCCGGTCATGTAGTTCAGCACGTCATCAGGTACTTTGTTTTCTTCAACATCCCTTATCGAATTTTCTAGAGCTACGAGTGCTTTCTCAACGTCTTCTTCCGGTATGTTCAACGGAGGTGCTACTCTAATAACGTTTCCATGAGTTCCCACTGTAAGCAGTATTACCCCGTTTTCCCAAGCTCTCCAAACGGCTTTTAATGCTAGTGGTTTACTAGGCTTCTTCGAGCTTTTGTTCTCAACAACCTCTAAGCCGATCAGCAAGCCGAGTCCTCTTACATCGTCAACGATTCTACTACTGTTTCCAATCTCCACCAACCTCCTGTAAAGGTGCTCCCCCAGTCTTGAGGCTCTCTCGACAAGTTTTTCCTTCTCTATAATCTCGATCGTCGCTAGTGCTGATGCAACCGAGAGAGCGTGTCCAGCTAGTGTGAACATGAGTCCAACTGGTGGAACATTATCCAGCACGCTCGACCGTCCGATCACAGCTGAAATAGGCATTCCACCACCGAGAGCTTTACCAGCAACCAGGAGATCTGGTTCAACTCCGAAGTGCTCGATAGCCCACCATCTCCCTGTTCTACCCATACCGGTTTTAACCTCGTCTAATACGAGTAGAGCACCGTACTCGCGTGTAAGCTTATCCAGCTCCTGTACGAAGTACCTTGGTGGAACAATTATTCCACCATCGCCCTGAACAGGTTCGAGGATCACAGCTGCAATGTTACCCCCTGTGCTCCTGAACGCTTTTTCAACGGTATCGAGAGCTCTATTCGAGAGCTCTACCGGGTTCTCGTACCCGTTTATCCCCCACGGGTTCCTGTAGGGGTTAGCGTACTCGGCGAACAGAACGTTCTTCGAGAGTTTAAAGGTGCTTCTAACGGTTTCACCGAATATACCGGACGCTGACATAGACAAGTAGGTTGAACCGTGGAAAGATCCTCTGAAGGCTAAAACGTACTCTCTTCCAGTGTAAGCCATCGAGACTTGTAGTGCGATATCCACAGCGTCGGAGCCGGAGAACCCGAAAAGCACTTTCTTCTGGAAGCTTCCCGGGGTTATCTCGGTTAGTTTTCTAGCAAGCAAGCACGGCTCCTCCGCGTAGAAGTACACCAGTGGGTAAGCCATGTACTTACCCAGCTGTTCTACGATTGCTTTTGCAACGTATTCGTGGAGATGACCAATGTTGAACACTGCAGCTCCGGATACGAAGTCTATGTACTCATTACCATCAGAATCTACAATTCTACAACCTCTGCTCCTAGCAACTACAAGTGGGTAGTACTTAAGAAAAGCGCATCTGGGAAACAGCTTGTTCGTCAGCTCTAGAACCTCGATAGCTCTTCTCAGTCTAAGCTTAGCAGAGTATTCCATGACCACCACATGTAAGTTTTGTTTGAAAGAGAGTTGATAACTGTTTTTGCGTGCTAGGTTTTTGTGGGTTTCTCGTGGATGCTTATGGTTCTCGAGGTGATTAAGTTTAGCAATGTTTATAAACCAGGTGAGTAACAACTGCTCCTGGTGACCCTGGGTTTCCGAGACCCACGGCAGACCGTGGAGAGGGGGCTCAGGGAAACCGTGATGACCCGCCCTAGGAAAACCTAGAGCGGGAAACGGTTTATCTCAAAACATTCGATGTAAAATATGAATATAAAGCATGGTTTGTGGAGAGTGCTTAATCATGAACTTGAATTAAATAAGCTTGGAACTTGAAATAGGTTGTTACTGGGGACATTGCAAGGTGTGTTCTTATTGTTTAGTTGCATACCCGAGGACTTAATGAGAGCTCTTGAATCTTTTGCTACTAGAGTTAGGGAAGCTCTGGGAGACGCTGAAGTATACCTTTTTGGTAGCTATGCGCGGTGCGATTGGGTTGAGGATAGTGATGTAGACCTTGTAGTCGTCTCAGATGCGTTCAAAAACATGGATTTGGGAGAAAGGTATGCTTTAGTTAGAAAAATGCTACCATTGAATATGGGGTTTGAAATACTAACGTACACGCGTGAAGAGTTCGAGGTTGCTAAGAGGAGAAGCATTGTACTGCGAGACGCTTCCAATTACTGGATAAGAATAGCGTAGAGGGTTTTGACGTGAGGGAGGAAGCGCTGGATTGGCTTGAAAGCGCACTCGTAGACCTCAACGAAGCAAGGGAAGCGTGTAAGCGTGGTAGCTACCACCTAGCATTGTTCCTAGCGCATCAAGCTGTGGAAAAAACACTTAAAGCATACATCATAGGCTTCAAGAGGAAGCTACCCCCGAGGTCCCACGACCTAGTAGAACTACTCTCACTGGCGGAGCTACAGCTGAATCCACAGGACTTCGAGTTGGTCTCGGAGCTTTCCCCCTACTATGTGGTTGCAAGGTACCCGAACGCTGGTCTAAGAAAACCCTGGATCGAGATAAGGCAGGGTACTGCTCAAAGGCTTCTAGGCGTAGCCGAGAGAGTAGTCAACAGCGTTAAAACATTGTTCGAGCAGGCTAAGACAAGTTAAACTTATTATCCCAGGCTCACACTGGCATATTGCACGGTTGCACGGGTGACGTGGTCTATGATAACTCGTGGTGAAGCCTTGAGCATACTACGCATGTACCTCAGTGACGAGAAGATAGTTAAGCACTGCATAGCTGTCGAAGCCATCATGAGAGCGGTAGCTAGGAGGCTGGGAGAAGACGAGGAGCTCTGGGGTCTCATAGGTCTTCTACACGACGTAGACTACGACTACGTTAATAGAGATGGAAGCAAACATGGTCTCGGAGCACTGGAAATACTCAGCAATACTGGTTTACCGCGAGAAGCTCTGGAGGCTATCGCTGGGCACAACGAGCACAACGGGTTTAAGGTGGAGAACGAAAAAGCGCAGAGAATACTTCATGCTCTCAGAGCAGCTGATCACGCGTCGGGGCTAATAATAGCTACAGCTCTCGTAATGCCGAACAAGAAGCTATCCGAGGTCAAGCTTGAAACCCTCCTCAGGAAGTTCAAAGCAAAGGACTTCGCCAGAGGAGTTGACAGGAGTAGGATAAAAGAAATAGAGCACCTAGGAATCGGCCTAGAGGAGTTCCTATCGCTCTCGCTTCAGGCTCTCCAGGGAATAGCGGGCGAGCTTGGACTATAATATACTTAAGTTTACAAACGCGTTGCTCTACGCTGGTATTGCACACAAGTAAGGTAGTGGTGAACCCTGCGCACGCAGGTAGATAAGCATTATTGCATGAAGTTTTAGAAGTTTATTTCACACGTAGGTTTCTGGATACACATGGTTGCAGGAATTCCTAACCACGTTCGAGCAATACTGGGTACCATGGTTGAGGTTGAACATGATCAACAGCGTTCAGTTGAGCGGGGTTTTAACCCTCAGAACGCGTTGTGAACCATGGTGATGGATGCGTTGAACGAGTTGTTTGGTGCTGTAGAGGAGCTAATGAAACTTCCGTATGAAGAGTCCGTTAGGTTAGCTGTGGAGAAGTTGCTGGGTGTGAACATAGCCAGGGCGTTTGAGGAGTCCAACAGAATTCTCTGCGTTGCTCCACACCCGGATGATTGTGAGCTTGGAGCTGGTGGAACAATAGCCTCGTTGTCTCGTAGTGGTAAAGAGGTTTACATAGTTGTGGCAACAGATGGTGGTCTTGGTACGTACGACCCTGAAATGCATCCATCGCAGCTCGCGGAGATAAGGAGAAAAGAGCAACTCGAGGCAGCTAGGCTAATGGGTGTTAAGCAGGTATACTGGCTTGGTTACAGGGATGGATTTATGCCCTACGACGCAGAGGCTAGATCCAGGCTGATAACGCTGTTCAGGTTGCTTAAACCCGATGTTGTTCTAGCACCGGATCCATGGCTTCCCTACAAAGCTCACCCGGACCACAGGCACACTGGACTACTAGCTGCTGAAGCTGCGCTGGTATCTGGTCTCCCCCACTTCAACGAGGAGGATCTTCGAGCTGGTCTTAAACCCTGGAGTACTAGGTTCATAGCCTTCTACTACACTCATAGACCAAACTACTACCACGATATAACTGAAACGTTTGAAGTGAAACTTGAAGCACTTAAAGCCCATAGATCGCAATTCACCTCCAATTGGAGCTACTGGGAGTTCTACGTGAAGTTTACAGCCGCGCTCAACGGGAGAGCGATAAACACTGAGTATGCGGAAGCATTTAAGCTACTACCCACAGTACTACTGCACGTAGCACCCTTCGCAGAGGTGTTCTAATGTTTACCTCCCAAAGGCTCGTAGGAATCTGGAGATACACCGGTTTAATTGCTGTAGTGTTAGCCTGGATTGTAATAGCTGTTTCGATCGCGTATAACCCATGGTTTAACCTGTTTAAGCACGCTCTCAGTGATCTCGGTGATCCACGGCGGGCTAATCTCCCCTGGATCTACAACACGGGGTTGATTGCTACGGGTGCTGTAGCATCTGTTTACTCCTTCTACTTAGCCTACAGGTCTACGAATAAGATACACACTTTCGCATCAGCACAGGTATTCGTAGCTGGCTTATTCCTGGCGTTGATCGGGGTATTCCCAAGTGGAACGAGACCACATGTTTTCGTCTCAGTATGGTTTTTCATCCAAATGTGGCTTGCTCTACTAGCAACTCTCGTTGGAATGGTAGTGGAGAAGAGGAAAACACACGCTACGTTACTAGCACTACTGGCTGTTCTAGGGCCTGCAGGTGCTCTACTGGTTAAATGGCCCTCGGTAGCTCTACTGGAGATCTACGGCATAATCATAATCAACATCTACGCAGTCGTGTTAACAAAAACGTTTTAGTTATTTGTTAACATGGTCTCTCCGAGAACGGTCTAAGACGAAGGAGTTAAAATAGTTCATTGTACCTATGTAACCACGGTTTTCACAGAGCTCTCGCTACTCCACGTTAACACTAGTAATAGCCCTTAGTACGGCTGGTGCAACCTCTCTAACATGTACCTCGAGTTCGGGTGCCAAAGCGAAGCCTGTTTGCTTAACAAGAGAGTTGCTTACGATTAGTACGGAGGCTACTTTGACTTTCTTAATTAAACCAATTGCAAGCAAGGGCGCAGTCTCCATGTCTACGGCTATAACGCCCCTACTAGTCCACTTCTCAACAAACCCAGGCTCGGTGTAGAACGCATCACAGCTTACAACAGGCGCTAGCACGTACCTCTTATTAATTCTACGTACTTCAGAAACGATGTTCTCAAGTAGCTGGTAGTCAGGGACAGCAACTTGACACACAGGTTCTCCAAGATACTGCTGAAATATACCACCAGAGTAGTACGATGCTCCAGTTGGAATAACGATATCACCTATGTCCAGCTCTGGTATCATAGCACCACATGTACCAAGCCTAACTACGACCTTAGCCCCTAGCATAATAAGTTCTTCCAGAACTAGTACGGCAGAAGCTGATCCTATTCCGTGGACAGCCACTGTAATCGGCACTCCGCGGTACAGACCAGTGTATACATAATAGCCTCTTACATCGCTAACCATTCTCGCTTCGTCGAGAAGAGTTGAGAGCAGTACTACTCTGGCGGGATCACCTGCAATTACTACACGCTTAGCTATCTCTCCGCGTTGTGCTCTTACGTGAATAGGCTGAGTCAACTACACATACACCTAGCTTCCAGCATCTTTGACTAGCTTAGTTAGAAATTCAGCTACCTCACTGGTCTTAACAACTCCGCTGAGTCCTAGCTTCTTAGCTAGTAGTGTAGATTGTAGAGGTGTAAACCCGTGTTCCACTAACCAGTCTACGTCGCTCAGCACTTTGTGAACAGTGTCATCTCGTACGACCTCACCATTAGCCAACACTACTACACGGTCGGCTACCTCGCTTATTAACTGCAGATCGTGTGCAACAAGTACCACAGTACCCCCATGTTCTGTCAGTTTCTTTAGAACCAGTAGTAACTGTAAGCTACGCTTGTAGTCTAAGCCGGAGAACGGCTCGTCAAGGATCACCACTCTAGGTTTCAATGCTAGAACGCTTGCTATAGCTAACCTATGCTTTTCACCAAAGCTGAGCAAGTGAGGCGACATGTGTAAAGGCTTATGAAGGTCTACGGCCTCAAGAGCTTCTCTTATTCTAGCTTCTATCTCGGCCCTGGATAATCCAAGCTTTCTAAGTGCAAAACTCATCTCATCGTATATGGTACTAGCGAACAACTGTGCTTCGGGATTTTGAAAAACCATACCCACGTACTTTGCTAAAGTAGAAACAGGTGTTTTACGAGTGTCTAAACCAAGTACTTTAACGTAGCCCTTTACAGGTTTGAGAAGACCTATGAAGTGCTTCACGAGCGTTGTTTTACCTACACCACTATGACCTATGATCGCAACGAACTCTCCTCTTCTAATCTCTAGGTTTACGCCACGCAAAACCCACGGAAGATCCCTGCCGTATCTGAACCACAGGTCTTTGACCTCTATTACAACCTCCTTCTCTGTCGTACTTTTAACATCACCTCGCGCTGGATGGGCATGGCTTTCAGGTGGTTTCAGCTTAACACGTTGTTCTAGGAATAGTAGGGCGTCTTTAAACGTTACTGGTACTCGGTTAACCAATTGAGGCACTGCATCGGATAACTTGTAGAAGATTTCGCTAACCTGTGGAGGCCTAACACCAGTTTTCAAAATTAGGTTCTTGTTGTCAAAGACTTCGTCCGGCCTTCCCTCAGCTATCACTTTTCCATCCTCCATTATTACAACCTTGTCAGCGTGTTCAGCAACCCACTCGATCCTGTGCTCTACTATGACCAGCGTCATACTGGTTTCTCTCTTAATGCTCTCAATTAACTCCAGGATTCTCCTAGTACCCGGGTGATCCAGCATTGATGTAGGTTCATCCAGTATTAATACCTTAGGTCTTAGAGCCAGAACGGATGCTATTGCTAGTACTTGCTTTTCACCAGGGGATAACGAATGCGGTGATTCATGCATTTTATGTGCTAGTCCGGTTAGCTCTAGAACTTCCCTTACTCTTCTATCAATCTCCTGAGGACTCAAACCTAGGTTTTCTAAGCCGAACGCAACCTCCTCTATCACGCTTGGCATTATCACCTGTATTTCTGGGTTCTGGAATACGAATCCCACGAGTCTCGTTAACTCCTCTGGCTTAGAATTCAGCACATCTAATCCAGCTATGCTTACGTAGCCTTTAACGAAGCCTCTTATTATTCGTGGCGCCATTCCAGCTAATACGTAAAGCAAGGTTGACTTACCGCATCCCGATGGTCCCATTATAACCAGTGTTTCTCCCTCCCGAACACTGAACGAAATATTCTTTAAAACCCAGTCATCAGACCCTACGTACTTAAACCAGAGGTTTTCTACCTTCACAGCGTAGGTCAAGATCAGCACCCATCAACCAAAAGCTTTAACTAAGTAGTAGTACGTGGAGAAACCAGAAAGCTTTAGTACTATGAGTGTTAAGTATGATGGAATGAGAATTAGTAAAGCTATGGTATCACGCCTACTCCACTTTAAGGGAAAGTAGAATGTTCTCTTAGTGCTAGCACCAAAGCCTCTTACGTTTAGTACTATGCTTAGATCCCACGTGTAGCTGAGCATTCTGATTATAACGGGAACAAATATAGGTATTGTGTAAATGATTCTCTTAACAGGGTTTTTAGAGTCAACAGGTATTCCACGTGCTCTCTGCACATCCATAACGTTCTTAAACTCTGTTAGCGTGTAGGGCAGCAGTCCAAATGCAAGAATGAACATGAAGCCAAATTTGTAGGGTAGCTTCATTTTTGTGAAGACCTGAACTATATCGTACATTTTAGTAGTTGTTACTACGAGTAGAAAAGCTGTGATTGGGTTAACTATGAGGAAGAACTTACCTAAGCCCACGAGCAAACCTACATCGGTTATTCTGATATTCGCAAGTGGGAAAGTCCACAGGTATCTACCAACATCCTGAAACATTGATGCCCAAACCATTATCGTTACAATGAAGAAAACTATACTGTAACCTATAATCAGGATAGCTCTCTTAACGGAGATCTTCGCTAGCACTAAACCGATTATTAGAGACAAATATACAAAGATTGAAACAGATCCATCCCACTGTGATACTATAGATGCGGCAAAAGCTAGGATGAACCAGATTAGCTTTGTTCTAGCGTCAAGCTTATGTATAATACTGCTCTTAGGTAAGTATAACCCTGTAAAAGCCATCGGTTAACCACCGCTTTACTTTGCTTCAGCTAAAATCCTCTCGCGAATACTGGTTACACCCTTATACACATCCTCAATGTTAATAGCAGTTACAGTGCCTTTATCAACTAGTTTTTTACCATCAACGTAAACCGAGTAAACGTCTCTACAGTCAAGATTGTATACTACAGTATAGTACGGATCATCGTATAGTCCAATAGACCTACTTAAGCTTGGCTTCAGGACAACTACATCAGCACGCTTACCAGGTTCCAGTGATCCAACCTTGCTATCTAAGCCAAGACCTATTGCTGCATGGCGAGTTACCATTTCGAGAACGTCTTGTGGTGTTAATCTATGGGGAGTTTTGTAGAAATTAGACTGCGCTGCAACAGCGAGTTTCATTTCCTTGAACAAGCAGAGATCACCACTGGTAACAGGTCCATCTGTGGCAAGGGAAACTGGAACTTCGTGTTTGAGAAGTTCATACACTCTTGCTATGCTCTGACCCCAGCTCATTATCGTGAATGGTGAGTATGCTATTGAAGGCTTATACCTAGCTATAAGCCCAACATCGTTGTCGGTGAGATAAGTTGCATGAGCTAATAGTGGTTTCGTTCTCAGTAGACCTATCCTCTCGGCTAGCTCCGCTGGAGTAGTGCCAAACTGTTTCCTCACGTAATCTACTTCGTGTAGAGACTCGGAGAAGTGCATGTGTATCCTTAAACCAACGTTATCAGAAACCTCTACAGACTCTTTCACGGTTTCAATACTACAGGAGTACAGTGCATGCACACCGATCATCGTTGTGATCCTTCCGTTAGCTCTGTTCATGAACCTAATTGCGAAATCTACAGAATCCTTAAGACTATGTTTAGGAGCATAGTCACTAAATTCTACAACGCTCTTGGCGAGAACAGCTCTAACCCCGATTTCCTCTACAGCTTTCGCTACTTCCTCTTCGTAGAAGTAGTGATCAGAGAACGTTGTAATTCCATTCTCAAGCATTAAAGCTATAGCTATTCTAGTTGAAATGTAAATATCGCTCGGCTTCAGCAGGCTCTCCAAATACCATATTTTTCTTAACCACTCGAACCCCGTTAACCCGGATACAAGACCCTGTAGGACGATCATAGGAGCATGCGTGTGAGTGTTTATTAAACCGGGTAGTACTACGTAGTACTTGCCACCTTCCATGAATTCACATTCATGCTTCCAGGCGTTCTCGTTGCGATCAACAGCTAGGATCTCTCCGCTGGAGTCATCGAACACGACTATTCCACTTGGAAAAATATCGTTCCTTTTATTCATCGTTAGTATTAAGCCTTTAACGCAGTAAATAGTCATGGTTTAATCCCTGAAGAAAAGGAAGGAGGTTTATGTAAAAACCATGTAATTTAGGTCCTTAGGCTTTGAATTCTATTCTGTCAGCCCAGTATAGTCCACGTGCTTTTATTGGTGGATACAGTATGTAACCCAGTATGGGCGTCAATATAGCTGTTATGAACGCGTTATTGAATATAACGAACGGTGCAAACCACCCCCAAACAAGTGGTCTTGGCAAGCCTATTACGGGTTCTAGTGCATCGAGCCACCAGGATATGTAGATTGAGCACCAAACGCTCGAGATTAGTACGCCCCATATGTAGAACTCTATAATGCTCCTAGGTGTTCTGAACGTATGGTCCTTCATAAGCTTGTATGGTACATAGGCTATGATGAAGTTTCCAATAAACCCTCCAATGCTACCAACACTTAAGTACCCGGCTAAAGCGTCGGCTATGAAGTTACCTATGGCTGTACCCAGAGCACCTGGAATCCCAAAGAGTATTCCGAAGAGTGGTGCGAGAGCGTTTGCTGGTCTAACCCACGTGAAGCCGGGTATTATTGGTATTCCACCAGTTGCAGCTAACGCTCCTCCGTAAACAGCTGCACAGAGAGCTGTAACAGAGATATCCACGGCATCCCATCTGAGAATCTGCTTCACTAGTCTCCAGCGCTTAATCGTTACACCAATGAGTTCCATGAAGAACAGCACTGTTCCTACAATCCAGACAACAGCTCCTACAGCGAACCAGAAGTCTCTGCCTAGTCTTACGAACGGCTGAGTTATCAACCACTCGCCTGGTTTATCCAGCCCTTTGCTTAGTATATCTACTCCGATGTACAGGAAGAACGCTATGAACAGAACTGCAATTATTATTGAAATACCCCAGAGAGCTGGGCCAACTTCCTTCGACTTCACGGTAATCACCTAGCCTGAGGTTTTTTGGCTTTTTTCAAGTACTGTAGTGCAGCGAGGGATCCAACGACTAGTATCAATATACCAATAAGGTTATTGGCTATGTGCGGTTTTCCGTAAATACCAGCGTATGATAAACCATAGTAGAGCGCCATTGTGAACAACCATAGTGCCCCGAGGAGAATCAGTAAACCAGCACCGCGTATTTTAACTATGTATAGTACAAACCCTATTACGAGGATTACTACGCCCATGATAGTTAATGCTAAAAACTGATCCATCGTAGCGCTCACCCGGGGGATGGTATTAGTGATACGTGAAGGGGTTAAAATAGTTTAGCAGAGGCATCATTGCATATTAGGCTTTGCTCCAGAGATCGACTTGTAGCAGTCAACGCTGAATCTTTAAGTTCCCCACAGTAAACATGTGATAGGAATCAATAGAACGCTCTAACACCTACTTTTCGGTTACACATTTGCTTATTACTTGCGCACACATATATGTACTTGGTGATCTACGTGAAGAACATTGTTATTGTCCCCTTCGCGTCCAGGCTTCACGGAGAGCACTACTACCTACACGTATTGGACGTTGTTAGGAAACATCTTGAGAGAGTAGGAGTAAGCCTAGAGTACTCTTCAGTTGTCACATCAGAGGAGGAAGCTAAGGCTCTTGCAAGGAAATACGTGGACTATCTACCAGTATTCGTTGCTTTAACCGGTGGTACCAGTAAGTTGATGCATAGCTTTGCGTTAGCAGCTAACTACAATAGGGTTATCGTACTAGCTCACGGTGAGCACAACAGTTTACCATCAGCTGTATCAGCTAGGTCCAAGCTGGACATGGAAGGTGTATGGACATGGCTGTTTCACTGCGGAGAAGTTGAGTCCACCGAGTGTTTTCTAAGAGTACAGCAGATGATTACCGTTGCAAAGGCTGTAGCCTCGCTACTTGGTTCCAGGGTTCTCCTCGTGGGACCCTACACGGAGAAGCCTGAATTAGCTGAGGACTTCGAGTCGCGCTTCGAGTCTAGAGTAGACGTGTTGTCGCTGGAAGAGTTCGAATCCGAACTGGAGAGAGCAAGGAAGGACTACGTAGAGCACTTCGTGAGTGTGTTCAGCGAAACCGAGCCTAGTATCCCGGCTGAAAAACTCGCAGAAATAGGTAAAGTGTACGCTGTGCTCAGGTCTTTAGCCGAGACCAGAGGCTACGAGGGTATAGCAATGGACTGCTTTCCCTACCTGATCAAGCACCGTTTAACACCCTGCTTAGCACTCGCACTGCTGAATAGCGAAGGCGTAGTTACGGCTTGCGAAGGGGACTTGATCAGCCTTGCGTTGATGCTGATATCGAAGGCTCTCACAGGCTACACCGGTTGGATTGCAAACGCCTCCAGGTTCGAGGGTACGAGAGCGTACTATGCACACTGTACTGTGGCATTGAACATGACTAGGAAGTTCAGGATCACATCTCACTTTGAATCGGGATACCCGCACGCTCTAGCTGGTGAGCTAGCACCTGGCGTGTACACAGCTGTTTCCATGAGCCCCGACTTCTCAGTAATACTAGCTGGTACAGGTCGTTTACTAGCGAGCGGTTTAATGTATCAAACAATGTGCAGAACGCAGCTTATACTAGATCTTGATGTAAACGCGGAGAAAATACCACTAGTTGCTGTTTCAAATCACCATGTTCTAGTACCAGGGGATGTGAGAAAAGAGCTTCATGCCATCGCTTCTCTTCTCGGATTAGACTACGCCGAGTACAAAGAGCTTACCGGAGCAGTATAGTACTGAGATGCTAGCAGATCGGAAGCAGTCTCCCGAAGAAAAACTGAAGACATCTGGTTTTACTTCATCTCATCCCTGAGTATCCGAGTCATGGATCTTTAGAGCTTTTACTCGTAGAGTTATCAATGGGGCTTTCTATTCGTATTTCAACGCTACTGCTGGAGGTATCTTCATCGCTTTATAAGCTGGGAACAATGCTCCGAGAACACCAACGCTCAGTGTCATAGCCGCGCTTCTAGCGAAGAGCTCAGCTGTGAACTTTGGTCCTGCGCGGATTTCCCAGATCTCCCCGATTCTTAAGCTAGCTCCACTCTCAGCAATTACTATTGAACCGGTAACTCCAAGTGCAACACCTATCGCGTAGCCTATTAAGCTCATGATCACCCCTTCGAAGAGTATTAGTAGTAGCACTTGTTTGTCGTTGAATCCAATAGCTTTAAGAACTCCGATCTCCCTGGTTCTCTCCATTACACTGGTGATCATGGATGCTGCAACTCCTGCTACAGCTACTGCGAATGCTGATGTGGTAGCAGCGAAGGTGACGAAGTCTACGGCGGCTACCACGTCGGAAACTGTTCTGGCTATGGCTACGAAGGATATAACGTTAACGTTGTTTCCGTAGGTTCTAGCGATTTCTCTTGAAACAGCATCTACAACATCAGGTGATGAAACCAGAACCAGAATACCACTCCATTCTCTAACACCCAGAGCTCTCTCAAGTGTTTCAAGAGGTACGAACAAGCTTTCATCGGGGTTCAAGAAAACAGCGCCTCCGAACTTGTCCAGAACTCCGGCTACTACAACGTTCAATCTTCTAACCTCTACCCTACCTCTTTCTCGAACAACGTAAGTGGTTACTGAGAGAACGTCGCCTAGTTCATAGTTTCTGCTTCCACCACCTTCGTACACGATGCTGTAGCCTGCGAGTGCTTTACCGTGATCAGTGGGTGCTGGAGCGTAGCCTTCGATCACCTTCAGATTAGTAATAGCTTTCAGTATGAACTCGGGGTTTACCCCGTAGATGTAAACGCTTCTGCGTTCACCATGTATAGTTACTTCTCCGGTAGTGGAGTAGAATGGTTCAACACTAACCACGTTTGGTATACTAGAAATGTAGTTTACGTCATCGTGAGTTAACCTGTAACCAGGTCTTGGTGTTACAACTATGATGTTTTGACCTAGACCCGTGATGGATGAGATTATGTACTCGCTGTAACCAGTTAGTATACTGCCGATCATCAGTAGAACCATGGGACCAATCGCTATACCTATAATTGTCAGTGTTGCACGTATCTTTCTTTCGGTTAAAGCCTTAGCACCAAGTCTTATTACGTCGTCTAGTCTCATTAAGAAGAACCCTTTGCCATGCTCTTCGTATGCCTATAGATAATGTAGGCTACTCCGCTCAGGAATACTGCAACAAGGATTATTATAATGAGCTTGAACAGGTCCACGGGAGGCTGCTGAACTGTAGGTGTCTGAGTCACCTCCTCTGGTACGTACACTACTCTGATCTCCTCTTCGAACTCGTAGATCGAACCGTAGATGTCGCGGTACTTTACTACGAGCTTGCAAGTGTCATCAGCATAGGGTGTTCTCACCTCAACTCTAAATGGTGTTTGCGATGCAGGGTCAACATCACCTATGATACTCATAGCCTCGGTTTCTCCGTATTTCACGTAAACAACAACACTCCGCGCTACTGAGATCCCCGTGTTAACTAGTACACCGCTAACGAGTAGTGATCCCCTGGTGTACCTTGCTGTTGCTCCGGGGACTAGCCGGAGCTCTATGAAGGGTGCTATCATCGCGCTGAGTGTTGTGTTGAAGGAGCGCGGTGTTCCTGCTATGTCCACGTAGAGCACAGCTACTCTGAATACAGCTGAAGTTGGTGAAACCGCTAATCCACCGGCAGCGAGCACCTGTACCGGGTTATATACAAGCTCGTACCTGAGCTTAACACTGGAGTATGAGTCGAGCTTTTCAATGTACTTGACAGCTCCCTGGGGTATAGCGTTTCCTGTTTCGGGTATTAGAGCTACGTAAACGTTGCTCACGGGTGCACCGTAGTTGTTCACGAGTAGTATGTCCAGGTGGGCTGTTCCATTACCGAACACAACTACGGGGGTTAAGGTGCGAACCTCCAGTAACGGTGGGGATGTTAGTAAGCTAATGGTAAAGTTCGAGGAAACCTCGTAGACGAACCCCCAGTGATCAACAAAGCTCAGTGCGTAGGGTATAGTGAGCTGTGGGGAGTCAACTCTTTCTATGTTAAGAGATACAATGTAAACTACGAACTCACCTTTACTCACGACTTGAACCACGGGTTGCTGCACCAGCTGTTGAATAACTCTAGCTGCATCGCCTGGTAGCCCGAACAGCATTGTGTACGCTTGCTGTGGGGATACTCCAATCGGTAGAGCGGTTGCCACTGAACTATTTGTTCTTGAATCAACAATACCCGGTGGTAAATGCAACCTTAGAACAGGACTGTGAACTGAAGGTAGCTCCCTGTTTATGAACACTAGGTAGAGTTGAGCACCGTGAACAGGTGGTTCAAGGGGCGTGGTTACCCATCCAGAGGCTAAGAACTCAATAACATCTTCATCGCTTTGAACAAGAATGCTCACCCAGTGATGCGTTCTCTTCCTAACTCCCCCACCAGCTGTTTGCACAAAGTAGTCTAGCTCGACCAGAGCTCGGTGTAATCCAACGCTACAGTTGTTCATGTCAAGTGTGAAGGATACTGTTGTCGTCTGTAGAGAAGCCAAAGGTCCAGAAACGTAGAGTGTCCCCGGTGTTCCCTCACGTATACTCATGCACTCCGGTGTCTCCAGGTTAACCCAGACCGAGTAAACAGTGTAGGGTTCAAGGTTAGCTATCACGAGCTGTAGTACAGCACCACGGGTTCTCGGGAAAACCGGGTTATTGTTTAACCACATGTAGCTTGAAATTACTAGGCCTTCGCCAGCCGGGTATTCAGGTAAGTGCACTTTAGCTGTTAATCGTTGCGTTTGAAGAACGTTCGTTCCAAGGTTAACGTTGTACTTGGCCAATAGACTTATGGTCTTCAAGCCGCTTGAGCTACTCGAGAGATTGAAGTAGAAAACAGCTACGCAGGTATCACCCGGTAACAGCCTAGTAGCGCACTCGGTGACACTGTTCAGGGCTTCCACGTCATTAGGAGTTACACTTTCAACGTACAAGTGCACGTTGAAAGCATCAACTATCCCTCTGTTCTGGAGAACAATAGTTAAGGGAGCTCTAGCGCTACCAGGGTAAACGTAAATTGGTGTTCCCTCACCCCAGTATACGTCTACAACCTCGAGCACTGGTAGCAGAGGGATAAGTTTGGATAGGTTCTCCACGGGTACACTGATGTACCGGAGGACCTCGAAGTACCTGAAGGAACCATCACGAGCTCTCAGAGTACCCATGATTCTAACCACGAACTGGTATACGCCTGGTTCGGTGCTTACCGGTATCAGAATGTTGCTGAACACCACCTCGACCAGGGAACCCGGGTTAACGTTAACGTTGTAAGCCTTCATCTTATCGGGGTAGATAACACCGCTTGGTACTACTACTTCTACAACAGCGTCTTCCACTCTCAGCTCGGTTTCACTATTGTAGAGAACCAGCACAAGGTTATTACCGCTTGAACCCGGGTAGGCATAGCTCTGTTGCCACGTTGAGCGTTCGACTCCAACTCGGATCTCTCTGTAGCTCAGAGGTACCACCAGCAGGAGCTCGGTTGAGGTAGGATACCTTGATCCATCCCTTGATACTAAGCCGTGGAGCAGTACTCTGGCCTTGACGTAGGTTGCGTTATCATGCAGGTTTATCCCTGTATAGCTGATCCACGCGGTTTCGAGATAGCTCAGCGTTGTCTCGTGTTCGTACACGACCATGGAAGATCCGTTAACATGCTCAGCGTTCTCGAGAACCACGTAGGAGTAGAGTAGCTCTAGCGTCCCTGGCTCCTCGGACCTCAAGAGTACTCTTAAACCAGTGTTTCTGAAGCCGGGTATGTCTACACCTGATGTTAAACCGTAGTCTAGAACAGCTATCTTCAAGCCGGGGGGATCACCGAGGAACAGCTCGAACCTGTAGCTCTCCTCGTAGCTGTATACCACACCGTCATCTGTAACAAGCTGAGCACTCACGTGTAGAACGCCGGTGTAACTAGTGTTAGAGATTGCAGAGGGGCTTATGCAGGTAGATCCGAGGTCCACGTAGGTACTGACGCCTGGCTCGAATCTACCAGCGTAGCTGGTGTTCAACGTGAAAGGATCAGCGAGTTCCGGGGGTAGTTCAGCAGTTAATCTCATTCCAGTGATGCTCGTAGACCCTCTGTTCTCCAATCCCACAACGAGGCGAACAGGGCATGCCCCGGGATAACCGTAGGGTGTGAAGTAAGCGTCTTTTACGCTTAGTTTCATCGGAGGATACTCTGAGACCGAAAGATCAACGATGAGCACTCGCCAGGTTAGTACGTTGTTCACGTAGTAGGTTAAGTTTACAAGAGCGCTGTAGTTGCCAGGTGCAACGGCTCTATCTACGCTGAGTACGTAGGTGAAGTAGACAGCACTGCCGGGTTCAACGATGGGTAGTACATTGCCTTCGCCGTCTCTTGCTGGTACGCAACTGCTGGTGGCTTTGAAACCCACTGGTAGATCTCCGATGCATGCAACCGGGTTCAAGGCGTTATCTGGTCCCATGTACCTTGCTGTAATTACTAATCTAGCGTTGCTACTACCCGGGTACACGCTTCCACCAGTCGCGGATTTAAAAGACGCTTCCTGCAGTACCCAGTCTTCAGTGCTAGATCTTGCCACGAAGGGTGCGTACAATACAGCATTAAGTAGAAACAGTGCAATTACGAGCACAACGCTTCTTCTAGGCGGGTATTTAGCGCTCATGCATAACACCTAAAGCTTACTCAGTATACACTCCGTTTTAAACGGTTCGCGGCTATCTACAATGGAGCCATCCCTTAACACGTAGATTTTCTCCGTACAGTGGGCTATCTCGGGGTCATGCGTAACCACGACTATTGTTAAACCGCGCTCTACGTTTAGCTTTGCAAAGGTCTCTACAACGGTTTTCGCAGAAGCTCTATCCAGGTTTCCGGTGGGTTCATCTGCTAGCAGGATCTCGGGGTTACCGACAATGGCTCTCGCGATAGCTACCCTTTGCTGTTGTCCACCGCTTAGTTGACTTGGCTTTTTGCTAAGCCAGGATAGATCACCGCCCACAGCTAGGAGAGCTTTCTCAACCAGTTCTCTTCTGTACTTCGGTTGCAAGCCCCTGGGTAACAATGGTAGCTCAATGTTCTCGTAGACTGTTAACCTGTTGATCAAGTTGAAGAACTGGAAGACAAAACCTATCTTCCTGTTCCTCAGACTCGAGATCCCGTGGTCGGGTAGCTTAAGAACATTTACACCATCAATGTACACTTCACCGCGAGTCGGCTTATCGAGTAATCCAAGTATGTTGAGCAGTGTTGTCTTTCCGGAGCCGCTGGGACCCATAATAGAGATAAAGGAGCCACGAGCAATTGACAGGTTAACACCGCGTAGTGCAGGGTATTCAACACTTCCAACTCTATACACTTTCCAAACATCTACGAGTTTCGCGATTTCACCCATTGGATCACCAGAACACTAGCATGCACAAACCAACCTTAAACTTCTACTAAGTTTAAACAAGCAGAAAGGAACCTTAAGTATGCATGTGCCCCTCAGGTCGCCTGTTCGTGCTTATAAAGAATACCTTAGTAATGTATTTTTGACTATGAGGGTCTACTTTGTCGATTTTCGAGAAGTTCGCGAGGAAGTACTTTGAGGAAGCTTTAAGAGACCTGGAGAGAGCTAGAAGAGCTCTACAGTTTGACGATTACCCTCAAGCAGTGTTTTATGCTCAGCAATGCGTTGTAAAGTGTATATAGGCTCTGCTTGAGGTTAAAAAGAGAGTTGTGTATAATCACGGTCCGGAGCTCGTGGGGATCTTTGCTTTTTGAGGATGAATGGACTGCGGAGTTTAACGTGATTGTTGAAGCGCTGGAGTACTTGACCGAGTACTACACAAGAGCTAGATACCCGTTTCTGCTTAGAGGTGAGGTTTTTAGCCCTTCAGAAATAGTTACAAAGGATGTTGCCGAGAAAGGTGTTGAACTAGCAATGGAGACTGTTAAGGTGACGAGAAATTACCTCGTGGGAAGAAGTATTATACGAAGTTAACCAGGTTGTTAGCAGATTTAACAAAAAGTTGAAAGCACTACTGTTGTTCGATAGTAGTATTCATGGGCTCTGGATAGCTAGGGATGTGGACATCATGGTTGTTGTAGACAAGTTCTCGTCGGTTGAGGAAAAGCTACTTCTAGAGACCTTGATTGCGAAGTCCCTTAGAAAACTACTGGTTAGAAAACCGGTGGATGTTCACGTATTTGACGTTGAGTCCTTCACGGAGAACCTTGAACCAGGTGCAGTAGCTTCAGGGCTTGTAGCAGGCTACATACTTCTGTATGATGAATTAGGAGTAGAGAGTTTAGTTAGAAACCTAGCCGAGAAAGTTGCGAGGGACAATGTTGTATTATTCAAGCATGGAAAGAAGCTAAATCTATCAGCAATTGCAAGAGCAAAGCTTTGCGTAAAGCCGCGAACTACTGGTTCACCGACTACACATTGTATGCTCAAAGATAAAAAGCTCTCATAAATGTGATGACTTTCATTGAGGGTAACACCTGGAAGCACATGTTCTTTCAGTACTTAGGTTGCATTCTGCTTTAGCTGTGCATGGCTTGTGCAACGATAATTACAACTAGTATTAACATGCACAAGGTAGCGAGAATTAGAGAGCTTAGCGTTGAGTTTTCGAAGTTGTAATGGTAACCTTCGATCAGCTGTATCCAGCTGTTTATTGCCCGTGATACCCTGTTCTCGAGGTTAATCGAGTACGCATTTAAAATCCTGATGAGCGTGAGCACTCGTTGTGCTGAAGTTACTGTAGCATGCTTCACTCTCTTACTAGGTTTCTCAAGTCTACCAATGAGCCTGCCGGATGCTAGGGAACCATCTGTTCGTATCCTTGATAAACCAACTTGTAGTTTAGATGATACTACTCTCTGCAGGCTTTTTTTCTTCCAGTGCACCCATGAATCAAGGGTTATTCTCGTCTTTGTGAGTAGTTCAGCCAGGGTTTCTATAATTCTTGCTTCAGCGTGGAGTATTACTTCAGCTATACGTACTTGGTGGAATGGTGCTATCAGCGTGAGAGCATTAAGCATAGCTGTGATTGCTACTAATTGTAAGACTAAAACTGAGTTATTCATCTCTAACCAGTAGTACGATGCCGATACACCGTACCAGCCTAGCGATATAAGCCAGCATCTCGACCTGAACAATGTGCAAATGTACACAATGGAGAGCGCGTATCCTGCTAGCGATAAGTAGTTGTTTGAAGGATCAGCGTAGAAGACAAGAGTTAGTAGTAGAATCAGCACTACGTACAGGATTATTCTTCTCACCAGGATGAGTTTCACCACTATGAAGGCAACGAGTATTTTGAACCCGGCTTCAACGTAGAGTACCTCATCGGTGAGCAACCCGAGAGTGCTCATAAGCAATGCAAGGAAAATGAACACTTGTTCAAGAAATCGCGGCTTAATAATCAACCCGTGCCCACTGGGTTGGTGGCTACCGTGGTGCTTCAACAGTACCACTCCTCTTGAACATGTTCGTGAAGAAGTAGATAGTGAACAGCAGTAGCGGGAATGTTACTACTAGTATTAGAGTAGCTTTTCTAAGTAGCATGAACTCTACGTAGTCTAAATAGCTGAACAACGTTACCATGAAGGAGAAGAGAACGCTGAGAGTACAAGCGCGAGAACGTATGGTTGTAGAATGAAAGCACCCTTAATAACCTCAGCCTGAAGGACACTTCGTCTTCTTCCAATATGTGCTCGCAGGTAGTTTACATTGTAAACAACTGCTAGAGATGTCTTTAAAGCAACTATTGCGAGCATAAGGATGTACAACCAGGATTTCTCAAGGTATTTGGCGATCGATGCGAAGAGAAAGAGCTTTGCGAGAAAACCCATGGAGGGTGGTAGACCGAAGATCGTTAGCACGGTGAGCAGTACTGATACCGTTTCCGTAGGAGCTATACTAGATATGTAGCCAAGTTTCCTCAGGTTTCTCTCGTGTACTAGGTTTTCTATGAATCCGGTGTCGAGGAAGAGGGATGCTTTGTAGAGAGTGTGCGCTATGGTGTACACTATGGATGCTTCAACGAACACTATGTCTTCTGTGCTTATGTACAACCCTATCATTAGAGCAACTAGTGCAACGTTTGAAGTTGTACTGTACGCGAGTAACCTTTTTATATCGGATTGAAGTGAGGCTTGTATTGCTCCGTAGATAGCTGTAATACTTCCAGATAGCAGTAATGCTGGAACCACGATGTTCTCGTTCATGTTGCAGTGGGATAGAAGATAGAGAGCGAATATACCCATGTTAACCATAACACCAGACAGTAGAGCTGAGGCTGGTGAAGGCGCGGCCGAGTGTGCATCCGGAAGCCAGAAGTGAAGTGGGAATAGAGCAGCTTTAGCGAAGAAACCTACTAGAACGAGTAATAGAGCAACAGGGTTCATTAGGGTCATTGCTATGCTTTGAGGACTTAGCTCTAGAGCTTTCTCGAGACCAATGAGTGCTAGTAGTGTAAAGAGAGCTACATCAGTTGGTATCATCGAGAACAGCAGGTACTTTAAAGCTGAGTTGTAGGATAGAGTGTTTCCAGTAGCTACGTAATCATATACTACGAGTAGAAATCCGAAGAGCTCTGCGAGAATCCAGAAAACTACCAGCTCCAATACTGTACTTGAAGTAAAAACGAGGATCATCGATATAGCGAACAAATCAACGAGTGAGACAAGATCGAGGTTACCGTACTTCAGTTTCGAGTAGTGAACTGCGTATCCGCTGACAACGAGGCTAACCATGATGGAGGTTATTAAGAGAAAATCCATGAACGGATCTCTGCCTGTTATGTTTGCCAAAAACAAGGAGTAGCCGATCACCTTTAGTAGCAACGCTAAGCTTACGATTTTCCTAGACCACGGTGTATCTCCCGTTAACACCAGTATTGCTGGCACTGCTCTGCGAAGGTAAAGTATAATAGCTCAATCACCTGTATACGGAGGTCTATACCCGGGATTTAACATTGATGTAAATACCAATTTAAATAGCGTTAGAGAGGGTCCCATAAGCTTGTACATTCCCAAATACGATTGCTTATTGGTCGTTAATGTCCTACTAGTAATAGGCATGCGGTAGAAGCTCGGCAACAATTGACTTGACAGGGAAGCAGGCTTAGCGAGCTCTGAGGGATTTTAGCGTCGGTAGCTGTAAAATGCTATTACAGTGGAAACGATGAAGTGCACTCCGCTTAATCTTAAAGTAGGAGCTCTCACAGGGAACCGGTTCTCTTAACTGTTTGAAACGCTGTGTAATCATCGTGAATTTTCGATAACACGTGTTCGTATCTACGTGGTTGTAAGTAGGTGTCTTTACTTAGTTTACGTATTTTTATTTTTACTTACGATTTATAGGTATACAGGTGTCTAGTATGCCCAGAGGCTGGGTACGAGAGATATATAAATCTAAGCTAAAGGAGCTCTACGAGCGTGGTGAATTCTGGGAGATAAGGAAGCTTATGAGTCCTGCTGGACCGAGAGTCGTTGTTGAAGGACGAGAAGTAATAATGCTAGCGTCGAACAACTACCTGAATCTTGCTAACGACCCCAGGCTCAAACATGCAGCGTTAGAAGCTATGGAGAAGTACGGTTGGGGACCCGGTGCTGTGTGGGCTATTGCAGGTTATCACGAGATTCTAGCTGAGCTCGAGAAGAAGATTGCAGAGTTCAAGAGAACAGAGGCGGGACTCTTCTTCCCCACGGGTTTTGCTGCTAATGCTGGTACTATACCGGCTCTCGTAGACCAGGGTGATGTTATACTCTCAGATCAGCTGAATCACGGTAGCATAATCGATGGTATAAGGTTGTCGCGAGCTGAGAAAATAATATACAACCACTGCGATGTTGGAGACCTCGAGGATAAGCTGAGAAAAGTCCACGGAAAGTACAACAAGGTGTTGATTGTAACAGACGGTGTTTTCTCAATGGATGGTGATATAGCACCACTTGACCAGATCACGAAGCTGGCGGACGAGTTTAACGCGATAGTCTACGTTGATGATGCGCACGGCGAGGGTGTACTAGGTGAAGGTAGAGGTACACCAGCACACTACGGAGTAGAAGAAAAGGTAGACATACACATGGGAACATTCTCCAAGGCCCTTGGATCTAGTGGTGGAATGATAGGCTCGGACTACGAGGTTATAGAGTACATTAGGAACAGGGCTAGAACATGGCTTCTGAGCACGGGTCCACCTGTTCCAGTAATAGCAGCCAACATCATGGCACTCGAGATCGTGATGAGTCCCGAGGGTAAGGAGAGGATCAGAAGGCTACTGGACAACGCGAACTACTTCAGAAAAGAGCTACAGTCCATGGGTTTCAACACGGGTAAAAGTCAAACACCCATAATACCCGTTATCATCGGTGATACAAAGAAAACGAGAGAACTAGCAAAAGCTCTGTTCGAGGAAGGAGTGTTCGTAGTACCAATCGTGTACCCAATGGTACCACGTGGTACAGAGAGGATCAGAAACCAGGTTAACGCGGATCACACCAAGGAGGACTTGAACAAGGCTTTAGCATTGTACGAGAAGTGGGGAAGAAAGCTAGGGATAATCTAGAAGAGAGGGTGAACCCTTATTGACAAGAATACTCGTTATAGGTTCAACTGGTCAAATAGGCAGTGGACTAGTACCCGTTTTAAGAGAGATCTACGGTAGAGACAACGTTATAGCTGGTTACTACCCGAGTCCTCCAACGGGTAAGCTTGCAGAGGGTCCAGCTGAGTACGTGGATGTAACAAATGTTGAAACAATTGAAAGGGTTATCAAGAAGTACGATGTAACAGAAGTTTACAACTTAGCTGCAGTACTGTCCGCGGCTGGCGAGAAGAATCCTCAGTTAGCGTGGAAGGTGAACATGATTGGACTATACAATGTACTAGAACTTGCGAGAGAATACAGGTTCAGGGTGTTCTGGCCAAGCTCCATAGCAGTTTTCGGACCAACGACTCCAAAGTACAATACTCCGCAGCATACTGTGGTAGAGCCGACCACGATCTACGGTATTACAAAGTACGCTGGTGAACTACTAGTAAGGTACTATGTTTACAAGTACGACCTTGACATAAGGGGTGTTAGATGGCCTGGTATTATAAGTAGTGAAGCCTTGCCCGGTGGTGGTACAACGGACTACGCTGTGGAGATGTTCTACTACGCTGTAGAGCGAAAGCCGTACGTGTGCTACCTTAGAGAAGACACAATGCTGCCAATGATGTACATGCCCGACGCTATAAAGTCTGTTTTGGACCTGATGAGAGCAGACAAATCCAAGCTAAAGCTCTTCGTAGGCTATAACGTTGCAGCTTTCAGCTTCACACCTAAGCAGCTCGAAGAAGAAATAAGAAAGTACGTTCCGGAGTTCAAGGTTGTATACCAGCCCGACTTCAGGCAGAAAATAGCGGATTCGTGGCCGAGAACAATAGATGATAGTGTTGCAAGGGAAGAGTGGGGTTGGAAACCGGAGTGGACATTTGAAGCAATGGTTAAAGACATGTTAATCAAGGTAGCCAAGAAGCTGGGTGTACAGCTGACAATATAGCAAGCTACCGAGTAACCGTGTCGGATTTTTTCTACCAGTTATTAACATCACGGTTAGCCAAGGTCTTCTGGTTTGCAACCTCGAAAAGTGTGGTGTGAGTTAGTTTTATACTCTACTTAGACTTATGTATCTGTGAATAGCCAGTATATCACTCAGTATTGCTTGCCCCGTCTCTATTCTACCGGCTCCTGGACCAACGATCGTTAATAAGCCAAGGTGGTCTGTTTCCAAGGTTAAAGCATTCGTAACCCCCATTACGTTAGCTAGTGGGTGAGTTAAGGGGATCTTCCTAGGTCTCACCGAGGCTTTGACGTTGTCCCCGTTCTTCGAGACTTCGGCTACGAGCTTAATTCTGCATCCTTCTTCTCTAGCCTTCTTTATATCCTCCGTGGTGATTCTGGTGATACCCTCTCTCTCAACGTCCTTTATGGTTATCGAGGAACCCATGATCACGTTAGCCAGTATAACAGCCTTGATCGCCGCATCCCAGCCCTCAACGTCCAGCGTTGGATCAGCTTCAGCGTACCCGAGCTTCTGCGCTTCTCTCAGCGCTTCCTCGTAGGTTAACCCCTCCTCCATTCTGGTTAGTATGTAGTTCGTGGTTCCGTTGACTATTCCCTGTATTCTTCGCACATCTACTCCCGCCAGAGATTCGAGAACTAAGCTGAAGACAGGTGTACCACTGAGTACTACGCCTCGCGCGACTGTTTCGGGTTTCATATAGGTTTATAAGGGTTGATATCATTTATTATTGGAGGTGTCAATGCTTCGACCAAAGGAGGTTTGTGAGAAGCTCGGTATCAGCTACACTACTCTGAGAGAGTACGTTAAGAGGGGATGGATTAAACCAGTTGTTCTCGAGAGTGGTAAGTGGAGGTTCAGAGAGGAAGACGTTGAGAAGCTTATGGGTATTGTTAAACCTAGAACCGTTATCCTCTACGCTCGCGTCTCCTCTCATACACAGAAGGACGACCTCGAGAGACAGGTGAAGGTTCTCGAGGAGTGGGCTAAGCAGAACAACGTAGAGAAGTACGAGGTCGTCACGGACATTGGGAGTGGTCTCAACGAGGATAGAAGAGGATTCAAGAGAATACTGAGACTTGCAACCGAGAGGAAGATATCCAAGATCGTAGTAGCGTACCCAGATAGACTCACCAGGTTCGGTTTCAAAACGCTGGTAGAACTCCTTAGAGCATTTGGAGTAGAGGTGGTTGTGTTAAACCACGAGGATAAAGACTCAAAGGAAGAGCTCGTGGAGGACTTGATCACCATCGTATCTCACTTCGCTGGAAAACTCTATGGTATGAGGAGTCATAAGTACGAGAAAGTGGTTGAAGGTGTGAGAAAACTTGTTGAAGACCCGTGAAGTAGTCAGAATGTATAGTGTTCCAGTAAGAGACTTGAGAGTTAGAGAGCTGATAACGTGGTACACTAGAATGCTCCAGAGAGCGGTTGACATTATATGGGAGAACATTGTATGGGAGTACAGGTTTCCAGAGCTATCCATGAGAAGTGGAAGAGTTCGTGTTGAACTAGGGTACAAGGTTAAGGTTCCAAGAGTACCTGCTGATAGGAAGTTCAAGAAGATGCTTAGAGACTCTTTGCTCGCAGAGTGTCCATACGCTAAGCACTGGGTTGACGCTGTTATCAGAACAGCGTACTCTGTTATAGAGTCCTGGAGGAAGAGGTACCTGAAAGGGGAAGCCATGAAGGTTAAACCGAGGATTAGGAGGAGGTTTGCTAGATGCAAGATAACGCTCATGAAGGTTGACTACGGGAGGAAAGCGGTGAGGATAACTCTGAAGCCGGGTGAGTACTTTGAGGTTTCGTGGAGAGGAACGTGGTTCAGCAGGAGAGTTGAAGGATGGAGGATTGGTGAAGTAATCCTCAAGGACGATAGAGTGCTTATTCCGTTCAAGAAGATCGAGGTCTATACTGTTGAGAGGGTTGTTGCATGGGATTCAAACGAGCTATCTCTCGACGGTTACTCCCCAGAAATTGGGTTCATCAAGGTTGATCTAAGGTACCTGCAGAGCTTGAAGATTGTTTACGAGAAGAAGAAAGCTACTGCTCAATCAATTGGTAAGAAAGAGCTGTTCGAGAAGTACGCTAAAAGAGAGAGAAACAGGGAAAGGGACTACATAAACAAGCTCGTTAAGCAGATAACCACCATGTTCCCCAACGCTGTTCACGTAGTTGAAGACCTCAAGAAGGAGGACTTGGTTGCCAAGGGGAGAACCAGCAAGAATAGGAGGAAGAGAAACGCTAGAACGCCATGGGAAACAATACACAGAAAGCTCTCAGAGAAAGCACTAGTGGTTAAGGTTTCTCCACACAACACCTCTCGAACCTGCCCACGATGCGGGTACGTGGTAAAGACCCGAGTGGGCAGGATGTTCAAATGCCCAAAGTGCAGTCTCGAAATGGA
>JAWBAI010000013.1:0-27698 GCA_038816475.1 Desulfurococcaceae archaeon
TTGCGGGCCCGCCGGGATTTGAACCCGGGTCCTCCGGCTTAGGAGGCCGGCGCCCTCTCCAGGCTAGGCGACGGGCCCTAGCGTTTTCCCTAATCATATAGTATCTCAGAGATTTTTATTAATTAACCTACGAGTCGCCGTGTAATCGTGTTCTTTGAAACCGCGCTGGAGACAGCATAGCAAACAATGCTCGTGCATAGATGAATGGTCACTGAGTACTGGCGATCGCGCTGTGCAGATCCAGCGTGTTTCCTAATATAGTATTTCCTAGTATGCATCGCGATACGCTGAACGCTTGTGTAGTGTCCTCTCTGATCCACCTTAGTATTGTTGTTTTTCCTTGTTCTCTCACGGGGTGTTTTAAAACAGATAATGGAATAATCCTCCAGCGCCTTTCCCTAACCGGGTGTTTTACCAACTCTGCGATCAGCGAATTACCTCGCTTGATAACTCTCACTATTACTTTGACTACATGGTGGTGAAAACTGCCTCCCTCCGGCATGTACTTACCGTACCTAGTAACAGCGTTGAACAGTACTACCTGGTTCGAAGAAGCCACCTTGGATATCAACCCTGTGATTCTAGTTGCTTCATGGTACTTCCGAGGATCCACTGAAACGTAGTTGTAAGGGTAAACTAGGAGAATCAGCGAGTTCCGTACTTGAGATAGTTCCTCGAGAGCCTTAACTGTTTCACTCAACCTGAATGCTCTAGATACTAGTATGTTTTCAAGATTGCAGTTGAAGATTCTACATAGCTTAACTAGGTACAAGGAGTCTATTCCACCGAACTCTAAGTTGAGCAACACGTAGACCTGATCTTCTCGGCTTCTGTAAGCCATTACGTAGTGCATGATGCTAACTACCGGAGTTGCTTCACCGTAGATCTCGGTGATCCAGTGCTTGCAAAAAGGATCAATGAGCTCATCTATCTGGGTAATACCTGTAAGCTTCACTCACCCCCCTGTAGTACATTGAAGAATTTTATTGATGAGAGGTTGGTGAAAGTATCGGCTTACACGTGCTCACTAACCTATTACCTGAGCTAAACTCCAAAGTACTAACTAGTAGTTCTGGGAACACAGAGTTTTCAATCTTCTAACTAAGTGCAAGAAGAAAACCTCCAATGGATCAACCACGCCCACATGCATTGCTATTGAAAGCGTTGTTTCAATGTCTTCGAGAAACTTCTCAACTACAAGCTTCTCATCTGGGGGCAAGGACTCAGCTGTTCTACGTATTCTTTCAACGTACTCTTTTACCATGCTTCTAAGAGAACTAGTTGTTCTACCCATATCTCCCCCATTTGGAGAACATTTGTAATTACAGCTAGTTAAGCAGTGGGAGATCCTGTCACCGTGGTTATACTTTCGGAGACGTCTGCAGGTAATAAGGTTTCATCTCTAGCTGGAGTTTAGCTTGACGAAGTGGCTACTGGATGCCTACACTCAGGAAGACGAAGTTCACCTAGTGATCTACGACGAGGATCAGCGCTCGCTAGAGGATCACGTTGTAAACCTCTACTTCTACGGCTACATCACTGGTGGTGAACCAGAGAAACTAGCTCGTAGCCTCCTGGAGGCTGATGGAGTTGAAAACGCGTGGATAGAGACGTGGAGAGCTCCACCATACTACGATTCCCTGATCAAAGTTGTTGTGTTCAAAACCAAGAGCATGCGTATTCTGAAGAGAATTCTAAGTGAAGCAGTATCAAAGGGGCTGAAAGTTGTTAATACTACTCCGCATCCACTTGTTGAATCACTCTACAGGTTTAACCTAAGACCATTATCAATGGTGAAGCGTTTCGGAAACAGCCGAGTTGAACTCTACGAGTGGAATCCACTTGATCGGGATCCAGTGGTGGATTACGTTGTAGTAGACCTGGAAAACGGGGTTTTCACTGCTAGAACAAGCAAGTCCGTGGAGAGCTTCACAAAACTGGAGGACATGGCATTGTATCTTTCTTCAAGAAGGTTTCACCTAGGCTTTGTAGATCCATACGTTTACGTTAAACTAGTTGAAGCTGATCCACGAGTATCAAGCGTGGCTAAGTGGGTAACCGGTGGAGCATTCAATCCAAGCGAGTTCTTCGAGTGGAGTAGACTTAGCTACACCCCCTTAAGCCTAATGAACAACTTAACGATTGGGAAAGTGTTAACTACGATTGAAGCTCTACTAGCTAGAGACAGAAGAATGATCTCGGACAGCTACACTGGTAGAGTAGAAAAGTGGAGAAGAATGAGTGAGCTAATGGTCTACGATAGAGGTGGCGTAGTCTACGTACCAAAACCAGGTGTTTACTGGAACGTGTGTCAAGTAGACTTTAAGAGCTTGTACCCCAGCATCATGATCAAGTACAACGTATCCGGTGAAACCATCAACAAGCCTAACTGCCGTAACACACTTAGATTAAGCTGGACACCGCACAGTGTGTGCTTAGACGAGGAGGGAGTAGTTCCAGCTAGTATAAAAAAGCTGGTTGAGTTGAAAGAACTCTACAGCGACCTCTACGAGAAAACCCACGACGAGGTCTACGCCTACAGAAAGAGCGCTGTAAAGTGGATCCTGGTTGCAAGCTTCGGGTACCTAGGGTACAGAAACAGCCTTTTCGGCTCCGTTATGGCTCACGAAGTTGTTACTAGCACTAGTAGAGAGATCATGAGAAGAGCCAGGCAGATAGCTATGAAAAAAGGGTACAGAGTTGTTCACGCAATAGTAGACAGCATATTCGTTGAAGGAGTTAAAACACTAGATGAGTGTTTCTGCTTGAAAAACGAGATCGAGAATGCTACTGGGTTTAAAGCAAAAGTAGAAGCTCACTACGTGTGGTTGTACATACCTAGGAGTCTTAATGGTAGTGAAGCTGTTGCAAACAAGTACTACGGGTTACTATCCAGCGGATCCCTGAAGATAAAGGGAGTAATGGCTGTTCGCAGAGATGTTCCACTCCTGATTAAAAGAGCACAGCTAGATGCTATCTCTAAGCTTGCTGAGGCTACAACTCCAGCTAGCTTCGAAGAGAAGGTTGTTGAATCACATAGAGTCATAGATAGGTACATTGAGTACTTGAAGAGTGGTGATGTTGAAATTCACGAGCTTATAGTAACCAGGCGTAGTCGAACACGTGGCGAGTACAAGAAGCCACCATCCTACATGCACGAAGCGTTTCCACCATACAGATTAGTGTACTCGAGCAGTGGACTTATCCCTTTTGAGAAAGCAAACATGAGTAGGGTTGACCTAGACAAGTACGTACAACTCCTGGAAAAAGCACGCAAAGAACTACCTTCATGCTTGCACCCACATACAGGTTCAAAAGAATGAAAAGCCCTCTTTGCTCAGGCTTGTATTCTTCCTTTGAACATCACGCTAGAGGCTACTAATCGATTTCAACAACAATGTTTTTTGCAATGCTTCTACCAATGGATATCTCAGCTTCACCTACTTGAATAACCAGTGGACCCCTACCTCTGTTGAACACAACTTTCACTCGTGATCCCGGGAGTACTCCCATTTGATACAGTCTACGCGTCCACGCTTCTCCGTTAACTTCCTTTACTGTTACCACTTTTCCTTCTTCTACTTTGTCCAGTGTTGTAAGCACTTACAAACACCCTGTTGTAGTTTAGACATGTCTAAATTTATGATTTCTCAAAGAGACCTATAGGTTTTTATGTTCTAGGCGTGCACGAGACAAGGATAAGACTAGCTACTCGTAGAGGTACCTCTTTGACGTCTTGTTCACCGATTCTAACCACGATGCTCTCGGGTTTACTCGATACCACGGTGATCACTGTTCCAACCCTGACTGTTCCACTTCTAGCAAACTCTAGAACATCCCTGAGCTCTCCCAGCAGCCTTTTCACGGTGCATAATGCACCCGGCTGAGCTGTGCTAAGGGTGATAAGTCTTTCATCAGCATGGTAGTTCTTTGAACCTGGAAGAGGATTACCGTGTGGGCACATTACCGGGGATCCAAGTAGTTGGTATATCCTCTCGATGATAACGTCTGGTAAATGCTCTAGGTAGTGTGCGTAGTAGTGTGCATCATAGTCGTTGAAACCAAGTATGCTTGATAAGAAGAGCTCTGCTATTCTGTGCTTTCTAATGATGACCTCAGCGAGCTGTTTACCAGTGCTAGTTAACGCAACGTAGTGGTACTTTTCCCTTACAACAAGACCCTTCTTCTCTAGATTACCTATCACCTTGGATACCGTAGCTGATGAAACACCAAGTTCGCGCGAAATATCGGTTATTTTCGCAACACCCTGAGCTTCCTCAAGCCTGTAGATCGTGGTTAAATAGTCCTCTACTCTAGACTTCGAAAACCGCATAGTAAACCACATTGCATGCCTTAGAACCCTGGTTCCACGAAGATGACTTTTAAACCACTTGATATTTCTATAAGTGGAGGGTGCTTATAATGCCCAAGGAGGTAACCAGCGTTGATGAGTTTGTAAAGATAAGCGAGAGAGCAGAAGAATGCAGAGTTGTTAAGCTTGAGAAAGAGGGCATAGCTAAAGTGAAAGCTAGAACAAGTAGATACCTATACACAATTAAAGTACCCTTAAGCAACCTAGATGAGTTTCTAAAGAAGCTTAAATGCCAAAACATAAAGTTTATTGAGTAGTTGTTCGAGCATTCTCTGAGAACACAGCAGTACATAGAAGTAAAACCATCAAAGCCGGGGGCGGGATTCGAACCCGCGGTTAAACGGGTATCCGAGCCCCTGCTCTAAGCCAAGGTTAGCCCTGCAGCCCGCCGCCTTCGACCGCTCGGCCACCCCGGCGTACTCACTTATTTATTCTCTACTATGACCACTTATAAGTCTTTTAGACGAGCAGGAAAGCTGGTTGTCTATCTGGATGAACCTAAAAAGTGCTGTCTGAGTGGGCGGTCCGTCTCCCGCTCATTTGCTCCCGGGACTCGGGAGTATTGCGGGAGTCCGGGGCTCTTGGTTGACTTATAGAAACGCTCCTTATTTACTTTACTTCGAGTTCTGGCATTTTAGAAGCCTTTATGTTTAGAACAGCTTCAGCAATACCGTTTGAATACCTTGCAATTCTCTTTATGCTATCCAGTATCATTGCTACTGTGATCTTCTCCTTTGGTTCGAGAGGAGCTTCCAGAACTTTTCCATATATTACCTCCTCTATCTCTGTTACAATGTTTTTCACCTTAGCAATAACCTCCTCTGCTTCTTTTCTGTTGAGAGAGTACAGTGCCGACATGGCTTTCTCGAAAACTTCAATGTCTCCTCGTAGGTAGTTGTATACGTACTCGGGATGCGATAAGCCACCTACAGCTACAACTCGCTTTGCTATGTTAACTGCGTGATCTGCTATTCTCTCGAGATTTCTTGCTATAATTCTGTAACTTAGAACTTCAGTTACGTTTGAAATCCCTAGCTCGTGTTGAACCTTGATATCCAGTAGTGCAACCGAGAGTTCTCTGACTATCAGGTGGTGAAATCTATCGGCTTCGTCATCTCTTTGAATAATCATCTGAGCTATGCTCAAATCACCGTTACTAATCAAGTGCAGTGTATCATTTAGCATACTACTTACAATTAAGTGTAGTCTTCTAATTGCGTTTATCAACGGGAGCTCCTGGAGATTCAGTAGGACCTTGAACGTGATTGAACTAGTGGACTCCTCTATAACCTCCATACCAGCGAGCTTCAGTCTTGCAAGGTTTTTAATCTCGCTGATCAGGGATGCTAAGTTCGGAGTACTTCTCTCGAAAACCAGCGAGATTATACTGTAACCCGAGATGTATGTTGCTAAGAGTACTCTCAACAATTGCATTTTATCAACACCAGAATGCACTTTCAAGGTAGCTTTCAGCTGCGTAGGCTCAGCTGTTGATGGTACTATAACAAGCTTATTACCAAGTTTTTCAACAATAACAAAGTCTCCACTCTTCAAACCAGTAGCATCAATCCAGTCCTTGGGTAGTGTAATAATGAAAGATGATGAACCAGTTTTCTGAACACGTCTTCTTTCCACACTATACATGAGATCACCCACTTTTTACACATTTAACTCCATACAATCCTTGTATTTTTGAAAATCGCAATTACAGGTATTTATAGTTTATAGACTACTATATACTCCTAACCCTGTACGATTAGCGTTGTTAGTAAGAAAAGCAGATGGGTGAAATGGGCCCGCGGGGATTTGAACCCCGGACCTCCGCCTTTCTCAGTTTGAGCTTGTAAGGGCGGCGTCCTACCAGGCTAGACGACGGGCCCCAATGCTCTCAAAACATCTAATTGTGGTTTAAAAGTTTAAAACAATTAGTGAGCACAAGCACGTGTTAGAACAGAAGCAGTGGGCCCGGGGGGATTTGAACCCCCGACCTACGGGTCGCACCCCTTTCCAGACCTCTTTCATCCCTCTGGGGGTCAACCGACCCATAGTGTACACGGTCTGGAGCCCGCCGCTCTGCCTGGCTGAGCTACGGGCCCACTGCCGGGTACACGACTCCAATAACTAGTTTTATAAAGGTATTAAAAACTTTTAACTTTAATTAGCTAGGGGGCCTGCTTAGCTGAGTGGTGTAGGAAGGTTTGAAATATCCACTAGATAAAATATGTATAAAGAGCGGAGTGTATTGTTCTTCATGCCAGAGAAAAATAGATTCTGGAGAAGTAACAAGCGATGACATAGAAGTACTCAAGGCTCTCATAGAGTTGGAGGATAAGCTGAAGTTCATGAAGAAAGGAGAGTTCATAAAAGCTGTAAACCTCAAGGACAAGTCTATAGTGTTCGTAAGAAACGAGTTCACAGTTGAGGAGAAGAAGCAGCTTGAAGAAGAGCTTTCATCCCTACTTGGTAAAAAAGTAAGAGTAGTTGAATACATAGGTGATTTAAAGAAGCTAATAGAGCAAATACTGTACCCGGCAACACTATATGGAGTAAACAGAGTGTGGATACCCGGTGGCTCCGAAATAATAAACATAAGAGTATCCAGAAGAGATAAAAAGTTCATCAAAGACAAGGAAGAGTACGAAGAACTCATCGCTAAGATATTCAATACTCAAGTCAAAATAGTTTTTGAGTAAATAGAAGCATCCATTCTACCACATTTAACTACGTATGACCAGGTTTTCCTTGAATAGCTCTCTTAGAACAACCGTAGCGTACATTCCTGGATCCAGCGTGAACTTGTACACTACTTCATTACCCTGTACCTCGATGGTGTTTCCATGTGGTTTAAACAAAGCTGGCCTCTTGTAACAAGGCATGTACTTAAGCATCTCCATTGTTAATCCTTCTCTCTTAACTATGGACTCATAGTAAGTGTATGACTCGGTGCACCCAGGTAACGGTAAACTCTTGTTTTGAAGAAACTCTATTCCAAACGAATCCACGAGTTCATTGATTAGCATGTTGAACAGGTAACTCCCGTAGGCATGAATGAAAATACTCCTCGTGTACCTTGAGATCAGCTTTAATCCTGCACGTAATGGTGAACTAACATACCTCTGCTCGTACCACAAGGTATCGAAGTCTAGTTTTACTCTTTTAATCAAGACATCGTCGCTCTCAAGCGGATACGGTGAACCCAGGAAATCCCTTGCGAAGAGATCTTCACGCTTTACTAGCATGTACTTTCCAAGCAAGTGAGTATTGTACCTTGAATACCCGAACCTCTGATATCCATAGTACGATGGCAACCCTACCTTCAAGATTAAATCTACGATCTCCTTTAGTACATCGATATCCTCTCTAGTAGCATCTTTAATGTATACTGTGAACTTGTTTCCTAAGTGATGCACACGCCTAGGTTTACATTTCACGTAACCAATCAATTCGATGGTTACATTCTTCGTTACTATTGGAAAAACTGCTTTATCAACGAACGATGACTTCACGAAGAAGTACGATACTGCTAGAGCGTTTTTATCCTTCAATCCAAACAAGTGTATGTTAGACAATGGTACACCAAGATGCCTCTCCAAAAGCCTAATCACTTTTAGTGTATCAACTTCTCTTCGTACAGCACGTAGAACAGCGTAATCACCTTTCTCCACGTTAAAACCTAGCTTATCGAAATCCACAAGCTCTTCAACATGGAAGCTACTAGAGGAAGCTTCGAAAAGTATGTTTAGTTTTTTGCTTGTTAAAGCGTACTTTAAACCAGTTGCGTAATCCAATGGATGAGGGTATTTTATCAAGCAAACTCCCCGAGGAATCTATAGTAGTTTCAAGTGACCCGTTATCTCGTCCACTCTATGGTCTGGCGCAGGTCCTATCGCTAGTGCTGTAGTTGTTCCAGGAGGAAGCTCCGTTAAACCTGCATCGGCTACAAGAGCAACTGGTAAGCGCTTATCCAGTACCTTATTGTAAAGTTCAAGTAGTTCTTTTTCACTATCTACCTTTAAAACTACTTTCTTCTGTCCTTCTCTCCACCATTCAATAAACCATTCACGAAAATTGTGGTAAGCCTCAAACGCAGCCATCAAGGAGGCGTGCGCTACTTGAACCGCTAATTTCCCCTTGCTCATCTTTAGATCCGTTCTTACAACTATAACCTGCTTCAAACCATGATCCCAAGCTCTGTACTCTAACCAGTTTTATGGTTTATCCTTAGGATTTTTAACTAAGTGAAGTGCTACGTATGGTAAACGAGCACGATCGTATTTATAAAGCTTGAAATTCATGAAATAAACGCCGATGCTAGTTCACCGGGTTAAAGGTGCAAGGAATGTCTACAGCTCAAACCTCGCTTATACACATGGAGGAAGAAGCTGTAATGCCGATCTGCAGTAGCTGTAAAAGACCGTTCAAGCCGGGAGACTACGGTGTAGAATTCACTTGTCCAAACTGTGGAAAAAGCATTATCAGAAGATGCAAGAGATGCAGAAAACTCTCAGTAGAGTACATATGTCCTAACTGTGGATTTAGAGGTCCATGAGTTATGTCCAGAGTAGCAGTTGTACTAAGAATATTCCCAGAGGATGTAGCTACAAACCTGGAGAATATAGTGAACGAGATAAAGCAGAAGTTACCGCCAGAGTACTCTCTTGAACTATGGGATACAGAGCCCATAGCCTTTGGGTTAAATGCACTAAGGGTTCTCATAGTAATGCCAGAGAACGTGGAGGGAGGTACTGAACACCTTGAAGAGCTTATCAGTCAAATACCCGGAGTAAGTCAAGTTGAAACAATCGTTGTACATAGAGTTTTCTAGCTGGAATCTGGCAACCTCGTGAAGCGGGCCTTTTCAACACTGAGAGAATACAGCATTTTAAACCCGGGTTCCCTCGTCATCGGTTGCCTATAGAGTAGTAACCAGGAACTCTATAATAAGCATTAAGCTACTTAAACTCTTTTCTCCAAAGCTCCGTCATTCTTCTTCTTCTGATGCTGAACATTTCTCTATCTACGTACTTGTATACCGTTGAGTGCATTCTACCTTCAATGAGCATTTCGATCGCTCTTTTCGCTATATTTGCTGTTTCATAGTCTCCTATTATCGCAACATATGGTTCATAAACGGAGATGTATGTGCTGGTTAGTTCTTCGAGTGTTCTTCTAGCTCTACCCTCTTCACCGATCACTCTTCCTAGAACCCTCCTTACGTGGTTAGGTCTATTTCCAACGTACTGTCTTACGTCTATGACTTCAAGGGTCTGATCATCCTCCAGTAATCTGAATGCTCTTTCAGGACTAAACCCGTATCCAATAGCTTTCACGGTGTTCTGGGCTTTCATCAAGTCGAGAGCCGATGTGTGTGGAAAGGCCGGTTCTATTACAACAGCTCCAGTATCGGGGTTAACCGTTATAATAGTCTTCGTTTTCTCTTCTATTTCTTTCTTTACGCTTCCGTTGTTTGCTAAGAGAACTCCTACTCTCTCTGTTGGTATCTTCTCGTATAATCTCGTTACTCCTAAGATAAACTTACCTGTTTCTTCTCCAGACATAGCCTTAAACGCCCCAGTAGCTCTTCTGCCTTATCCACAGAGATGCCTACTTCTTTCTCAAAAAACTGCACAATGTTCCTTATATCTCTGGTTAAGAATTCCAGTGCATTAGGGTGGTTTAAATCAACAGCTTGACTAACATCTATTATAGCTATATCGATGTTCGATTCATCCAGGAACTTGACCACAATGTTGTACTCTGATAAATCCCCGTGGACAAGTTTAGCTTTACAAACGATTTTCTCTAGCTCTTCAATCACCAAATGGTATACTTTCACTAGTTCTTCCTTTGAGAGCTCTCTATATACCTCAACTAGGAGAGGATATCTTGTTCTATCCTCGCCGACGAACTCCATTACAAGAACATTATTTAAGCACGTAATAGGCTTAGGAACTTTAACACCAGCTTCGCACATTCTCATGAGATTTCTGTACTCTTTACGTGCCCATGCTATAACGAGGGCTCTTGTATCCTTCGGCTTTAACCCTTCGAACCGAGGATCACCCAGAATGTACTTGTACCTGCCCTTCTTGAACTCAGCCGAGCTCGTTAAGTATATCTTTACTGCTACAGGGTTGTTGGCAAAGTCGTAGCCAAGGTAGACCTTTGATTCTTTACCAGCACTTATTACACCACTTATTCTCTTCAATACGCGTCTTCTATACAACTCTATGATCGTCATAACTGTAGAGTAATCAAAAACTTCGTCTACCACCTCGAATAGGTCTCTATCCTTTATTCTCTCTTCTAGTGGTTTCTGCTTCTTTTTTATTAACCTCTCTATCTCATCCTTCATACTAATCCGCTTATTGCATCAACGAACTCCCTTGGTATTATCCCCTGCTCAACGAGCTTGTTTACATCGCTCTTGCTGTACTTGTGTATAATATCGCACTTATCTGAGTCAGGTCCCCACAAACCCACGAGAACTATGTCTCCTTCTATAATCCACATTTTTCTTCTGATTTTTCCAGGAATTCTTGCTTTTCTATCGCGTCCATCAATGCATTTAACTAGTAGGTAGTCTGCTCCAAGGTGTCTTATAACACCACATACTATTATGCCCTCGGAGGGGTTGGGTAGCGGTATTTCTGGAGCTACTTCTTCTGGTTCCTTCTTCTTAGGCATAGAGTTCACCCGTGTTCTTCTATGGTATGAGCGCCTCTATATTGCTGTCAACTCTTACTAATAATACCTTGCTTCCGGGCTTAAGACTACTGAAGATATTGATGAATGGGCGAAGCTTTCTTCGAGTATCACTGGTTAAACTTCTCAAGGTCACTGTACCATCATCGTTTACAGATTCAACAAGGTATTCCTCGTACTCCACTCGAGTTGGATATCTCAGAAGCTCGCTCCAATAGTACTTTACATTTACACTCTCGTATTTATCAGTCTCCGGTATCCATAGAACAATTTTACCTCGCTCAGCACTTTTGACGTATGCAAGCTTGTTCTTGTAGATGACCACATCTCCTTCTGATAACACGGGAACTCTAACAGAGTATGTAACAACACCGAGTGGCTTACTTCTCCGCGTGTTAAACCCGGTTTGTTTGAACGAACTCGTGATTTTTGCACCGTAGTGTTTACTTAGAACATCTATGATTTTTCTAGTAACGGCTGCATCTTCTAGCTCGAGATCCAGTCCTTCTTTCACTTCTTTAATGTTTACAAACCTATCTCCAACATAACTTAGTACCTCCTGCATTATGGATCCAAGTACTTTAGCTGGTACTCTTGGTGTTGTAAATCTTACTTGAACCAAGTACTTGTACTTCCCTGTAGCTCTGGATATACAGGTGGGACATGTTCTGTGGTTAATGTAGACCTTTAAAGGAACCTCGTAGTACAAGGTTTTCTCATCAACCCTTATTTCTAGAACTGTGTTCACACTATATACATTAGAGGATATTCTATCGAAGCTGGTTATTAGCAAGCCCTGGAGATCGACTCCTTCTATGATGCATCGATGCAGATTACTCTCTAGTGTTGCCTGAAGTACCTCTTCCTCGGTAGAGGGTGGATACCACTCTCCCTTGTTTACCCATGATCCACACCTAGGACAAACCGTTACTTCGAACTCGGGACTGCCAGTAATGATGTTGACGTGTTTTCTGAAGCACTCTGAACACATTCCCTTCACTAGCTCCTCCTTGGGTAGAGGTCTACCGCATCGAATGCAAAAACGCATGTCTTAGATCCTCGTGAAGTACGCTATTGGAACACCACCAACTCTTAGTACAGCACTTGGATGGACGAGTCCACTTGTTAGTGCTACCTTTACCGCTTCTTCACCAACAATATTAGCCATATCCGCGGATTTCAAAAGCTCCAGTAGTTCTCTAGCTGTTTTTAATTCACCCATGTAAAAACTAGGTGTGATGTAAACCCTGAGGTTCTTTTCGGGTTCTTCGAGGACTCGACCTATCAACTCTTCATCGCAAGCTGCAATGAGTATTCCCATTGTGGTTTCATGAAGCTTAACGTAAACACGCTTACCACTGGAAGTTGTACTCAACATATTACACCTAGGTTAAAATGCGGGAAGAGTTGTCTCAGCACCGCAGGCTTCACACTTCAAGCTGAATACTTTACCTTTCTTGATGAGCTTCGTGTGCACCGAACCGCACGTTAAGCACTTAACGTACTTTTGAACAAAGTGTTCAAGGAGCTGATTTATAGCCGTTGAGCTGAACTTACCACGTAACTCTAACTGGCCTGCTTCATTAATGGATCCCGGCACGTTGAGCTCTTTCATGAAGTACCTTCGTAAGAGCTCTTCATCTCTTCCCAGTACGTGAGCTATATCCCTGAAGTTCTGTATAATAGTTTTACCACCAATTACTAGTACATTTGCTTTCGGCATTTCGAAAACCTCTTCGCTTCCTCTTCTTCCAGCTAGCTTAGCGTAAGCTCTATCGAGCAGCTCTTCGTAAGTATACCACTTGTAGCTACTCAAAGAATCACCCCCTACTCTTGAGTCTAATTAGGGAATATTATATAGATGTTACTGCAAAGCAGGTATTAAATACTATGAAAGTGTACATTGAAACCTACGGTTGTGCGCTTAACAAAAGCGATGAAGCTCTTATGATAAGTGCTTTGATGAGCAGAGGACACCGGGTAGTTGATACTATAGATGAAGCTGATGTTGTAGTTGTCAACACGTGCACCGTAAGACTTGATACAGAGTATAAAATGATCAGCAGAATACGGGAACTTCACAAACTATGCTCTGAAACAGGGAAAAAGCTCATAGTAGCAGGGTGTATGGCTAAGGTACAACCATACACAGTAAGCTTAGTTGCACCTAGTGCATCGCTTGTTTCACCTCAGAATGCAGGTAGAATACACGTTGCTGTCGAATCCAAGAACAGAGTAGTACTGCTCGAGGGTAAACGTGAGAGAAACCTCATAGGAGTATGTCAAGGCAAGATTACTCCAATAGCTGTGCAGGAGGGGTGTTTGGGAAACTGCACTTTCTGCATAGCGAAGTACGCTAGAAGAGAGCTTGTAAGCCACAGCATAGAAGCGATCACTAGTGCTGTGAAAAAGGCCGTTGAACAAGGTGCTGTAGAAATAGAACTAACTGGAATGGATCTAGGAACATACGGGCTTGATCTCTACAGGAGAAGAGCTCTACCAGACCTCTTAAGAACACTGGTGAACATTGAGGGAAACTACAGGATAAGGATAGGCATGATCAACCCAGAGCACTTCCGCTATATACTAGATGACCTGGTGGATGTTCTGAAAACGAGTAGCAAGGTGTACAAGTTTCTCCACATACCACTTCAGTCCGGTAGTGACAAAGTACTAAAGCTGATGGGAAGAAGATACAGCGTTGACGAGTACAGGTCTTTCGTGAAGGAAATTAAGAGAAAAATCCCCAATGTAAGCATAGCAACAGACATTATAGTGGGTTTCCCCGGCGAAGAAGAGGAAGACTTTGAATGCACAATTAAAGTCATAAAGGAACTTGAATTCGAAAGAGTGCATTTAGCAAGCTATAGCATTAGACCACTAACCCTTGCCGCGTCCATGAAGCAGATTAACACTCGCGTTAAGAAAAGCAGAATGAGGAGAGCTCTCGAGGTAATTGTAACCGTAGGACTGAGAGTTAGAGAACAGTATATAGGAAGAGTTGTGGAGGGTTACATAACCGAGAAGACTGATAACTGGATTGCACGGTTAGACAACTATATTCCAGTAGTATTAAAGACTAGCCGCAACGTGGATTTTGGTGGCTTCGTTAAAGTGTTCGTAGATGAGGCAACGTTTTTCGACTTAAGAGGCCATGTTATTTAAAGTGCTCAATACCCGAAAGAGGAATACTTACTACAACGTCTTTTAATACTACGTTAGGCGAAGACTCCATAGCTACGTTGTTAACGACCTCGCTGATTTCTCTGGAGATCTTAACCAGATCCAGGGAGCGAACGGGGTAACTCACCGGGTTTAGTTTGATCAGGAGTTTTGTCCGCGTTCTCGATATTTCGCTGACTTGAACTTTCTTTTCTCTCTTTGTACCTGTAAACGTGTAATTCTCGAGAGAGGAAACCGTTTTTTCAACAAATAGGTAGCATTTGTCTAATTCCACGCATTCATATTCTACGGAGACTTCGATTGGGATACACACGAACGAGGGTGCCAGGATGGCGTTGAAGAAGTGCTCGTTTCTAATTAGATAGATGTTTCCGTGTACATCGTGAATTTCAACATACTGTGGATGCATGTGAAGAGATGTTGCTTCTACTTTTAATCCATACTGTGGTAAGTAGATCGCATGTGGTGTGGGCTTGAGGGTTGCACGAATGGCTACTCCGATAATGTAGGATCTTATGATGTTGAAGAACATTACGAAGCCTACTACAACGAACCCTGTTATTACGGCTGCTACGATAACCCAGTATTCCTTCACTACGATGAACGTGCTTACTACTAGTATACTTGCTATCACGAATAGGTTCACTATGGTGAGAACCACGTTTCTAACGGAATAAGTTAGTCTACCAGTAGCTACTAGAGAATCCAGTAGTTTCTTAATAGCTAGCCTGAAAACTCCTAGAACAAATATAACCACTATGATGAGTACAATATCACTCATGATCGTCGCAAATCCCTGTGAGCCAGGTGACATAGCGTGATTAACCTCTTATTTTTCTTATGAACGAGTCGTCGGGTGCCAACACAAACAGCACGCTTCCCGGAGTTAAAATAGTATCTTCCGAAGCAGGTTTCAACTCCGAGTCCTGGAATACAAGTACGGGCTTTGCACCGTTCTCTTCGAGCTTTAGATCACCCAGCTTACTGTTAGCACTGAAATCAGATTCACTTATAGTTACAACGTACAGCTTCTCCGTTGGCGTTTCAGCTAGTAGATGCGCCTCTGTAATTGAAGCTAGTATGTACTTCAAAATACTTGTAACAATGGTGTGTTTAGTTAATGGTAATCCAAGCTGTAGCTTACTAGCAATTCTGGCAACCTCGGAGTTACTGAACAACCCTATTCTAATAGGTACTTCGTAAACCTTTGCTACGGATAAAGCTAGTAGATTAACCTCGTCTCTATCCGTTAAGGCGAGAACAGCGTTTACTTCCTGCATGTTTATGTTAGTGTACACGGAAGCGTCCGAGGCATCCGCCTCTATCACTAGAACATCGCCAAGTCTTTCAAGGATAGGTCTACGGGAGGGGTCCTTCTCGATAACTATGACCTCTTCGAATTTTTCCTTGGCAAACTGAGATGAAAGAAGCAACTCGGTGACTCGACCACCACCTACGATTAAGACCTTTAAACGAGCCATTTGTAACCCTCTATTAAACAAAAGCATTATACACTACTAAGCTACTAAAATAGTCACCTTCACCTTATATAAGTAAACCTGCGGTAGAGGAGCCAGCCGCAAGAATAATTTGAAAAGTAATCGTGGAGAGCGGGCCCGCCGGGATTTGAACCCGGGTCCTCCGGCTATCCTCGAGCAAAGTAGCCGTTGAAAAATACTTAGAAGGCCGGCGCCCTATCCTGGCTAGGCGACGGGCCCATTCCCAAGTTTCACAAGATGTGTGAGGGAATTATATACTTTACTGTTTCCCATCCTATGTTTCGTGGGTTTCCTAAGGAGGATCACCATGTTTTCTCAGGTTTCCCCCAGGATCGCGCAAAAACGTTGAAATCCTAGAGAAACCGCAGACAAAAGGTAGCTCTTAGCCCTTATGGCATAGGACACTTTCTACAGCTTCCAAAATAACTTCCTTGTTTATTCTCTGAAGTATTCTACCAGTTACATGGTCTTGTTTGCCTCCACCCTTTACTCCGTACTGGGATAGCTTTTGCATCACGTTCCTCAGATCTACTCCAAGTTCTCTCGCTTTCTCAGGAGTTACCGATATTTCCACGAGGTCTCCTGCGATTAGTACAAGTAGCATTTTTTGCCTAAAGACTAGTTCCTCGGTAATCATTTTGAAAAGCTTTTCATCCTTGAACGGGGTTTCTACGACAACAACGTCTAATCCGCAGATCGACCTCTTCTCTCTATCGATCTTCTCCATTAAAGCTTTGTAGAACGCGCCTCTGTACATGTCTAGGTTCTTCTCGACCTCATCTAGACTGGTTTTCAACTTCTTAACAGCATCTTCGAGTTTAACACCTCTTATACCTATAGCTTCAAGCGCTCTTTCTCTCTCCTCCTCCAGTTCACCTACGTACTCCACAAGTCTTTGACCGGCTATGAACTCTAACCTTATTACACCATCCTGTATTCTCTCAACATTGATGATCTTTATTCCACCAACCTCTATGGTATTCCGTAGGTGCGTACCGAAACAGGCCTGTGCATCCCATCCAGGTATTTCAACTATTCTAAGAACAGGTGTGTATACAGCTCCACCCTGGTATATCTTCAACCCGTACGCGCTCTCAGCGGTGAATCTGTCTAGGTAGTTAAACTTCAGGTCTAATCTACTGTTAACAATGCTATTTGCCAACTCCTCGATTCTCTTTATCTCCTCCCGAGTAGGAAGCTTATGATGCGTTATGTCTAGTCTAGCCTTCTTAACGGTTTTTTCAGCACCCGCTTGCCAAACATGATCACCTAGAACTTTTCTAGCAGCAGCAAGAACTATGTGCGTTGCTGTATGATGCTTCATTAGCTGATATCTCTTCTTCCAGTCTATCTCCACAACAACCTTGTCTCCAACTGAGAAAACCGGAGGTCTATCGAGCACGTTGACTATTACATCTCCAACTTTCCCGATGTAAACTATCTTGTAAACCTGCCCGTTGAAGATGATAACACCATCATCGTGATCCTGGCCACCAGCCCATGGATAAGCCACTGTTCTATCCAAGACTACAAAGTTCTCCTTTACTCCTAGCACGGTAGCCTCTGTTCGCGTTGCGTAGGGATCTTCGTGGAAAATCCTAGCTGTGGGTGGAAATGTACTAGCCCATCTTGAGATTTCTTCTGGTAGCTCGTGCTCTTTCTCCTTGATTAGAACGCCTGGTGATAAATGCCTGGAGGCTAAAAGTGCGTAGAAGTTCGAGGGTATAGATATGCTTACTCCGAAAGCCTTGGCTCTCTCAGCTACCACCTCTGGAGGAATACCATGAGAGTCGTATATTTCCACTAGATCCTCCACGGCGATGGTCTTCGTTCTTCTGATGATCTTCTCCAGTATTTCCATACCACGCATAAGTGTGCTTATGAACTTCTCTGCTTCTAGAGAAACTACGTCATTGATGTACTCTCTGTAGTTCTCAAATTTACCGTATATGTAATCACCTTTCCAGAACTCTATCTGCCTATTAACAAGCTCCAGTAGTGTATCCCGTAGCCTGTGGTGCTCTACACCAAGCTTAACTAAGTTTCTGAGAAGTCTTCGAATAACAAGCCTTGCAAGGTAGCCTTCACCGGTGTTCGATGGAACAATACCGTCTGAAAGCATTAGCATTAGTGTTCTAACATGGTCCAAGGTGCTGTACAGGTAAACGCTATTTACGAGTTCCTTATGGTAATCTCTGAACTCGGTTTTACTAACATAGTGGGAGAGCTCTTCAACACTGTTCAGTTCTTTGTTGCTAAGCTCGTAAACAATTCTTCTAAGTACATCATCAGGTGGTTCTTCAACACCTAAAGTATCCTTGTAGGATTTCAGTAGATCCTGGTATACAGCGTGAAAACCTGTGGGACTCTTCTGAGTAAACCACGCTATTCTTTCAATACCATATCCACAATCCACTACTAGAACAGGATTTAGCTCGTACCTGCCGTTGGAGACCTTATAAGCCATATGAACTAGGGTTGCCAATTCCATTCCATCAACTAAGACTTCGGGGGCTGGTCCAGCGTTACCTCCTCCCTCCCACCAGCCCTCCTTGAACACAAGTTCGTCTATGTCTACGCCTATTTCATCAACGAAGAACCTGATTGTGTTTTCAAATATTCCTTCCGACCAGTAGACTTGTTTACCCGGTTTGTTGAAAGCGTGCATACCACCCATTTCGAAACTTGATAAGTGTCTACCAAAGGTTAATCCAACATTATCTATGTCTGTTAGCCTGATAGACGGTTGCACGATAACCAGAGGATTGTAGGGTGGATCCACTATACCTTCTGTCACCGCTGGTTGAAAAACAACAATGGATGCTATTGTTAAATACAGGTCATTCCTCCACTTAGCAAGCACTGGGTAGGGGTCTACTAGGCCATGTCCTCTTCTAACTAGGAACTCTATGAACTTTTTACGAACATCATTCAGAGATAAAGGCTTTACTCTGCTGTAATTCTTGTACAGGAATTCGTATTTGCTACACGGTCTATCAGGACACGTATCTCGTGGAACCCTACTCCAGAAGTATTCACCACAAACCTTACACTTATACCTGTGGAATCCGTACTCTTTCTCAAGGTAATTGTAGTTCACAATGCCTTTCTCTGATTCCATAGTTACCACTAGTACAGTTGCTCTACTTCACTCGTAGTATTCTCAGATGCAGGTTGTATTTTATCTTTTTCACTATCTACCAGGAAAGACTGATGATAAGTGTTTGTGAAAGATGTTTGAATTCCAGCTTCCAAGCGATGATGTCGTTTAAAACTAAAGCTGTTTTCAGTTCAGCCGAAGAGAGCTGCAAACCCCTCTGCGAGCGCTTCCTCGCTAAGCTCCTTAGATTCCTCCTTCTTCTTCTCTTCTTTCTTCTCCTCGGTTGCAGCAGGTGGACTTGCAGGCGCTGCGGAGACTGTAGCTACAGGGGCTGCTATAGCTTGCTCTAGAACCTTGGCTATGTCGATGTTCTTTATTGCTGCGACTATTGATTTAACTCTGACTTCATCTACCTCAACACCAGCTGCTTCGAGTACTCGTTTCAAGTTCTCCTCATTTATCTCCTTACCGGCTTTGTAAAGTAACAGAGTTGCATATACGTACTCTATAGGGACCACCCTGTAATCATGTTACCTTTTGGTTAGAATGGAGTTAGGGGTTTTTAAATCGTAAATTCCGTGAGCTTATTAACCGAAGAGCGCTGCAAATCCTTCAGCTAGTGCTTCTTCGCCGAGTTCCCTGGATTCTTCTTCCTCCTTCTTTTCTTCCCTCTTCTCCTCTTTCTCCGGTGCCGACTGTACAGCTGGTTTTACTTCTATACCAAGCTCTGGAGCGTACTTTGACACTTCTAGTGCTAAGGCCAGTGCTTTCGTATGAGCTACTCTAATAACGTACTCAGCTGTATCAGGTGTAATGAACCCTAGCTCTGCAACTAGTGCTAGTGCGTGTCTTTGAGCTTTGACAATGGTGTAATTCAATACTATTGGTTCTGGGATCACGAGTTCTACGGCTAGCTTAAACGCATCTAATGCTGCTTGCTTTATGCTCTCCTCGTACTCGGCAAGGTTGATCTTCAGCTTATCTCCAGGTATGAAGAGGTTTTCGTCGAAACCGCACTTTACTCGAACCTTGATCTCCTTTAGAGCTAAGCCTAGCTTCTGTAGAATGCTTGCTAGATCAGCCGAGATGATGTCCCCGGGTTTCGCAACAACAGTATCCTTGGCAACATATACAACGTTTCCTTGTACCTTCGTGGGTATTTTGAGTCTACCAAACACACTGAGAATAGGGCCTGGTGGTAGCCCGGTGTTACCCTCTGGGACCACTATTTCCTTGTCAGCGATGTCACCTGGACTGTAGTAATCGTATGTTATGAAACCTTCAACGGTGTTTGCAAGTTCAAACACGTTCTTGTTGGAGAATATTAGCATGATTTGACCAGTCATGTATGGTTTAAGCTTCTCAGCATCTCGGTAGATATTTTCAAGTGCTTTGAGAGCTACCTTAGGTTTTACAACCTTCATGATAGCATGCTTCGCCAACTTCTTTCGAAGCATTTGAATATGCTTTGCTGGTACTCCGTTGAGATCCACTATGAGCATGCTTCTGTGGTTCTTCGCAAGCTCTTCGATCTCCTTTGCTAGTTTCACTTTTTCCTCAGGTATTCTGCGATAATACACTATACTCATGGTTCTCTACCTGGTGCTCACCTCTACTGGTATACCCATAGTTGTTTTAACTAGGATTTTACCGATGTTAGCGTATCCTGCTGGTAGTTTACCTTCTATTGCTGTGAGAACCGCGAGAGCATTCTCAGCTAAGTCTTCAACCTTCATATCCTCTACACCTATTGCTGCCATGATTTGAGGCTGGTTTCTTAGCGATACCAGCACGGTGTTTCTGTACCTCGCAATCATACCTTTCAACGCACTACTCGAAGATACCGGAACGGGGATTTTGCCTCTGGGTCCCAGCGATGGACCTAGAACTCTTCCAACAGTACCCATGAACTCTGGTTTTACCAGAACCCAGTCGCATGATGATGCGATCTTCTTTGCTTGTTTTTTAGTAATGTTCTTTACATCGTCACCGAGTATCGCTAAGTAAGCACCTTCCGATTTACCTATTTCAACCATTTCCGAGTCGCCGATCACGCAGATCTTTTGTTCCTTGCCGCGTCCTTTGGGTAGGTAAACAGGCTCTCTTATCTTAACCTGCTGAGATTTCAGGTCAATATCCTTCAGAACAACTATTAGTTCAACGCTTTGCTTAAAGTTTCTCCCCTTGCCGAGTTCGACGGCCTTGGCAATCGCGTTTACAAGCTTATCCTTTGGAATGGTCGACATAGAAGCATCACGCCTCCTTTTCCCACTCAGGTTCGTATTTAGCAATTAGGTCATCGTAATTACCTCGATTTATAAGCTCTATTACCTCCTTTGCATCCTTGTTGTCAACAGTTATACCAATTGCGCGTGCTGTACCTAATATGGTTTTCACAGCTGCCTTAAGAGTTTTTGCTGACAGCTGATGCTTCTTTATTAAAGCTATTTTTATAGCGTCCTCAAAGGTTATATTCCCGATCTTCTTGTGAGCAGGGTCTCCCGTGGGTTCTTTTGCACCTGCGAACTTCATTAACAATGCTGCTGTTGTTGGTATCCCCACTTTTACCTCGAATTTTCTCGTATCGGTATCCACTGTAACTTCAACAGGTACGGATAAACCCTCGTAGTCTTTTGTAGCATTGTTTATAGCATTTACAACTTCCATCACATTCACCTTGTAGGGTGATAGAGCTGGGCCTATTGGTGGTCCAGGTGTTGCTTTACCACCTTCAACTATGAATTTAAGTGTTTTCTTCACCATGCCTGATCATCTCTTAGCCTTCTTCACATACGTGATTTGGATTGTAACTGGGATTGTAAACGCGGCTTCAAGAAGATTAACTGTTACAACATTTTTACTTTTATCGATTGAAACAACTCTTGCTCTCATACCTCTGAATGGGCCTCGAACTATCTCCACTTCGTCTCCCACATTTAGCTCTTCGACTTCAAGTTTTGGTTTAAGCATTACCATGATCTCCTCGACGGGTATTTTAAGAGGTCTTGCCGTTTTAACGTACTTAATGTTACTAATCAGCTTGTATATCTCCTCGGGTTTTTCCACCTCGATGAAGACGAACCCTTTAACGCCAGGTGCTATGAATATTGATCTAACACCTGATTCTCCCTCCTTCTCGATCTTCTCGAGAACTCTTCTCTCCACTATAAATGCTACATCCATTTCTCTACCACTGGTTGTTCTAATAGCGTAAACACTCAACCGCTGCGAGCTTGAGCTCATAGTTCCTAACCTGGATATGGAAACAGCAGTGTGTAAAATATCAACCTAATTACAAAAGCTATAAGACCTATTAAAACTAAACCAAGCAGTGTTATCTTTAGAACAGCAAAGTACTCGCTTCTCTCAGGTTTAGACGATATCTGAATGATCTTCTTCCACATATCAACCATTTCTCTTAGATTCATCGCTGAAACCCACTAGTCTACCGGTACAAGCTTATCCACATATTCTAAGGGATCAAAGGGCTTTAAATCCGAGTAATCCTGACCCGTCCCCACGAAGATCACCGGCTTCTTGGTGATGTATACGATTGATAGTGGAACACCCCCTTCTTCGTACGCATCAAACTTTGCAACTATGAATGCGTCAACACCTACAGCTTCGTTAAAGAACTTGGCTTGCTCAATTGCATCGTTTCCCGTAAGAGCATCAACAACCAGTATTTTCAACGAGGGTTTAACCACCCTAATGATCTTCTTAAGCTCGTTTACCAAGTCCACATCGGTGTGCATTCTACCTGCTGTGTCTATCAACATAACGTTAAAGCCTCTCGACATTCCGTAGAGCACTCCATCATACGCTACGGATGCTGGATCAGCCCCGTACTTGCCGAGGAAGAGTGGTATACCTGTTTTCTCTGAATGCTTCTTTAACTGCTCTTGTGCAGCTGCACGAAAAGTATCTGCAGCTATCATAATTGGTCTATACCCTTTCTCTCTCAGATACACTGCGACTTTTGCTATAGTAGTAGTCTTTCCAACACCGTTAACACCCATGAAGATCACCTTGAGAGGTTTCTCTGTTCTTGCAAGTAGTTCTAGGTCTACTCTCGGAACTCCATCGAAGTATGAAAGTAGAACTTCACGTAGTCTTTTAACTAGTGCATCTCTGTTCTTGATTAGGCCGTTTTTAACATCCAGTGCTAGTCTCTGTGCTATATCGTCTGCTACATCGTATGCAACATCTCTACATACCAGTTCGTACTTGAATTGATCTATAAGCTCTATGAGCTTGTCCTTTGAGTATAGTAGGTTAGAAGCTGCATCTACGAATTTCTTAAAAACCTCTCTTAGCTTAAATAGCAACGTTTATCACTTTGCTTCCTCGACAGAGCGTGCTTCGAGAGTTTGACTTAGTACTCTCTGTATTGCAACGTACTCTTTAACGAGTCTTTGTTGATGAGTTTGAATACTGCTGATGATCCTTTCAACTTCCTGGATTCTCCTCTGCAGGATCTCGATCGCCTTCTCCTTGGTGGTCTTAATGTAGTAGCCTAGTCCCAGGTTCACGAGCACATTGTTAGCCCATCCCTCATCTATCTTAGTTGGAATGAAAACCATGGATAATCGATCAAGCATAACGTAGCCCTGTGGAGCACTTGGTGGCAAGTTTTTGAGGGTTTCTTGTGCTAACTGAAGTTCTCTGTACTGGTTAAGGTAGGTGTTTAATGTTGCTGTAATAGCTTCTATCTGGTCTTTCAACTCAGTAGCCCTAGCTACGAGTTCATCTACGCTGACAACAAATCGAGTCTCTTTACTCTCCTCCACCTTACTCATTGCTTAACAATCCTCTCTATTTGTAGTAGTTTCTTTACATAGGGCTTTACTGCTTCTTCAGGGCTGATCGCCTCTATGTTTAGGATTTTTATGTGAAAGCGCTTTAACTTGTGTCTGCTCCCCAATAGTGAGTACAGCTTTTCAAGTGCCTGTTCTTTGTTTAGTGCTCTCAGCTCTAAGGTGAACTTTTGCCATGTTGGATTCTTGTCGTGACTTATGAGCATGTAACCTACTATTCTATAGATTTTCACTTCCTCACTCAAGCTAACCACCAGACTCGAAACCGGCTTTTATTCTAAGAATCTCGGGTCCAGTAGTATTACCACCCACTACAACACCTTTATTATTTGCAAGTATACCACTTTTAACGTAGGGTGTTCCCGCGTTAACAGTTGCTCTCTCCACGGAAATCTTTACTACATTTTTAACAAGTGCTACGTCGTCTTCGCTGGCATCTGGGTGTATAACTCCACCGCTGTCCACTATTACCAGAACACTTCCAGGAACATCGGTGTTCACGAGTCTGGCTTTGACTACTTCTACTCCCAGAACATCGGATATGGACTTTACTGCTTCCTTCTCGAGTAGCGGGCTGACAATACAGCCTTTGCTATTGCAAGCGACGAGATTGCCAAGAGCTGTGTACCTGCTGTTAAGTACATGGACAACTATGTCTATGCCTGCGTCCTTTACAACTCTGTTTATGTGGTGCAACTCTGCGTCGAACACTATTCTAGGTAAGATAATGCCGTTGCTATTCCCAGTGACTAGAACACCGTTGAGTATTGTTCCAGCAATTTTAGTTTCTACGGGAACAACTCCTAGCAGAGAAGAAAGCTCCTTGACATCGTCAGAAGGTAATCCCGAGGGGATGAACATTAGCTTATCGTTTACGTAAGCATATACACCTATATTCGGGTTTCCAAAAAAGCTCATTCTGATTATTTCAACCATCAGCAATACTACCCTGGTTACTTTGCTTTGCTGGGTCTAACTAGTAAAACCTCTGCAACCTTGTTCTCCTTGTCAAACATGATCTCAACGGTAATCCTCCTGGGGGGTTTCTCCCGTCCACGAGACCATACGTACTGGTTGACAGCTGGATCGATCACTATTTTCTCAGCGTCCTTGAAGTGCCTAGCAACGTATTTTTTGATTAATCTCACAGCTCTATCTGCTCTGTTGAATCTTCGCCCAAAGTACACTCTTTTCAGTGGTATCACGTGCACGCTTTTTTCAACACTAGATTTTTGACTCAAGACTTCTCGCCTTCTAGATGTTCTTTAGTTTAACTCTTCTCCAGTGTCTTAGTCTAAACATTCTTCTAACTCTTAACCGAGTCTTAATTGTAACCCATATCGGAATAGGCTTGTTGCTTTTACCTGCTGCCGCAAGTCTCAGCTTTCGCGCCAGGTGTTTCGCTCTTGCCATATAATCACCGCTTCTTCCCTACTTTCTTTTAAAGGTTATTTTTGTTTCACGCTTACTCTGTTCATATAGTTCAGTTAAAATCTTTCTTAAAAACTCGTCTGTGACCGGAATGGGTATTCTACCGCTTTGAGCGAGAAGTATCAGTTGCTCTTCAAGCATAGCTGCCAGCTGGGGTTTTACCAGCTTAAGATTGTAAAGTCTTTCCCTAGCTTCAGGTGTAAGGATTTGCCTTAGAATAGACTCTATTCTTGCACGTCTTTCCTTTTCTTCCTCCATTTTTCTCCTGAGTTCAGCTAGTTTACGTGTCTTAAGAGCCTCCAGTTCCTCGTCACTAATGTATTCATCGCTCATGAGCTATCACGTTTTTAGCTTTGTTTTGTAAGAGTCGGGAAGATACTTAGCTAGCTCTGGGTTCTCCTTTGCTAATTCGAGCATAACCTCTAAGGCTATTCTATCAAGTAAAGCTCTACCTTGCGGTGTTAGAATACGTCCTTCCTTTGTTCTCCTAACCAGTTGAGCTCGTTCAAGCTGCTGTAGTATCTTTCTAATGGCATTACCCGGTGCTCTGTAGACTCTCTCCGGAGCTGACCCCCTGTTCTTTCTTCCCCCATACGCTCTCCTGAGCTCTGAAAGCCCTACAGGTTTCCCAGCCTTGTAAAGCTTTCTTAAGATACTTGCTGCTCTATAGTACCACCAGTTTGGATCCTCTGGTGGTTTTTCCTTGAAGCACCCTGTTTTAACAAATAAAGCCCATGGTAATGGCTTTACCTCTGGCACGTTTTCTCTTAAATAGCTTGCCAGCTTATTGATGAATCTGTCTGCTGGAACTTCGATTGCAGTAACCATTGTATACACCCTCTGGTGTCTAAAATGCTTGACTACTTATTATTCGTAAACTTATTTCCTTTATTTCCTTATTTTACTTACTTCTCTGCTTCTTCGTAAGCACTAGTGTGAATCCTCTTACTTCATATATGCTGGAGCCGGTTTGTTCGGCTAAGTACCTAGCAACCTGTTCTACTTCCTCAGCACTATACCTTCTGAAGGACTTGAGTACTCGTATTTTAACTACACCATGCTTGTTAAGCCTGTTTCTCAATTCGTTTAGAAACCCCTCTGTAATACCACTCTTACCTAGTTGCATATCCACTTTTCCGGCTATTCTTGCTTTGACTTTCTCGTACGATTCTTTATCATGTATCTTCTTGTCCATCCGCAGAGTAGACACCTGTATACAACACGTGAGCCTTTACCTTCACTTCTTATTCTAACACTGAGTGTAATACCTGGTATTAAGGGTGCAAAGCAGCTTCTGCAGTAGCTTCTTTTATAGCTTCTCTTGAGTTTTACTTTTGCTTTCTTCGATATTTTCAACGCGATTTCAATGTATCTTCTCGCTAGCTCGTAGTCTCCTAATCTGGCTCTACTTCTCGCTAGGTTAAAGAGTATTGCTATTCTTTGTCTAGCTAAATCCTTGAGTATGTAAACTCTAGTGGACACTGTAATCATCTCCTCGTGTTGGTGTTTTAGCAAGATCAGCTAATTTAAGTTGCTAATTGCACTTTATTTGACTGAGTGGTGAATACTAGTTGAGACAGTTAATCTTGCTACTACTGGAGGCGTCTCTAGAAACTGTTCCCTCTTCAATAGTTCATCACCCCTCTGTAGTTAAAACGGCGAAAAGGAGGTCAAAGAAGCCTTTAGAAATGCTACTAGATGTTAGTTTACACTACCATGCAATGAGGGATCTCCCCAAGAGAGAAAAACGAGGAAGACCAGACATCGTACACGTGTCTCTTCTCGAAGCTCTTGAGAGTCCATTGTGCAAGAACAATTTGCTGAAAATAGGTGTTCACACCATTGGTGGTCACGCTATATTCGTGGACTCCTCAACTAGAATACCCAAGAACTACAATAGGTTTGTTGGACTAATGGAGCAGTTGTTTAAGCACGGCAAGGTGCCTCCTAACGCTGAAACCCCCCTGCTGTATGTGAAGACCATTGAACTCAAGCACTTTCTAAGAGAACTTGGTGCGAGGGGTTTAATTATATTGAGAGAAGTCTGCGAGTATAAACCTTTACCTGAAATAGTAAAGCAAGCTGTTGCCGACAAGATGGCTATAGGTATAGGAGCGTTTCCACACGGTGATTTCGAGGAGAGTACTTTGAAGGAAGCAAACTACTGCTACTCCATATACAGTAAGCCTCTTTCCACGTTAATCGTAGTATCCAGAGTAATATCATCTGCGGAGAGAACTTTCGGCTTAATGGAACTCTAGACTCCCCACCCGAAACTTTCATCAATACTCTTATAAGTAGGTTAACAACAAGAATGTAATGGAAACAAGCTGGGTGTTGTTTCTTGTCAAAGACTCTATACGAGCAACGAACAGCTACTGATCCTCTATTAGACTACGCTAGCTGGAACCGTCTCGATGTAAACGAGAACGCTAACCGCTACCAGGGTCCAAGCAGCTTCTTTGCTTGGCTTTTGGACAAGTACATGGAGAAGGAGGCGTTGAGCCTGCTACCAAGCCACGTCCTGAGGGCTCACCTCGATGGTACCATCTACGTTCACAAGCTACCCTACAGCGTTTACATACCCTACT
>JAWBAI010000014.1:0-11237 GCA_038816475.1 Desulfurococcaceae archaeon
ACGAACCAGCCACCAATCTCGGGTAGTATTTCGACAACAGCTTCAACAGGTACACCTGCTTGCAAAAGCTGGTAGGATACTATGAGACCAACGTTACCGGAGCCCACGACTAGGGCTCTATCCCCTGGCTTAACACCGAACTCGTTCATTATGGTTTGTGCTCCGCCAGCACCTATAACACCGGGTAGATCGTTGTTGGGGAAATCTATGAACCTTTCTTGAGCACCCGTTGCAACTAGTAGTGCTCTGGGTTTAATCAAGTAGTGCGTGTTCTCGCTCGCTACACCTACGATCCCCCCTCTGAAAACTCCGTAGGCAATGGAGCTTGTGAGTATTCTAACGTTGGGCATCTTGATCAATTTTCTTGCGTACTCCTCAGCTATTTGAAATCCGCGTAATCCACCAAACAACTCAACGTTACCAAAGAACTTGTGAGTTTGCTTGAGGAGCTGACCTCCGAGCTTAAAGTGCTCATCTACGAGAACTACACTAAGACCGCTGCTGGCAGCTTCGAGAGCAGCAGCTAGTCCAGCTGGTCCTCCACCAACTATCAGCAGATCTGCTTCGAGCTTCTCGCTACTGACATCTTGTTCAACGCTTGTGGATGCTTCAACTGGTAGTCTTCCCCAGCCACGTTGCCTCTCAATAACCAGTCCCTCCCTAACTGGCATTCTACACGTTCTAACATTGGGCACACAGTTCACAGTCATGAAGCAACTACTGCATTTACCTATCATGCAGAAAGGTCCTCTGGGTCTTCCCAGCTTAGGGCTCCACGAGTAAACATCTACACCGATAGCGTACAGCGCAACAGCAACACTCTCTCCTTCATAGGCTTCAACGGGTTCTCCTTCAAAGTACATTACGACCCTTCTTCCTCTATGAAAGGTCAGAATAGGGTGTTCATATATACGCCTATCCGTGAATGGCGATTTGCATCACCTTTACGCCATAAGCTATTAATACCATGAAGGTAAAAATTTACAAGCAATGGTAGATGAGGTAAAAACACCATGGAGCAAATGGTAAAAGATATCTGTCTGAGTAGAATTCTACGTGCTTACCCCTAGCTGGTTATATGGAAAAATCCTCACTCTGGTAAAATCTCACTCGATGTAACCTTATAGGTCAAGTATAAATTATTATAATCAAAAACAATGTTCTACGAGGGCGTCAATATGAACCTTAAAAACCTTAACATAATAGAGTAGAGGTTTCAAGGAACATAACAGTAGACATTACATATGCTTGAACTCTGTATTTAAAGCTTAAACTCGAGATATTCTGCATCGAAGTTCTGCTTCAAACTCTCTTATTATTGGTGGCGTCGACGGTGTTCTTAAGTCTTAAGAACGTCGCTGTTACTTGACCTTGAATACAGATAGCCCACATAGTGTTCATCACACTCATGTGTGATGTTAAAGAAGCTGATATTATCCCGGCTACGCCGCCCAAACTTATCTTCTTTCTTACTGCTTCAAGCCAGACTACATAGGATATTAAAGCCGTTGAGCCAAAGGTGGTTGCAAGACTCGATGCAAAGAACAACCTATCGTACCACATTATTCTATCAACGTAGAATTTCCATTTCTTGAGAACACGATAGAGATCATCGAGTCTTCTATTTTCATAAATGTAATCCCTAATTAGTACTATGCTGTAGGAGTAAGCTTCTCGTTCAAAAGCCCTAACTCGCATTATTTTTTTAAGATACAACTCGGTGTACATCAGGTATGGTGTGAGAGATGCCACTAGCAAAGGTAGTACAGCCTGTCCGAGACTATACACCGTGATCAGCGCTGTTATACCAGTGAAGATGTTTGGCAGTAGCGTTGTTAAAACACCATTCATGTTCCACACAACGAAGTCTACATCGTTAGCTACTATGCCTACAAGGTTCTCCTTGTTATCCGTGTTGTTATTAGCACTCATCAGTATTCTTTCTTTTAAGGATATAATACCATGAGAAAGCTTTTCGAAGTATAGCATGAGTGCAACCTCTGTAGACCCAAATACAACACCAGAAAGACCGAAAAACGCTACTCCATTGAACAATTTAGAGAGCTCACCATTCTCTTCCATGTACTCTCTCAATCCTTCGACAATGTACGTTATACCGTATGGTACAAGAAACCCGTTAACAAATCCTCTTGCAAGAAACGTTGAGACTAAAATAGGAAATCCTACTACTGAGAAACTTCTCACGCTTTTATTTATGAAAAACACCACCTCTACGATTTCTCTGAGCTCGCGAACAAGCTCCATCCTTGGTAGCTTTGGTTTTACTACGTTACGAAGCAATAATGCTCCCTAGATCTGAATAAACAGCGTACAATATGTTTAAAAGTAAGATACTACTTGAAAGTTCCATGGAGGAGTGTAAAGTAGAGATAGGTCTAGCACTAATTAAAAAGCTGTTGTTAATGCATTGGTGTTTCAAAGGTCATTCTTATAACTGTTTTAGAAATTATGGCGTGTAGGGTGCTTAAAATGAAGTCCATAGCTGTTGAAGCTGTAAACTTTACCAAGAAGTTCGGGCACTTCACAGCTGTTGACAACTTGAACTTAGCCATATACGAGAACGAGATATTCGGCTTGCTGGGTCCCAACGGCTCAGGTAAAACAACTACTCTTCTAACAATAGCAACCGTATATAAGCCTACTAGTGGAGACATCTACATCTATGGTCATAGTGTTACCAAAGAAGACTACATTGTGAGAAAGCTTGTTGGAATAGCGTTTCAGGAGCCGAAGGCCATGTGGATCGATAAGCCATACGAGCTACTGCTATGGCACGCTAGGATTGTAGGATACTCTGCTAGCGATGCCAAGAGAGTTGTAAAAGAGGTGATGGAAACCCTGGGGTTGTGGGAGCACCGGAATAAGCAGTTCTACCAGTTGAGTGGGGGAACAAGAAAGAAGGTAGAGTTAGCCAAGGTTCTCATACAGAAACCCCGTGTAGCAATACTGGATGAGCCTACCGCGCAGGTAGATGTTCTCTCGAAGCACGCTTTATGGGATACCATTAAGAAGCTCAGAGAAGATGGAACAACGGTGATCATAGCAACTAATGACATGTTTGAAGCTGAAAAGGTCTGCGAGAGAATAGCGATAATATACAGAGGGAAACTACGAGCACTTGGTACAATAGATGAGCTTAAAGACTCTATCCCAAGGGGGGATGTTATAGAAGTGCAGTTTGATGGAAGCAGATTACCAGATAAGCTACAGTACGAACTCGGAGAACTCGGGAGAGTCGAGGTGTCAGCGGGCATCATCAGGATTTACCTTGAGAAAGGCGAAGAAAAGGTAGTAGACGTCGTTGAAACTTTCAGGAGAAACAACGTCAGAGTACTCAGAGTAATGGTCAAAGAGCCAACTCTCGACGATGTATTCACCTACATTACTGGGGCGAGGCTACGTGAAGAATTCTAGTCTCAGAGAAAACGTTAGAATGTTGCTTCTTGTTGCTTTGTGGGATTTAACGAAGCTTAAAAACCAGAAGATATTCCTAGCTATGCGTGTAACCTGGTTTACCATACAGGTACTGGTTTTTGCAAGAGTTATCTCGCACATTGTTAGCCGGGTTGTCGTAGATTACACTGGTGGAGTAGACTACTACTACTTCTACCTCATTGGTGTGTACACATCATTACTCTATTCGACTAGCATTTCGCGGGGATACATAATAGCAGAGGAGTTTGATGATGGAATAGTAGAGTATCACCTGTCTCTACCCATCAAGAGAAGCGTGTTCGCTGTTGGCAGAGTTCTCGGATGCGGTTTGTCGACAGTTATATTCACTTTACCCATGATGGTTCTAGTCTTCATAGTTCTAGGGTCCGTCAGTGTACTCACAGCGCTCATATCTGTAATAGCAGCACTGGTGTTCTCCATGGGTGTTGTTAGTTTTGTTCTGCTACTGGTGTTTTCGATAAGATCAACCGATTTAACAGACATACTCATAGGAGCAATAGACGCTATGCTTATAAGGTTAAGCACGGTTTTCTACCCGTTACCCGCTATAGAAGCTACAGGTATAGCACCCTACTACGTAGTGGCATTAATGAATCCAATAACTCATCTGTCGGATTTCCTCAGGATCATCGTGTTCCCCGAATACTACCTGGTCTTCAGACACGGACTAGTACCCACGGTTGTCTTCCTACTAGCATTTTCCATGGGTCTCCTTGTTATCGCGATAGAGTACTACGAGAAAAAGCTAGAAGCAGGTGGCTGGAAGTGAGCTTAGCTTTGGAAAACTGGTTTAGAAGGGTTTTACTGGTCGCATTGAGGGACCTCAACAGGTTTTGGCACAACATATACTGGCTCGCCGGGCAAGTTGCGATGAACATAGCCGACCTCGTCATATTCGCTGTGATATTCCGCGGTCTCGTGAACCCTGCTCTAATTCCGGACTACGTAAGGTTCATAACACCAGGTGTACTCTGTCTTTCAATATTCATATCAGCATTCAGCATTGGTAGGGAGGTTGGTGTTGAGCTTAGGAGAGAGGTTACTCAGTACCTCGTATCTCTACCAATTACCCGCAGAGCTCTTGTAGCTGGGAGGATCGTGGGTGGAATTCTACGAGGGTTCATGTACCAGGCTGGTTTCATAATCCTAGCTACTATACTCATGGGTGTTCCTAGTATAGATAAGTGGTTCTTGATCTTCATTGCTTCTCTACTGCTGGCAACAATCATGTCAAGCTTATCAATAACACTATCTACTTTAACCAGAGACTTCAATCTGCAAGCTGCAGTAAGGTCTCTTGTATACTTCGTATTCTTCTTTGTTTCAAACGTTTTCTACCCTGAAGCAGCACTAGCAGCTCGACTAGGGCCAGCAGCTCCTCTAGCCTACTACTCGCCGATGAGCATGGCTGTAAACATATACAGGTACGGCTTTAACTACACCGCATCCGTTGATATAGTATTTAACTTAGCTGGGCTTGTGATCTGGACGGTAATCTCGCTAATCCTCGCGTTTAAAATCTACATTAAAAACCTTACCAGGTAACGAGAAAGCTCGGGTCAAGGAGGGATACTACATCGTAGCTGATACCGTGAAAACAAATATTGTCGGCTTGTTTCCTGAACAACCCATTGAGGAGTGCGAACTGTTTTCTGCAGGGGAAATGATGAAGGAACTTGGTACTAATACATAACATTGGGTAAGCGCGCATTCACGGTTTCAGTACAATGCAAGTCTGCTGAAGCATACTACGTGCTAATGAATAGTTGCGCATTCATATCGCTTAACTCGGGTAAAAGTTTTACGTGGAACCATGGTTTAAATAAAGCATGGTGCATGAATTTGAGGTTACGCGATGTCGAGAGAAGAGCTTTCGATATACTAGCTTCCTCAATTCTTCGTAGCACGGAGGTGTCCAATTGGCTGTACAATGGGGAGATGATCAAGCTACCATTCTACACCGAGACGAGCCCGGATAGAGTTCACGTATTTGTAACCGAAGTGAACGTTCCCCCGACAGAACACACGTGGTTTTTGAAATTCCTGATAAGCGGTAATGCTCTTCTCAAGGTGGACAACGAGTCATATGCTGGAGTAGACGAAATGCATACCTATGTCCCGATACATCCGGGTAAGCACGTCCTTGAGCTTAGGGTATCCCCAAGAACCCTATTTGGTGTACACGGGTGGAAGTTGGCGTTCGAGAACGCTTACCTAATCGAGGTCAATACATTTGTTTTCAACGTTGGGTTTCTCGTTCTGAGCATCTTAAGGTTCATAGAGGCTCTTCCAAGAGATGACAGCTTGCGCAGGGACCTCGAAGAGCTACTACAGAAGTCCTTACTAACAACTCGGCTAAACCCGTCACTAAGTCAAATAGCAATGCTACAAGTACTTCTCTACGAATCAGGCTATAAAGCTACAAGAGCGGATTTACCGAGAATGTACGGAGATTACGCGTGGTTAACGTACACGTATGGAACAGGAGTATTAAAGAAGCACCTGGAAGACACGCCCTACTCGAGTAGGTTTGATGCTACTGAAGAAGCTAAGAGAATTCACCGCTTAATTAGAGAAGAACTGGAGAAACTCAAGGAGAAGTACCCAAAGGTTGGACTACTCTACATAGCAGGGCATAGTCACATAGATGCTGCTTGGTTGTGGCCTAAGAATGAAACCATCGAGAAGGTTCTCAGAACATTCTCAACAATAACCAGGCATGCCGAAAGCTACGATTTCGTCTATGTTCAGAGCTCAGCACAGTACTACGAGTGGGTTGAGGAAAAAGACCCTGCTCTCTTCGAGAAGATCAAAAAACTCGTTGAACAAGGTAAATGGATAGTTGCTGGTGGTATGTGGATCGAAAGTGACACGAATCTCGTTGAAGGAGAGTGTCTTGCTAGACAATTCCTATATGGTCAACGCTACTTCCTCGAGAAGTTCGGAAAAACCCCTAAAATAGGCTGGTTACCCGATAGCTTCGGCTTTTCAGGTAACTTACCTCAGATCATGAAGAAGAGTGGTATAGAGGTCTTCGTAACGCACAAGGTTATGTGGAACGATACAAACGAGTTTCCTTATCACTCGTTCAAATGGAGAGGGATCGATGGAACGATCGTACCTGTCCAAGTGCTGATCACGAGCTACGGTGAGTCATTAACACCGGACTCCGTGTACAGGTACTGGATTAAGTACAAGGAGAAGAACACTGTTCCATTCACGGTTTACGCTTATGGTTACAGCGATGGTGGTGGAGGACCAACGAGGGAGATGCTTGAACTGGTGAGCTTGATCAACATGCTACCAGGTTTACCAAGCCTCAGGAATATCGTTGAGGACGAGTATGTTGAAATGATCAAGAGATATACTGACAAGATGAGCGTGTGGAGCGGAGAGCTCTACCCAGAGTTTCACCGAGGTACCTTCACAACCAATGTAGCAGTAAAGAATGCCATGGTGAACGCAGAGGTTGCTCTCATAACGGCTGAAGCCTTTGCTAGCGCTGCATCCGCGGTTAAGGGTGTACTCGTTGATACAGTTGAATTCCATAAGCTGTGGAAACTACTACTCTTTAACCAATTCCACGACATAATACCAGGCTCGTCGATCAAAGAGGTATACGATGATGCTATCAGAGAACTAGAGCATGTTGCAAACCGCTCGCAGAGGATCATCGAAGAGGTACTGGGTGGAATCACTAGAAGAAGCGTAGGGCAAAGAACGATTGCTGTGGTGAACCTTCATCCATGGGTTCTCAGCTTCGTGGCTAAGTTGCCCAAGAACGCTGGTGTACCTGCTGACGTTGAGTGTCAGGAAACCGAGGATGGCTACTACGTGGTTCTAAGGGCTCAACCTCTGGGTTTAACAGTCTACAATCTTGTGAGCGATGTCTGCGAAGCCAAGAGTGATGGTGTAAGTGTGGAGCGAACTAGTAAGGGGATTATCATGGAGAACGAGTTTGTGAGACTGATGGTTGATGAGAATGGTAACATAGCGTCATTAGTGCTTAAACACGGAAACATCGAGCTACTGAGAGAACCAGCGAAGATAGTAGTTCATGTGGATAAACCCGGTGTTTTCGACGCGTGGGAGGTTACAAGTGATTTCCTTGTGCAAGGCTTGGAAATGAGCATCGCGGAAAAACCCAGAGTCGTTGTTGAGGGTCCACTCGTTTCCTGCATCAGGTTCTCCAAGAGCTTCGAAGAATCATTAGTGGAGCAAACTCTATGCCTCTACAAGGACAGTCCAGTTGTTGAGATCAGGAGTAGATTGAAATGGAGTAGTAAGGGTGTTCTCGTGAAGCACTGGTTTAAGACAACCATCGACGCCGTACGAGCGCACTTCGACATACCGTTTGGTGTTATTGAGAGGTCAACGAGGTTTGAAACAAGCTGGGAGAAAGCGATGTTCGAAGCTCCAGCCTTAAGGTGGGTTGATGTTTCAGATGGTACGAAGGGTTTTGCTATAGTCGCGTCATCCAGGCATGGGTACTCGGTGATCAAAGGCGACGTGTCGCTTTCACTGATAAGATCACCCGTTTTCCCCAATCCCTGGAGTGATATTGGTGTTTTCGACATCACGTACTACTTGTACCCGCACGAAGGTGACTACGAGAAAGCCGAGGTTCCGAGAATCGCGCGTGAACTAGTGTTCAAACCGGTGGTTAAGCTCGTTGAAGGGGTTCTCGAGGGCTTCTCGGCGATAACAGTTACGCCGCCTCATGCTATGCTTGCAGCCTTAAAGTACTCTCACAGCGGTGATGCCTTCGTGCTGAGGTTTTACAACCCGTATCCTAGAGACATAAAAGTTAAAGTGAAACTAGGTTTTTCAGCCAGCAGGGTCGTTGAAACAAACATCGTGGAGCTGGAAGAAACAGGTGTTCTAGTCGAGCATACAGACGAGTTCGAACTGCACTTACTACCATTCGAAGTAAAGTCTCTAAAGATCGAACCTCGGTTCTCCGCGGTAAGATAAGCTGTTTTTAAGTAAGATATGTAAAACAGCAAAAAATAATTACTAACTTACGGTACCCTGGGACGGTTACCCGGGTGAACCCCGGTGAACTACGTTTTTATAGTAGAGGACTTTGTATACAGAGTTGACTTCGAGAACTACCAGCCGAGCGAGGAGGAGATCAAGCGTGTAGGGGAGATCCTTGGGCAACCCACGAAGAAGCTTAACGTTGTTATGGAAAGGTACTGGCAGGTATTTAGGAACTACATTGAGAAGAAGTGTGCTAGCCTAGGTAGTACATCAGTGTGCTTATACTCGTGGAGAGTCAACGTACCGTTCAGGTTGTTCCCTCTAGCACTTCACGCTCACGGTACAATCATACTGTTTGAGAACGAGAAACCCATGCAGGTTCTAGCGTTTCCCATGAACAAAGCACTCAGCTACAATAAGTCTCCGGGTTTGCCACCGGAAGAGTACAGCGAGAAGAACCCACGCGAGGTTTCCGCTAGAATAGATGGATGGCAGTTAACCGCGTACTACAACCCACTCATCAATCGCTGGATATTTGCAACCAGGTATGCTCTACACAACACGTACTACATGAAGGGGCGATTAGTGGTTGAACCCATGGAGTCAATAGCTAACCCTTACGTTGAGATAGGAGACAGGATCGCTGAGAAAGATGGATTATACGAAAGGCTCGATAAGTACAGAGGTTGGACCTTTACGTTTGTTCTGGAAGGACCTGAGCCAGCGGTAACTAGACCACCTTACCCCATTGGAGCGGATGTTGAAAAGTACAAACTGTACGTTTTGATGGCCCGAAGCCCGGACGGGAAACTCTACACGTGGAGTGAAACGAGAAAACTAATCGACTACAACGCACCACCCCTATTTGAACCCAAAAGCCTGAAGGAGCTGTACGAGGACGCTCGCAGAAGCCTCATCGTAAGATCATACTTCGCATACCTAGAAACCGGGGACCCGGAAAACCCTATCATAGCTGAGCTTGAGTCCGATTACTATCCAGAAGCTATGAACGCAAAGTACCTTAACGACGCGAAATCGGCAGCTGTTCTCGTATGCGAGGACCTGGGAGAAGAGCTCGCCAAAATCATGGGAGACTGGCGAGCAAACCTAGTCGTCGAGCTGAGCAGGCTCAAGAGAACTCTTGAAGACACACTTGCAAGGCTCATCGAATCCCGAGGTGTTCACGCAGTATCCAGCGCAGCTGTGAATACACTGAGAGAGATGGGTGTAAAAACTGTAAAACCCGAAGAACTTGCTAAAGCTCTCAGCGAAGGCAATATTAAGAGGGTAGTTAAGAAGCTAATGGCTCTACTACTGGAGGGAAAATCTCTTACAACGCGTGAACCCCTTGAAGTACTCAAAGAATACATCGGAAAAATAACTAAGACGCTGGAACCAAGTTAGCAACGTAAAAGAACCATGGTGTTTTGTGCAGTAAGGGAATAGAAAGAGACCCCGTAATCAACTGTACACTACTCCTTTTAGCCTATCTTTACTCTCTTTTAGCATTCACGTTCGACGGTATTCACATTGATTCTTCGAGAATATGTTCTCTCTAAACACATTTGCAGTTGCATAGTATTACCAGGTAGTCCTTTAGTCTCATCCTTTAACCTCACATTTGCTCCATGTTTCCTCATTCATCGTTGTCGTAGAAACAACAGTACCCCTAAGTTTTTAATTTCATTGCATAGCTAACTATAAATCATTAGATCAGCAAGGTTTATATACTGGTGGTTATGTACCTTATGCAGGTGAAATTGTGGATAGACTGTTAAGACTACTTGTAGCTATACTAATAGTAGTTCTGGTAGTACCGGTTTTTGCAAGCATTGATGTACATGCAGATGCACAGTTGATTAGGGTGATCATTGGCGTAAATGGAGACTACGAGAGAGCTAGGACGCAAATTTCTAGATACGGTCTAGTAGAACTGGAAATCCCGGAGATTAATGCGATCGTTCTCACGGTTCCACATTCATCTATAACTCGTTTATCTAAACTTCCCTTTATAAGGTACATTGAAGTTGATAAGCCTGTTCATCTTGTGAGTGAGGTTCGCTGGAACCTAGAACTAATAAATGTTACAGATGTATGGATGCTCAACGAAACATATGGGGATGCAGCGTTCGGATATCACGGCGATGTTCAAGTGGCTGTTCTCGACACAGGTATAGACTACACTCATGAAGATCTCCGTAATGCGGTGGTTTACTGCATAGTCTCTCTAAGAAACGGAAGAACCTTCTACAGAGGAACAAACCTTAGAAACTGTAATGATCAAAACGGGCATGGAACACACGTAGCTGGAATAATAGCGGCAAGACTGAATGGTATTGGTGTAGCTGGTGTAGCACCAAAAGTAACATTATATGCTGTTCGAGTACTAGATGCCTCGGGGTCCGGGTACGTGAGCGACGTAGCCAAGGGCATTGTAGAGGCTACCAAGGGGCCAGATGGAGTAGCAGGTACACCGGACGATGCGGACGTTATATCAATGTCGCTCGGTGGACCGCACTCCAACGTTCTATACGATGCTGTTAAGTACGCTTACAGCTATGGAGTAGTTCTCGTAGCAGCAGCCGGAAACGAGGGTGCTGCAAACCCGTCTTACCCCGCTGCATACCCCGAGGTAATAGCTGTTGGAGCCATTGACTCAAACTACCAGGTTCCCTCGTGGAGTAACAGAAACCCAGACGTAGTAGCACCAGGTGTGGAAATACTGTCCACATGGCCAAAGAACAGATATGCTTACGCTAGTGGTACGAGCATGGCAT
>JAWBAI010000015.1:0-10657 GCA_038816475.1 Desulfurococcaceae archaeon
TGCATATGCTTGAACCTACTGGGAGTTTCAATTGAATAGCGAGAGGTAACGTATTAAAAACAAGCATGAAACTTCGAAAACACTCATTTCATGCTCAGGGGTGTTATCGTGAACGCGAGCTATGTGTTGATTTTTACAGAACTCTTGAATCGGAACGAGAGCTTGATGAATTAAATACCCTAGTTTGTTCCTGTTAACATGCTTCATTAAATCTAGGCTTTAAAGCGGCTTTCGGATCTTAAGCGGGATACGGTTGTAGGTGATTACGTGTGATAGAGGTATGGGCTTACTGGACTCTGGGCTTGAGCATCTCAACACTTGCAGGAGCTTGGCTGGTGAAACACTACCGCGATAGCTACGGTTATCCGGTGCTCGTAGCGCTGTACGCGTCATTCATTGTGGTCTGCAACATGCTGGCATCAAGACTGGTGGAGTACGAGCTCCTGGGTGCAGTGGTCGTTACAGCTGGTGCAACACTAATGTTTCCGTTTGTAGCACAAATAGTGGACATGATAAACGAGGTTTACGGTAGAAGAGCAACCTACACAGCGATAATTATAACACTGCTTGTCAACGTAGTAGCTAGCATCATGGTTTGGCATGTTGCATCCGAGAAACCAGCTCTTGATGCCATGGGAGTACCAGACGTGTACGAAGAAGCTTGGAGATACTTCCTAGTTCCTCTTCCAAGAATAGTCTTTGCTAGCTACCTAGCGTTCTGGATAGCCAATACGCTGGATGCCAAGATCTTCGCGGATCTCAAGAGGTACTTCTACACGAGGTACAGAGAAGCCTACAGGGACATCAAGACAATTACAACTTTCGTTCTAGTACGAAGCATTGCAAGCGATGTTGTAAACATGGTAGTTGACAGCTTGATATTCTTCCCAGCTGCATTCGCGCTAGTTGTTCCATGGGAAGTCTTACCGGAGATAATAACGGGAGGAGCCTACGTTAAGATTGTAGCAGTAATGCTAATGCAACCGTTCTTAATAGCCTACAGATGGTTGATCAAAGACGTTAAAAGAGTAGTAGACTAGAAGGAGAGTCCACATTAATTTTTTAAGTAGACGTCATCTTACCCTTGAGGGGGTAGTTGTTGAGGATAACCATCAACGACGTAGTCAATATACCCTACAACGCAGTCGTAGAAACTCTTACAGACTTCATCAAGAGCTTTGTAAACGGAGTTGGGGCTAGTAAAGTTGTAATGGGGCTTAGTGGTGGTTTAGACTCTTCAACACTTCTTGCTCTACTTACAGAGGCTCTCTCCAGTGATAAGGTAGTAGCGCTCATAATGCCGGACTCGAGAGCAACTCCGCAGGAGGATGTCGAAGACGCTGTTAAACTAGCCGAACACTTCGGCGTGGAGTTTCACGTGTTCTACATCGACAGAATAGTTGACGCGTACAGTGCAGTACCATTTGTAGAGGTCCGCGAGGACATAGTTACAGGTAACCTTAGAGCAAGAGTAAGAATGAACATTCTTTACTACTATGCGAACAAACATGGTGCACTCGTAGCTGGAAGCGGTGATAGAAGTGAACTCTTGATCGGGTACTTCACCAAGTACGGTGATGGCGCAGCAGATTTCCTACCACTCGGGTGCTTGTACAAAACGCAAGTTAGAGAACTAGCTAGGAGGATCGGATTACCAAGTAGAATCGTCGACAAACCCAGTGCACCAAGACTCTTTAGAGGTCATACTGCTCATGGGGAGCTCGGTTACACCTACGATGAAATAGACCTAGCACTCTACGCATTAATCGACCTGGGCTTAAGCGTTGAAGAAGCAGTTGAAGCCACTGGTTTAACGTACGAGTTGTTTGAGAAAATTCTACGTATGCATAGGTCAAGCAGGCACAAGAGGATTACTCCAAAAATACCCGTGTTACCTTGGCTTCCACAGGTTCTTCGAGAGCTCTAACGGATATCTCCAATACCATGAACTTCTCTCTGGTTTGCACAGATGCGCCGTGAACGTGCATAAGGAGTTTTCGAGATGTCGGTAAGGCCATCATCGCTACTCGAGCATTCTCTAGTACTACGTTTACCTCGTACATCCCCGCGTGCAGTTTACTCGGTGTTCTAATGAGCAACCCTTTCCTATCTTCTACTACCTCGATCTTGTAGCTCAATGGTTTAAATGGTTCTCCAATGATGATAACCCCTGGGTACTCGTACGTAAATCTCGAAGCTTCCACGCTTAAATCTCCAGTTAAACCTGTGCTCTTGCTGAGCTTTACAAACCCGGTGGCTCTACCATGAATGAACATCTCGGAAACGCTGTACGGTTTCTCATCTACTACAACAATGTTGTCTCTTATTCTGATGTTTAGCAATTCTTACACCGGCTTCAACAATACTAAATGCAACCTGAAGGTTAAAGGTGTGTTTTCAGCGAGTGATCTAATGGCCTGTAGGTGGTGCTACACTATCCCTGATCTTCAGGAATGCACCTGTTCTCGGCTGGTATACTAATGCCGTAACCGTGCTGTTCTCCACGAGTAAACAACCCCAGAGTGTAATAGCACCCTTCTCCCTGCATAGAGTCAGGGCCGTTTCTTTGCTCACGGGTTCTCCTAGAGCTTTAAGCTCCGTTTCTAAGATGTTAGTGAACCCTTGTTTTCCCTGCTCTGAGAGAACTTCAAGTACTTGTGCGTAAGCTACAACAGCGTCACCGCATAAGCTGAAGATCGGTGATGCAAACTCGCCTTGGGGTGTGAAGGATAGAACAGGTCTTTCTCTTCTCAGAAGAGTGTTGTACTCTTCCACGCTATTGACAACTATGACATCGTAACCTCTACCTACCAGGGTTTTCACGATGGTTTTCTGAACAGGGTTTAAAGCCAGTACCTTGGATCCAGCCGGGTACCTCTCGGATAAAACCAGTGCTAGTTCACCCGGTACTAGGTATCCTGTAGATGTACTGTAAACGACTATCGATGAACCATCGTGACTAAACACTGCTCCTACATCGGCTCCTATGGCATCAACCACTTTCTCGACATCCTCCATGAGCTCTATGGATGGATGTATGCACGCTTTCAGGGTTACACCTATCAGCGTCTGATTTATTCCTAGATCGCTGGATAAGTCCCTCAGGATAACATCTAGTGGAGTTAAACCAGGTCCCACAACAGTGGTTATTTTAGCGGAGGACACAGCGTCTGATTTAACAAAGGATGATACAGCTGATGAGTAAAGTCTATGCATGTACTCTGCGTAGATGATCCAACCCACTCTCTCCGGTTCTTCAATTTCTTTCTCGGATTCGCTCAAGATGCTCTCGAGCTCTGCTCCCCGAAGCTCGTACCCAGGAGTTTTACACACTCTTATGACGATGTTTCCGGGCGTGGCTGGATCCTGCTCAACCATGAACCCGTATCTTCCACCGAATCTCCTGATGGCGTAGGATATTTCGCCTAGAAGCGACTCGTGGAAGTCCATAACCTCAACTCCAGCACTCATTATACCAGCTGTGATAGCTCTTTTGAACATTCTCGAGACCGGTGAAGCGTCTCTTCCACTGATAACCAAGCTTCCTGCTCCAGCGAGTTTACCCAGCGCAGCTCCTAGTCTAACGGCTTTTTCTAGTGTTAGGTCTCTGAAGGGTTTACCCTTTATGTGCATGGGGTGACACCTCGCTACATGGTTCAAGGGATTTATTGTAGAGGTCGAGAGTTACACTACACCCTGTTCCAACAATCGATGATACTATCTTGACGGTTTGTTTTAACACAGCGTTGTTCATGATGATCGAGTCGTACACCTGGGCTCCTTCTTCCACGATGGTATTGTGCCATACAACACTGTACATTAATCTTGAACCCCTCTTAACAACAGCTCCGTTCTCGAGTACCACGTAGGGTCCAACGACAGCACCCTGCTCTACCACCACGTTTCTACCTATGAACACTGGTGGATACAAGGTACCCTCAACCTCAGCATTCTTGGCGAGGTAAACACCAGCTGAAACACTCTCGCCTCTCGGAGCCCAGTTCTTCACTTTCCCGCTCAGAAAATCCCACAAGGCCTCCTTGTAAACAGAGGGTCTACCGATATCGTTCCAGTAAGTGTTCTCGGGTGCTATCCATCCGTAAATTATGTACCCAGCTTCCAGCAGGTATGGGAAAACATGCCTACCGAAGTCCATTAAACCCTGGTTACTCGCGAGTATATCGAGTATCTCTTTCTTGAACGCGTATATACCAGCATTTACCAGGTTGCTATATAGGGATGAACCCTTAACCCGGTAGTGCGATAGCGTTAGTAGATAAACCTCTAGAGATCGAGGTTTCTCCGTGAAAAGGCTTATGAAACCTTTTTCATCGACGTACACTAAACCGTACGGTAATGGATTGTCAACCTGCTTGAGAGCAATGGAAGCTAATACACCCTTATCCCGATGCGCTTTAAAGAACTGATTGAACGGTATATCGGTGACCACATCACCCATTGACACGATGAAATCCGTTTTCAAGTGGTCAGCAACAAGCCTAACAGCATCAGCGGTATCCTTAGAGTTCAATAGCAGAGGTTTAACACCGGGTTTGTTCTTAAAGTACTCAACTATTTGCTCACCAAGGTACTTAGCAGTTATAATAACATCTTTGAAGCCTTCTCTCAGAAGCTTATCTACAATGTACTCTACAAGTGGAGAACCAGCGAAAGGTATTAGAGGCTTAGGTACCACTCTTGTTAAAGGATGGAGCCTTGAGCCAACACCGCCCGCTAGTACCACGGCTAGAACCAAGCTTTACCTCCATGGTATTAATGTAATGCGAACTAGAATAAATAGAGTTAGCAAATGGTTTACCAACTGGTTTTGAACTTAAAGTGGGCACCCGAAATAGCACGGTTTACTACCACTACTGTGCTCCTAGAGGAGATCTTCAAAAGCGTTCTCCAGGAAGTAGTCAGCATTCAATGGATTCTTCACAGTTCTGCGAGTACAGCCTTCGTCATCCTAATAGAACTCATTGAAACAAGGTACTATATATACGTTGAAGGATTTAGATATGTAAGGTACATAGTTTGTAGGTTTTTAAGGGATCTTACAAACTTACATGTATGGTGGTATTTGTGACCAGTCTCAAGGACGAAGTAGAAAAGGTAAAGAGCGCGATCGAAGAAGCCGTCAGTGAAGCTTTACAAGCACTTGACGACATTAAAAGAGAGGTTTCCACGTTCCTAGTGCATCCGAGAAGAGTTAAGAAATTCTATAGAGAATTAGAGCACATCGTTGAATCTCTTGAAAGCGATCTACTGAGAGCTAGAGAGAAACTTAGAGACTTGCGCATTGAAGCTGAAAAATCTCGTGATAAAGAAGCTCTTGATGCTATTAGAGATTTGGAGGAGAGAACAAATCATCTCATAAAGGAATTCAGTGGGAAGTTTGAAGAACTCGTAAAGTACGTTGAGGGAGTCCATCCGAGACCCAGGTTCAGGAGAGGTCATTACTGGGTGGCTTTGACGATGCTACCTCGAAGATTAGTGAGAATACTGAGTGAAGAAGTAGAAGGAATCGCCAGGCAAATCGAGGAAACCGTTGAACGAAGCATAGAGGAGGCCGGAAGAACACTGGAAACAGCAACAACGGTTGTATCATCGATTAGACTACGAGAAGAAGACGCTAGAATAATAGACGAGCTCGTGGACGCTGGTATATTCAGAAGCAGAAGTGAAGCAGTAGCGTTCTTTACGCATAAAGGTATTGAAGCCTCGAGAGAGTGGCTTGAAAAAGTCAAAGAGCAGATTGAGAGGATAAAAGAGCTAAGAGACGAAGTCAGAAGAGAGCTGGAGAAAAGCGAGAAGAAGCAGTGATTCTAGGGTTTCCCCAGGGAATTAGCTTCAACAAACTTTGTTTGAGCTTGGTTGTTCAGACCAGTGTTCTCACCGGGTTTAACGCATAGTAGTGCATAGGACTGAAGGAACTTGCTTCATATGCGAGCACTTGCAACAAAGATGCATAGATCGATCTTTCTTTTAACCTAGCTCTTCTCTCAGCATCCCCGATCATCTTTGCTATTTACAACTTTTCGCTAGGAGACAGGTCTCTGATCGCACCCCTAGAACAAACCGAGCCCCTGTAGTAGCTTCCTAAACTCGAGTATAACTCTAGCTGTGCTAAGCTCGAGTAAGAGGTCATTAGTAAGAAGCTGTGCAGCGATTTCCATTTCCTAACTCTGTTCTCGTATTTCGGGAAATGGCAATACGAAGAGATAGGTTCAGATGTTATAGATTAAAATGAGTAACGATCATTGAGGTTTGAGCGTTTTTTAACTAGTACATATCTATTCATACTTGTAAGAATGGTATAGGTGGTTACTTATTGAAGCCCCTGGTGAAAATAAAACCAGGCTCACCGGATTCGAAGTCGAGGTTTTGGATTGAAGAACACTACAAGTACATTGCAACAACAACTCATGACCCGGAGAACTTGCCACTTGTTGTAGAAAAAGGGGAAGGTGTTTGGCTAATAGATGTTGATGGCAACAGGTACCTTGATTTCTCAAGTGGTATTAGCGTTTGTAATCTCGGGTATCCAACACACCCTGAGGTTAAGAAAGCTGTGATAGAACAACTCGAGAAGATCGCTCACGCGGCTGGAACAGACTTCTTCAACCCCTACCAGGTTGAACTAGCCAAGAAGCTAGCTACAATTGCTCCTGGGAATGTGCCGAGAAAAGTGTTCTTCTCGAACAGCGGCACGGAAGCCAACGAAGCTGCTATAAAACTCGTAAGACAGGCGACTGGAAGGAAGTTTATCATAGCATTCTACGGCGGTTTCCACGGAAGAACCATGGGTTCGCTGGCTGCAACTGCAAGTAAGAACGTGCAGAAGAAGGGTGTATTTCCATGGATGCCTGGCGTAGTTCACGTGCCTTTCCCTAACCCCTATAGAAACCCATGGCATATCGATGGTTACGAAAACCCGGATGAGCTGATCAACAGGGTTGTAGAGTTCATCGAGGACTACGTCCTGGATAAGCTTGTTCCACCGGACGAGGTTGTAGCCGTGATCTCTGAGCCTATACAGGGTGAAGGTGGATACGTTGTACCACCAAAGGGTTTCTTCAAGGAGCTGAAGAAGCTGCTGGATAAGTACGAAATACTGTTCATCGATGATGAAGTTCAAATGGCTCTCGGAAGAACCGGGAGAATGTTTGCTATAGAGCACTTCAACGTAGCTCCGGAGGTGATAACACTGGCGAAGGCTCTTGGTGGAGGAGTTATTCCAATAGGTGCAACCGTGTTCAGAGCAGACCTGGACTTCAAGCAACCCGGAGTTCACAGTAACACATTCGGAGGACACGCGCTAGCTTGTACAGCGTCATTAGCCACTGTAAACGTGGTGGAGAAACTGCTACCTCACGTGCAGAAGCTTGAAGGACTATTTAAGGATGAATTGATGCCTCTCAAGGATAAGTATGAGAAGGTTGGCGATGTAAGAGGTCTGGGACTAGCTTGGGGTGTTGAGTTCGTAGCTGACAAGAAGACGAAGAAGCCTGATCCATTGGTTAGAAATAGAGTCGTTAAAACAGCACTTGAGAACGGTCTTGTTATGCTACCCTGTGGCAAAAACTCCGTGAGGTTGATACCACCACTGGTGATCACTGAGGAAGAGGCGAAAACAGGATTAGAGATATTCAAGAAGGTTGTTGCAGAGGTAGCCGGTTAGCTAAAGGAGCAGTCTCAGTAGAGCGGTGATCACGAGTGCGATTGCTACAGCGATGGATATGTAAACGACTAATCTACTCCAGTTCACTCTTCTAGCTTTTTCCACTGGTTTTACAATCTCCTGTTCAGCGGTTTCCTTTCTCTCTATTCTGAACGTGGGTTCTCTGGAAACCTCTGGTAGACTACCTACGCATTCGATCCCTCTCAGAACACCTATGAGTAGATCTGCGTAGTCGCGCAGAGACTTGAAGCGTGGATCGCTTGTGACTATCTTCTCGACCATGTCAACGTAGCATGATAGCTTCGAAAGTTCTTCTCTGAGCATGGGGTGGTTGAGGGCTTTCTCTAAGCAGGACTTAGTGCAAGAGGAGTCTCCAAGACACTCGTCCTGTATATCATAGAGAAGAGATGATAGTTTAACAAGGAATCCGTCAACGCTTCTAACGTACTTAAGCTCGTTAACTGTTATTCTTATCTTCTCCTCGAGCCAGAAATCCGGGGTCGTCATCTTAACACCCGTGTTACTTCAAGACAACTCTATACTTTCTTGCTACTACAATGCCTATTAGTGTTAGCAGAGGAATGTACTCAAGTCTACCAAGGTACATTAGCGAGATCAAAACAATCTTAGCACTCAATGGAATGTGCTGAGACGTTACTCCGGTTGATAATCCTACAGCGCTTGCAGCTGAGGTTGCTTCGAAGAACGCGTCGACGAAGTCTATACCTGGTAGAATAGATTTGATCAAACCTGCACCTAGTAGTACTATGAACAGATGAACAAACACGAACAGAACGGTTGATGACACCTCGTGCTCGTCCAGAACCTCGTCTCCGAGCTTAACACTTGGTGCTACTAAACCACCAGTTATCATCTTCAAAACGTGGGATTTAAACTTGCTCACGAGTACAACGAGTCTCACAACTTTTATTCCGCCTACAGTAGCGAAGCTCATACCACCAATGAACATGGCTAACGTGAGGATTAGTTTAAGCTCTGGCGGTAGCTCGCCTACACTACCTATGTTGAAGCCGGTTGTTGTTAACGCTGAGAGAGCGTTGAAACCTCCAGTGGTTAAAGCCTTCTCCAGTGACCAGTTAACTCTTGGAAGTACAGCCAGAGTAGATAGTAGAGTGAAAAAGACGCATAGAACCATGTAAGCTCTGAACTCAACATTTCTCCATGCTCGTCGAAACTCGCCGCTCAGCAGGTAGCCAATGATAACAAAGCTCGTTCCACCAAGTATCATCAAAGCTGTTATGGGGTATATGCTTAGTGGTGCATACTCAAAAACTCTTTGGTAGTTGGAATCGTAGGTACTCATACCACCAGTTGCTATAGCTGTCATTGTGTGAACAACGGCATCAAGAGGTTCTACTCCAAGGTATATGCAGATAACTATCCCCACGACTGTTATAACAGAGTACATGTAGAATATGCTCTTAGCGGTTTTTCTCAGAGAAGCTGATATTCTCACTGGTCTTTCAATGCTGTAGAGTATGTAGCCAAATCTCCAGAAGAACGGCATTATTACAGCTGCAAAGACCACAAAACCCAGTTCACCCGTCCACTGCATGAGTCCTCTCCAGAAGAGCAAACCCTTCTTCGTGCTATCGAGGTTTCTCATGATGGTTAAACCAGTACCTGTGAACCCGGATACGGATTCAAAGAAGGCGTCTTCAAAAGGTAGCAAGGCTTCTAAGCTCATAGCAATAGAGCTTAAGGCAGGAACTAGTAACCAGATGAGTGAGTACGCACATAGGGATTCCAGGAGACCTGGCTCTGTAGGTTTATATTTATGTGTGATGAGCTTGTAGCTTGCAAATCCAAGTACGCTGTAGGTTAAACCTAGTACTAGGAACCAGGTAGAAGGAGGTTCTCCGTATATCACGTCGATCAGCGGAACAGTGATCATCAGAATTCCCAGGAGGGAAATAATCAGTACAACCTCTTCGAGTATGACGATCAGCCTTAGCATGGATTACTAGCCTCTTACTATGCACGGAGTAATACTCATGTTGCTAAAATTAATATACCTTCAGCTATGTTTTGCAACACCACGTATTCAAGAGCAAGGAAACTCCGTCAGAGTATTTATTTAAAAACCCTATCATAGTACATTTATGTGTCTGAGAAATTGCTGTTGAATCAAGGGGAATGGTTTTTTGAGTCCACAGCAAAGGAACACAAAACCACCAAACCCGTTGAAAATACTCAAGTCAGCTGAAGGAAACATTGTTTTGGTGAAAACAAAAGGTGGATACGAGTACGTGGGTTTACTAGAGTTAACCGATGGTGTAATGAACGTTGTTCTAGCGGACTGCGTTGAGTACAATAATGGAGAACCAACACTGAGACTGGGCAAGGTCATAATTAGGGGAAGCAACATAGAGTTCATCAGCATAGACTACGGAAGAATAGCCCCAGAAAATGTACAATTCAAAATAAAACGCTAACGAAAATCACTTCACCATTCAAGGTAAGCAATATTCAGGGATGAGATGAAATTAAGGTATAACGACAAGATAGCAGATGCGTTAAGTACTTGAAAGTAGCCAGGGGCGATTAGAGCTGAGTTTAAAGCATCCTACACGTGGAACTGGTTGAGGGTCTCTACATGCTTAATCTCCGATTTCAATGTGAAAACGCTAAGGTAATCAGCTACTCGTTCGCTAAATCCTAAACAAAGCTTTATCGTTTTCTCTAGGTGAAGTTCACAATGTACCAGCTACGAAGTAGCTCTATCTTTACTCCTTCCGGCAGGTTTATCAACTCTTCAATAATTCCGCGACCATATTGACTGCTTGACACAAATTCATGATTAGAAATAGAACTGTTGATAACCTTGACTCTAAGAGGTGCTTAGGTAGCTACGTTCTCGTGTAGACATAAGTATTGGCTGAATCGAACACGCGATTTGTAGTGTTCAAGCCAATTATCTCCAAAGAACGCTGAGTAATAAGAGACTATGTC
>JAWBAI010000016.1:0-5642 GCA_038816475.1 Desulfurococcaceae archaeon
GCGACAGGTTCAAGTGCAAGAAGTGTGGATTCGAGTTCAACTCACACTACGTAGCTTGCCTAAACCTATTCTCCCGCCTCAATGACGGTAAAGTAACCATCAGGGGCGGGAGGATATATGTATACCTTGAGGCGGGCTCTGTGGTGCCCGTCGATGTAGCTCCCGATGACCCTGCGATAGGTGAGCAGGTGCTGAGGGAGAAGCCCGTATCAACAACACCCAAGATAACCAGAAACACCTAAACAAACCCAAACAAACAACACGGGCAACCACTATACGGATGAAAGCGATGTAGATATAGCTCTTGTTGTGGATGGTGTAGATGAACTGAACATCCTTGAGAGACTCAGCTTGATCAAGGATCTAATGAAGCCCAAGATAGACGTTAGAGTATACTCTACGAAGGAATGGTACAGTGAATCATCCGCTTGGATTAGAGAGCTAAGAAAGGAAGCAAAACCATTACCAATGGAAAATTAGAACTACGGTTAAACCTACTTCATTTAAACCACTGCAATGGGGTATCCATTGTACACTTCAAACCAAGGTGGTTAAACCAGGAGCATGCTCCTACGTCAAAAAAAGGATCCCTGTATTTTCAACACAGACCTTACCCAGGTCTCCGAGGGGGTTCTAAAAGAGCAGGTAGTGTTCTCTAATTTTGCTTGCTACCTTAACTGAACTGCTCTGCTACCATGTTACGTAGGTGATCTTCGTGGATTTGCTGACCTCGTCTATTAGTCTCCAGTCTTCGTATGAGAGCTGCCATCCAACGGCTTCAGCGTTCTCTTCAACCTGCTCAGGGGTTTTAGCTCCGGGTATTGGCACCATGGTTGGACTGTACTTTATTAGCCAGTTCAATGCTATCTGTGCTGGTGTCTTATTGTACTTCTCGGCTACCTTCTTCAGCACCTCTACGAGTTCACTTGCTTTCCTCAGGTTTTCGGGGTGGAAGAGTGGTTCACTTGCTCTCAGGTCCTTGAACTCTGGTTTAGCCTCGGCTGTGTACTTACCTGTGAGTAGTCCTTTGGCTAGAGGACTCCAGGGTATAAACGTTAGGTCGTTTGCCTCAGCGTAGGGTATTAGTTCAACCTCAGCCCATCTCTCCAGTAGGTTAAACCTGTACTGCATGCTAACGATGTCTGTGAAGGAGAAGCTTGAGCGTAGTTCCTCGATGAGCGCAACAGGGTAGTTGCTTACACCTATGTAGCTTACCTTGCCCAGTGCAACCAGTCTTTCGAGAGCTCTCGCGTACACTGCTGTTGGGTAGTTGTGCCAGCACGGTGGCCAGTGCAGCTGCAGTAGATCAATGCTGTCAACGCCGAGTCTTCTGAGAGATCTGTCCACGGCTTTGAACACGTCGTCGGGGTTGAGGAATTCTCCGGGTATCTTGGTTGCTATGACAACGCTGTCTCTCTTAACACCGAGTTCTCGCAGTGCTCTACCAATGAACTCCTCGCTCAACCCTCTACCATAGACCATCGCTGTGTCAATGAAGTTTATACCCAGCTCTATAGCCTTGGCTATTACGGCTTTAGCCTTCTCGTAGTCAACAACACCCCATGCTTCACTAAACTGCCATGTTCCAAGACCAATCCTCGATATCCTTAGGTCACTCCAGCCAAGAGTTGTATACTCCACGTAAATCACCCAGGATAACAGTTGATCACGGCACCAGTTTAAATAAGAGGTTAAACCACAGCAGCGAACAACACGAACAGAGGCTTTCACCTGGGTCAAGCCCTGAGATGTAACGTGATGTACAACGGAGGAGTAGTGTTAAGAGGGTCTAACGCTGAGAATTCCAGAGTGGGGCTGGAAGAGCGGTGATGAAGCCTTACTCGATGAACGGTGATTAAGCACGAGCGTACTGATCTAATCGGCTTTCCAGCGTGGTAACAGTTCCGAGTTCACTCATCTTTTTATATGACTAGGACTTCCTTTCTGAATAGATAGGTATCTGAAAGAATTTTGGTATTATCAATAATCCATGTTGTATACGATCAAGTCGAAGCTCTCACGTTAGTTGACAGAATAACTGTGGTAAACATCGGTGAAATTGTTCAAATAGACGTACCCAAGAAGATGTACGAAAACCCGAAGCACGTTTTGTAGCTGTGTTTGATATATCAAGTGGAAATCTCCTCATAGGACTCTCGAAAACCGATAGAGGACGCTACAGTTAACAAGAACAACTATAGCCTCACGCAAGCTGGACATCGAACAGAAGTTTTCCTCGGCGAACCTAACGCTTTAAACCCGAGAAGAGTGAACGTAGTAGAGTCCTCGAGGCTTAACGATGATCGAGGATTTGCTCAGTAAGGAAAAAATGGTGTTTACGGTGGAGACGCTTGATCTGAGTTACTCCGACGTTACTAGTGTTACTGCTATTGCAACTACGAGGCTTACCGTTGGTGCTAGTAAGCTTGGTATCCACCATTCTACTATGTAACCAGCTGTGAATAGTACCTCGAGCACTAATCTTGAGGTTGCACCTGCTATTATTGATGCCCCAGCTGCTTGCCACGTTGTCTTAGCCCAGAATAGTCCTAATGTCAGTGGTACAAAGAGGGATGCGAAGAGAACGTCGAATGCTAGCGTTAGCCAGTACAGTATCTCAGCCCTAGTTAACGCTATAGCTGTTGAGATTGCTCCTAGAACTAGTACGAGTAGCTTGCTTGCTCTCAACAGCTCTCGTTCACTCCAGTTCTTCCAGAGAATGTCCTTGAAGAGGTTCTTAGCTAAGACTATTGATGGCGCCAGCAGCATGCTATCAGCATTGCTCATTACAGCTGCCATTAAGCCCGATAGTGTTAATCCAGCCATACCCATGGGTAAGAATGTTTTTATTAAAACTGGGTAGGCCATTTGCGGGTCTTCTAAGCCTGGCTTGAGGTGAGCCATTATCAGACCAACGATCATTGATACAACACCAGCTGCTATGTAGGCAAACCCGGCTAGAATACAGGATAGTTTTGCTGTTCCATCATCCTTCGACGCGTAAACTCTTTGAACCAGATCTGGTGCAGGTATGTCACCAAGTCCTAGAACCACGACTAGTGCCCAGAAGCTGATCGCCAGGGGGATTCCTGGGTCTAACATCCCAGAGTTCTGCACTAGCTCAGCTACCTTGCCGGCTCCCACTGTATGAGTTGCTAATCCCACTGCTAGTAGAATACCTATGAACGTTATAACCAGCTGAAGAAAATCGGTTAATGCAACTGCCCAGAGTCCACCGAGGTATGTGTAGAAGATTATGATTAAACCTGTAACGAGGACCGCTACTGTGAAGTCCCAGCCAAAGACTGCTGAGAGTAGTACTGCTCCTGCTGTGAGCTGAGCTGTAACAGCGAACACATATGCAACGAACATCATAACGGCTGAGGCTCCACCAATCCAGCTTCTACCGAACCTTGCGGTGTAGTAATCTGCAAGTGTGTACAGGTTGAGCTTTCTGAGAGGACCCGCGTAGAAGAGGCCTAGTAGGAATAGTGTTAGAGAGAAGCCTATTGCTACTCCCCAAGCACCTATGAATCTACCTGCGTAGGCTCTTCCAGCAACACCAATTGTTATTCCACCACCAATCCAGGTTGCAGCAACTGTTGAGAAAGCAAGCCAGAGCTTCATTCTTCTTCCTGCAACCGCGTATTCTTCGAATGTTCTCGCGTACTTTGCTGTTAAAACACCAATTACAGCTAGTGCTAGGAGGTATACTACGAAGATCACCTGGTCCAAGAGCCCTATCGTAGAGTTCACCCTAACCGGTTTTCAAAAATGCTATGAGTTTAAAAATCTAAAGTACACGAGGGTTTCACACGGAGACAGCGGTGCTTGAGATTGATCCGCTTGGATAGAAACGAATCTCCATACCCTCCGTCTCCACTGGTCAAAGAGATTTTAAGCAAGTACGTTGATCGGCTGAACAGGTACGAGGTGGAGGAGCTTAGAGAGGAGCTTCTCTGCGAGCTCGAGAAGTACACAGGTGTGTCGAGAGAATACATTGATTTTTACCCTGGTTCATCCCTGCCTCTCCTTCTAATGATGATTGTTGCCAAGGTGAAGAACCTTGAGCTCTTGATGCCTCATCCAACTTTCCACGTTCTCTACAGCTTAGCGGAGAGCTTTGGGGTTTCAACCAGGCTCTTTCAACTGAGCGGGAGTTTTGAGCTTAATAAAGAGAAGTTTCTCAGGCTTACCGATGGTAGACTGGTTTACTTAGCTAATCCGAACAACCCATCCGGTAATCTTCTGTTCGAGGATCCCGACTTTGCCAAGAAGATCGCGGATAGAGCAGAGCTGGTTTTCGTTGATGAAGCTTACTACGAGTTCTCGGGTTTTACGGTTAAGGACCTTGTTCCAGAGCTGAGCAACTTGGTTGTTACCAGGTCTCTTTCTAAGGCTTTCAGTGTAGCAGGTGCAAGGTTCGGCTATGTGATCGCGGGTAGGAGAGCTATGAACGTTCTGAACACTCTCAGAATAGGGTATGAGACACCGATTCTATCTCAAGCTGTAGCGCTCGCGTCGCTTAGGGATAGAGAGTACATGATGATGGTTGTAGAGAAAGTAAAGTTTACCAGGGACATGGTTAGACGTAGACTGCTGGAGTTGGGTTTCTGGAGCCCTGAGAGTAGAGCAAACTTTCTGTTCATACGCGTAGGTGAACCGTGTGGAAGAGTCTTTCGTGCTCTCAGAGAACAGGGGGTGCTGACACTATGCTTTGATAGTGTAAAGGGTTTTGAGAACTACTCTGAGTACCTTAGAGTAACTGTTGGTAAACCGGAGGAGATGTGGGTTTTCCTCGATGTTCTACGAAAAGCTACAGCTGGTGGCTCTAGTCTATAGTTATACTTTTTAGCTCTACTGAGTTCTTGTTAACATGTACCGTGTGGAAGTATATGGGTGTTCAACGTGGTTGATTTACGTGTTAGGAACTTGGCTAGGCTTGTGGCTGAGTACTGCATTAGTGTTAAACCGGGTGAGGAGGTTTCCGTTGAGGGTTCTGTTGAGTCTTTGCCTTTGCTGAGGGAGATTGTTAGAGAGGTTGTTACCCGGGGTGGCTACCCGTTCGTCAGGATCACGGATGAATCACTGGTTGAGGTTTTCTACAGGTATGCACCTGAGAGTGTGCTGAGGTATGTTAGTCCGGTTGAAAGAGAGCTGATGCTGAGGGTTCACGGGATGATCAGGGTTCACGCACCGAGTCATACTAAGCCTTTGTCCGGTGTAGACCCTGGGAGGATTAAGGCTAGGAGTGAAGCTACTCGTGAGCTCACGGAGATATTCCTGAGGAGAAGTGCGAGCGGTGAACTCAAGTGGGTTGTTGTTGCATACCCCACTAGGGCTCTTGCTCAGGAGGCTGGTATGAGCATTGAGGAGTACGAGAACTTCGTTTACCATGCAACCTACGCTGACACGGACAACCCGGTTTCAGCGTGGACTGAGATTGGGCGTAGACAGCAGAGAATAGCTGATTTTCTCAGCAGAGTTGCTGAGCTGAGGTTCACGGGTCCCGGTGTTGACTTAACAATGCGAGTTGACGGTAGAAGGTGGATCAACGATGATGGAAGAAACAACATGCCTGGCGGTGAAGTCTTCAGTGCACCGATCGAGGACAGTGTTGAGGGCTACGTGGAGTTCGATTA
>JAWBAI010000017.1:0-3595 GCA_038816475.1 Desulfurococcaceae archaeon
TTTTTCAGTATTTCCTCGATTTTTCTCCAGTGTTTTCCTACCCAGTAGACTTTACTGCATCTGGGACACATCCAGAAGTCATGGTGTACTCTGTACACTCCTGGTGGAACAAGATCTTTAACTCTTTCCTTGTTGACCTTAACGAGAGGTGTATTATCCTCAGGGCATCGGGTTTTCTCGAAGTCTACTCCAAGCCTAATACCTGTTGCGAACGCTAGGTGCGCTAGAAAATCTTCTATGCTTTCCTCCCACAGTAGAATACTCCTAATACCGTGCTTAAGTGCTTTGTTGTGCAATGCTCTATCCTTTGTAACAACAATTCTCCTTTCGAGTTCAGCTCTTCTGATGATCTGCCAATCCTCCGCGTTCCTGTCGTAAGCTGTGTCGTAGCCAAGGATTCTTAGCCATCTCGCTAGAGACCCCAGCATGTTGTCAACAATAAACCTTGGTTCATCACTCATGGAGCATCAACTGGTTGATAATATGCACGAAGTTACCATGCCTGGTACTCAGAAATAAGAATTGTAGTCCTTAATATTCAGGGAACTAAGCACTTTTATAAGCACGTTGTTTCAGTGGCGAAATCCTTCTTATTCCACGTGGACCTAGGTTGATCAGTTCTTTGAAACCAGCATGTTTAACCCTTTTTAACTACTACAATGTACAAACCATGCGGTTTCTCAGCAATCACGGTTTTCAAACCCGTAGTCTTGGAGATGCATTCTACTAGAATTTCGTAGAATTCCCTGGTCGACGTGGGGTAAATTTCAACTCTATAACCACTTGCTATAGGGTACACATGCACTTCGGTATAATGGACCTTGAGTTCTTTTAGACAGTCGAGAACTTTGTCTGCGATCTCTTTGAACTCAGGCTTCTCGGACATAGCTTGCACCCCTCTGCTAGGAGCACTCTTTGACCCATGCTACGGCTTCAACCTCTAGTTCAGCTCCGCGTGGAATACCGTTAACGCCTACAACGCTTCTCGCAGGTGGGTTTTCACCGAAGAACTTGGAGTAAACCTCGTTGAATTCTCCTATTCTACTCATATCTCTCAGGAATACTGTAACCTTGACTACATCATTAAGTGTTCCACCAGCTGATTCAACTATAGCTCTAATGTTCGTCAACACTCTTTCAACTTGTGCTTTGAAATCTCCCTTTACTAGCTCGCCCGTAGCAGGATCTATTGGTATTTGACCGGAAACGTACAACCAGCCATTAACGCATACAGCTTGACTGTAGGGTCCTACCGGTTTAGGAGCATTGTTCGTGTACACGATTTTTTTTCAAGATAACCACCAGCCGTATATTTGTAATGATCAGGGTTTATCAGTTTAACGCTCTACTCGGTGAACAAACTAGCTTTACATAAACGGGCCTAGTACTGATCTCGCTAATGGAATCACGTCTGTATACATGGGCTTTTACTGAGCCTCGGATTTTAACCACACAACTCTCTGAGGATAAGGTATTTCGATCCCTTCTTTTTCCAACGCTTCTTTCAGATCTTTTACAATAGTTCTCCTAATATCCCAGAACCTCGCTGATGGAGCCCAGTACAATACCTTGAGATTAATTGAGCTTTCACCCAGTGAATCCACAATAACCACCGGTGGAGGGTTCGCGAGAACGAGGTCGTTTTCGTCGAGAACTCTTTTAATGATATCTATAGCTTTACCTATGTCCGAGCGGTACGATATACCAATGGTAACATCTGCTCTTCTAGCTACAGCTGGTGTGTAGTTGTAGAGCCTGCTGGATAGTAGAACGCTGTTTGGTAATGTGAGGATTTCACCACTCCACAGCCTAATGCGCGTTGATATCAAGCCAACGGATTCCACAATACCCCAGTCGTTATCCACGCGGATTGAGTCTCCTACTCGTAGCCTGCCTTCAAGTAGTAGTGTTAACCCAGCGAAGAAGTTTCCAAGAGTTTGCTGAGCAGCTAAACCTATTACAATACCTGCAAAACCTGCTGCCAGTAGAAAGCCCGTTAGGTCTATCCTTAGTATTGATAAAGCTACGAGTACACCTACGATTAAGAAGACTAGTCTCGTTGCACGTGAAACGTTGTATATTACCTCGGGGGGAGCTTTAACCAAAGCTTTCTTCGCGTAATCCCCGGCTACTTTCCCAATGTAGTAGGCTATGATGATCGCGAGAATTGCAGCGACAATTCTAACAACCAAGTCTAATCCTAGTAGGTTCACAAGCTCTGCTGTGTTCATACCCTACGCACCGAACTTCATAATGTAAGTAGACCCGGAACCCTTAAACTCTAACTGAGGTGAGCCATCAATTATGCTTGACATCCCCAGAGTGTGCACCTCAATATGGTGTGGTGTAACGATATCCACCGATACATCGCTGAAGAACAAGCTTCCTTTATCAGTATAAACTACGGTTGAGCTCTGGATTGGTACTACGAGTTTTCCAACTTCAACCGTGTTCTTGCTAGTGGATGTTATTCTTAAGAGAGCTTTTGCTAGCGCCACGTAGCTACTTCTTATCTGAGAGTCTGCATACCTGCAAACGTCCCCCATATCTGGAACACCGTATAGTGCGTACTTTACGCGTCCAAGCGGTAGTGTAGCTACAATCACCTCCCCAAGGAACACGCCTAAATCAACCGGTAGCTCTTGAACCATCTCAATCTTCGCAAAGGGAGGTACAACAATGGGTTCGTTCAGTACCAAGTAAAGGCAGCTTACATCCAATGGTCCGCTGAAGGGTGGTATAGGCTTAGTGTAAATAGGAGTGCTTTCGCTCACGTAAAGAAGCTTCTCCATGACACCGTTCTTACTGCTCACCGATAATCTAACGAGTTCACCACTTAATCTTTCTAGTACTACTCGGCCTTGATTTAGGTTAAACTCGAGTCTATCAGCTACATAGTGTTTTCCAAACAACTCGTTCGACCTCGCGAGTCCTACAGATTCAAGCATAGAACTAATCGCTAAAAACACTAAGCCGAACAGATGCTATTCACATATCCGAAGAACCCTCTAAACCTTGGGACAAACTCTTCTCGGAAACTCATATTGCATTGCATTCACCAATACGGTGAGCACTATTTTAAACACGCTCTTCATATATGGAACATGGAGTGTACCTTGAATTGATTCGTGATGAAAAACAGGGTCTGAAGAGTGAAGAACCGTATCCTAGCTGATCTCCGGTTTCTCGGAGACCAAGCAATGCGATGAAAAAGTAGTGTGAAATTAAAACTTGAACGGGGTAGTTGCTCGTGAAATTATCTCTCCTCTTATGGTTCGCTTACGGCGGTGATGACGAAGGTGTAAACGTCAATTAATCCGTAACCGTATAGTTCATCGTACCCGGTGCTTCCTAGATCAATAGCTGTTCGCGTTATTAGGTCTTTGACCTGATCTGGGTGAAGCCTGTTCTTACCCATTGCTAGTCTAATTGCCTGCGCTATTGCTACTGCTCCGCTCACATGAGGGCATGCCATGCTCGTACCACTAGCGTAAGCATATCTGTTCTTTGGCCATGTGGACAGTATTTCCACACCTGGTGCTACTACGTCTGGGTTTCTGTTACTCCACGAGGGAACCTGGTAGTTTGAGTCAAT
>JAWBAI010000018.1:0-2172 GCA_038816475.1 Desulfurococcaceae archaeon
GGCGAAGAGGCTAGAGACTGGGCTCAAGCAATACTGCTAGGTCATGGAGCAGTAACAACTTTCCACGCCGATTCCCCGGAATCAGCTCTCCTAAGGCTTACAACACCACCAATAAGTGTAAACCCACAAGCACTCAAACTTCTCAACGTATTCGTGAAGACTATACCGCTGAGAAGAGAAGACAAGCTTGTGAGAAGAACAGAGGTCTACATCCACGACGTAGACCCCAACTCAGGCGAGCTTAAGCTCTACCCGCTCTTCCTCTACGACCCGAAAACCGACACCACCTACAGAAACCCCGAGATAGAAAATCCCGTAGGAAACTTCCCGTTCTTCAGGAGAGTAGCATTATCCCATGGTGTAAGCATTGAGGACCTTGAACGCGAGTACAGAGCAATGCTAGAGGTGATCATGGAAGTATACGAGAACTCCAAGAAGCAGGATTCATCACTGGAATCACCTGATGTTTGTGAGCTCTCGAACCTACTGTACAGCATGCTCGGTGAGAAGCTTGAGAGCAAAGTATAGAGGCTGGATACCACTTGGTACACTAGTTGTGGTTTCCTTCACAGTTGGAGCTCTCCTAAGAATCGCTGGTGTACCGGTTTTCTACGGTTATCCCGTGGTACTACTTCTACTTGTAGCTACGTACCTGCACAGCTACATGTTCGACTTCTTCGCAAGCTTATCGGAGAAGGTATCGATGGGCAGAATACTCTACACTGGTAGAGCACCCTCACCTCGTTTCTCAGCTCTCTACGCAGTGGTGGTGCAAGTAGCAAGCTACCTAGCACTGGTTTTTGCAACTATTGGTATAGTGTACTACTTTGCCTACGGTTTCATACCGCTGTGGCTACCTCTGATAGCCTTTGTCATTGCTCTTCTGCTCGCTACTACATCAGTTCTACCCATGCTACAGGAGAAGTTCACAGTTGCTTCAAGGAAAACCGGTGCTGAGATTGAATTACCGTTTCTGCTACTCATGGTCAAGGTTTTAAGCTCAACGCATTTAACCTTCTACGATATACTCAAAGCTGTTGAAAAGAGCTCGGTGCTAAAGTCGTGGTCCAATGAGATCAGGAGTGCTGTTAGGTACGCGTCTGTTCTGGGAACATCTTTGATTACAGCAATGAGTGCTATAGCAGAAAAGCACCCATCGTCAACCGTTAGAGACATATTCAGGAGAATGATCACAGTAGCCGTATCCGTTGGAACAGTCAAGGAGGTTGCTGATAAGGCGTTTGGACAAGTTTACGCTAAGCTCGAGGCAAGACTCTCCGGTCTCGTGGAAAAACTAACCATTATAAACGGAGTACTAATGTTCGTCTACTTGTTTATACCTATACTACTGGTCATAGTAGCTCCACTGTACGGTGGTGACTTGTTAACAGTTCTTGTTTTACCCCTAGCTTTCTTCACTCTGTTCTTCTTCGTGGTGTATGCTGTAACCTCCAGCATATATCCTTCAGCCTTTGAGATAACACCACCGAGAATTCTACTGTACCTTGGTTTATCCGTGTACGCTGTAGTAGCTACACTAGCGATTGCAACGGGAGCTTACATTGTAGCCACGAAGGATACATCCTTCATGGTACTCACGCTCTCAGTTATACCATTGCTACTTGTTGCACCTGTAACAACGTACTCTGAGCTATGGCTTAGGAAAGCCAGAACATACGATAAGTTCATTAGAATGACTCTTGATGCAGCTACAGTATCAGCCAGCCTCGGTGAAAACCTTCTCTCAGTTATGGAGAGACTTGCACCTCAGTACGGAAGAGACGTGGAGAACATTACTCGCAAAGTAGTATTAGCACAGACATCAGATTACCTGAAAGCGGATTTAATAAGAGATGCACCCAGCTTATTCCACGCTGCGTTCGTCGAGGTGCTCCTCTACTCTTTATCGCTGGGAGCTAAGCCCGAGATGATCAAGGAGCTTGCAGCCTCCTACGAACACCTCATAAACGTTTACTCCAAGCTCAACAATGTTTCGAGAACTCAGGAACTCATGGTTCTAGGACTCGTTGGTATGCTCAGCTGGTTCATAGGATACATTCGTGGGTTGTTCTCGCAGTACTTAGACCTCGTTAGAAAAGCTTCTGTTCAGGGAGCTTGGAGTGTCAACGTAGAAGCGTACATTAGGTTCAACCCGCTCACGTACGATGTGCT